>JBIOWC010000216.1:0-13024 GCA_044868105.1 Blastocatellia bacterium
ACGCGGGTCGCTCTCTTTAGACCAAGTGTTAGTGTATCCACACCATTGCATCGGTCAATTGATTAACGGCTTTGAGTAGCGATTTTCCTGCTTCATCAAAGCGGTTCGCGCCAGCTTGACCCTCAGCATCCGCACCCATTCTGGCGACCCCAGCTAGATAGGCATAATAATTTTTCAAGGTCGGGCTGAAACGAAAATCGCTTTCCAGCTTATCAAGTCCGGCTCGTATATTTCTTATACTCTCTTTAACTTTGGCTTTATTTCGTTCGTTTGCTTCTACGGTTACCGACGATGCGTCGCGCGCCCGGGCGGTCTGATCAACCGATTCAATGCCTTTGTAAATTCCTGCATACAGGTAAAGGAATTGGCTTAATACCTTAATCTGTGTGGCGACTTTTTCGCGACCAATCTTGGCTTCGGCAGCGGTTCGTTCAGCCGCTGAGGTTCTTGCCGCCGTCGCGGTGCTACGCTTGGGAGCGCGCCGGCGCCGCGTTTGTCCGTCCACAGATAACGACAATGAAAATATACAAATCAGCAAAAAAATGATTAAAGCGTTTCTCAAAGTCTTTTCTCCTTCATTAATCTTTTTCTTCCCACCTTATAATATTTGGTCTTTTTGGGTTATTTTGTCCAGACGCACTCTATCGAATTTCCGAAGTGACGAACCGGGAATATAGGCAGAGAACGGGAGACAGGGAGAAGGGGAGAACGGGAGACAGGGTGAGAAAAAACTCATCCAATCTCAACCCCGCACAGCAGTCATTTGATTTTATCCATCATCTGTTTTGAATTTGTAAGGCAGCAAGGTAAGCGATACCGTTTACCTCGCCATCACCTCTTCACCCTCTCACCCCTTCTCCTCTTTTTCCTCTCAAGGAACGGCTCGTTATAATACCGCTATGAGTTTTGACAAATTGGTTGAAGAGAAAATTAAAGAAGCGATGAAAAGCGGCGAATTCGATAATCTCGCGGGTAGCGGCAAACCGCTTGATTTATCCGGGTATTTCAATACGCCTGAAGATGTGCGTTTGGGTTATTCGATTTTGAAGAATGCCGGGGTGATTCCCCGCGAGGCCGAGTTACTTAAAGAAGCCGATGCTCTGCGCGAGAAGATGGAGCGTTGTGCCAATGAAAAAGAGCGGGCGCGGCTCAAGAAGCAAATTGATGACACGCTGCTGAAATACAATATGCTGGTCGAGCATTACCGGAAGAAACGCAGGTAGGAGAGGCATCCTTTTCGTCGCGTAAATATAGCTGTTTTCAGGCCGTCTTCAAGCGCCTCGAACAAGTCCTATCGGCAAAACAACGCATCTCGTTAAACCATTTCAAAGCCGGCGGCACTCATCATCCAGTCCCTAAAGGTACTGCCTAATTTCATATCTCTGCTACGCGGTTTTACTACCTTTTGGAATTTCATATCCCGCGCTATAGCGATTGGCGATTGAACGTAGGGAGATTGTAGGGGCAACCGAGTGAGTACACTTACTCATGAGTACACTTACTCATGAGTACACTTACTGTGGCTGCCCGAATCGGGCGCCAGCTATCATCGTCCTGCGGACTATTCACTTCATCTTTGACAGAACACTAGAGCAATTGGCAAGCAAATAAAAAGGGCGACTCGAAAGTCGCCCTTTCAGGTTTTTGAACGTGTGGTTCAGGTTATTGTTTCACGGTTGGATTTTCCGTCATCATGATGACCGGTTCGCCTCTGCGACCTTTGCGGGTTCTGCGCGGGACGCGACGAACAGGCGGTTTCTTATCATCGGAAACCGCTGGCGTTTCATCGGTGATGACTCGCGGTGATGAACCAGCGCCGCACTTCTTCATCGCATCAACGAGTCCCATATTGGAACCGGCAGGTATGATAAAGAATTCGACTCTGCGGTTGAGGTTCATATCGCCTGATTCGTGTGCGCAGGTGTCGCCGTAGTTGCGAACCGTGATACGTGCCGAATCAACCCCCTTCTCATTGACGAGGTAGTCGCGCGCGTTATTGGCGCGGGTGAGCGAGATGCCAACGCGTTCTGACGCATCGCGATGTCCGTCAACGACGAGAGCCGCACGCGGGTCTTGCTGCATTCTCAGCGCGATTTCATCCAAGCAAGCCTTGTGCTCGTTGTTGATGCGAGCCGAGTTGAACTTGAAGAATATCGGTCCGCACGGAATGATCGGCTGTATTGGTGGCGGAACTACTATTGGTCTAACCGCGAATGAAGTTGTGCAACTGCTGCCCGGACACGGTTGGTCGCAACGTGTCTTATCAGTTGCCACATTGACCGTCACGGTGAAAGTGCCTTCCGTGAGACCTGTTGTATCAACTGTCACTTCAGAGCCAGTCGTGGCAGAGAGTCTTCCGCCAGTGGCTGACCAGTTGAAGGTGTAGTTGCCGCCGCCGGTTGCTGTGGCGCGCAGGGTAACAGGTGTGCCTGGTTCAACCGATGTCGGTGACGCGACTGCTTCGCAAGCGATGGTCGGGCACGGCGGTTCGGTTACTTCAAACCGCGTGGTGCAGGTCGTTGAACCGGTAGTGATACAATCGCTCGGGCAATCAACGGCCGGAACGCTGGCGTTCACCGTCGTGGTTACGACATAGACGCCGCAAGGCAGTTGTCCGGTGGCTACGTCAACCGATGCGCCGGAGCCGCTGATGGTTACCGGGCGACCCGAAGCATCGCGAACGTCCCATTTATATTCGTAAGAAACTTCGCCTTCCTGATAACCCGGAGTCGTTGGTTTATCCGTGATGGTTACCCGTTCGCCTTTGTTGACGGTGCTTGATGAAACCGTCACTACGCAAACCGGTGCCGGTGGCGCCGGACAGGCGCGGCGTGTACCGATGTTGATATAACCAACAAAGCCGTCTTCACCGCCGTTGCTGGCAAAGCTGCGGTTCGGGAAATCAAAGTTCGGCACAAAGAAGAAGAAGGGTTTTGAGAAACCCGTGAATCTTGCGACTTGCAAGTTCTGATCGTCTTCGCCGTTGAGGAATCTTCTATACGCTCCACCCAGTTGGATGCGCCCATCTTTGAAGTGGAAACGCAACCCGAGGTTCATCTCCCACGGGTCATTTTCAATCAAATGTGCGGTGTCGTTGCCTACAAATCGGGTGTGCATTAACTCGGCGATGAATTCAACGTGTTTATTTGCGGCAACCGATAGGCCGACATTGAAGAGGAATTTGTCAGCCAGGTCTAACACCTTGATGTCATTTTGATGTGGGTCGTTGGTGTGAATGTAGCCAACATTTTCATAGAGTCTGACTCGTTTGCCGCCGGATTCCTGACCGAAGGCAAGGAACGGTCCGTATTCCCATTCGCCGCTTGTGCGACCGCGCGCCAGCGCCGAATGTTCGCCGGAAATCGGCACTTTCACGTATCCACCCAAGGCCATACTAAACCAGTTGTGGTTCGGGTCAATCAGGCTGTATTTGCTGCCAAAATAGACATCGCCTGTACCATTTGAAGATTGGCGCGGACCAAATACCGGGCGTCCGGCGCCGTCAAAGCCAAAGAAATCGAGTTCGCCGAAAAACGGCAAATCGTTATAGAAGCTCGGCAGTGGGGTGGCGAAGGCGGGACCCAGTCCGACGACTTGCGGCCCATTCGGGCCACCGGGTGACACCACGCTGGCACCAGTAAAGTTTTCCGGCGCGCCCCAGGCACCAAGTTTGGGAAGGATGCCGCCAAATACAGCTCCGGTTCCCGGAAAGAAGGCTGCTGCTGCATCTTTGCCGCCAACAGCAGGTCCAAGGATTTGCGAAGGACGACCGAAATAGGTTACGGCAGTGTATTGATAACCGCTTAACAGGAACGGGCTGCGCGAAGTTACTTGTTGCCAAGTAACCCAATCTACCCATAGCTCCCATCTGTTGGTTAAACCGACTGTGAAGTTAAACGGAACTTGATTGATATCCAAATCGCCCGGATCACGGTCAAAGTTATTCCAGAACAGAGCGAAGTTAAATTCTCCTTTACACAGGGTGCGTGTTGAAAACGTATTGAATAACCCCGTGCCGCCGAGAACTGTTGGCGCTTTCTGCTTTTCAGCTAGGTTGCCACCTTGCGCGAAGCTGACGCTCGCAAGGGCAAGAAACACCAACACCAGCGTGCTTATTCTTTTAGCCGCTTTCATTATAATTTGCCTCCTAAATTATTGACCATTTATTGCGGTTCTCTTTCGTTCCGCCTCTTTTGTGCTGCCAGAGGATTTGTGCTGTCCCCTCAGAAAGTGTGGGAAGAAGCTTTGTGAGCGCAATTGCGAGTCGTTCCTGCAAGACTCTGATATTAGTGCGACCCCTTTTTTATACAAGCATTTAGCCATCGGGTCAACACTAAAAACACTTTTCTGCAACGCAGAATCACGCTTTAGGACTTACTGCCTCCCCTTTTCGGGGGAGGCGGGCAAAGCGCCGCAAATCACCAACCGTGATGCCAATTATTTTTTGTCCGCCAGAAAACATTTCTCCTAGGCGTAGATGCCGCGAATCTTGGTATCGTAAGCGACCCGGTCAATGGCCAACATATAGGCGGCCAGCCGCGTGTTGACCTTATATTTTTCAGCCACCCGGACGACATCATTGAAGCTATTGATCATGATTTCCCCTAATCGGGTATTGACCATCTCTTCATTCCAGAAATAGCCCATGCGGTCTTGTACCCACTCGAAATAGCTGACGGTCACGCCACCAGCATTGGCCAAAATATCAGGAATAACAAAGATATTTTTACTGGCAATAATTTCATCCGCATCAGCCGTCGTCGGACCGTTTGCGCCTTCGGCGAGAATGCGGCACTTGATGCGGTCAGCATTATCCGAAGTAATTTGATTTTCAGTCGCGGCGGGCATCAGAATTTCGCAATCCAGTTCAAGAAACTCTTCTTTATCAAGATGCTCGGCTTCTTTATAGCCTTCGACGGTTTTATTCTGTTTCAAGTAGGCCATCAGCCCCGGTATATCCAGCCCTTTGGCATTGTAAACCGACCCTGTGATGTCGGCTAAACCTGTAACTTTGTACCCTGTTTGATGCATTAATTGCGCGGCGACTCCACCAACATTGCCGGCGCCTTGAATAACGACCCGCGTGTTTGCCACGTCAAGATTGAATTTCTTGCAGGCTTCGTTGCACACAAAGAGCAAGCCGCGCCCGGTGGCTTCGCGCCGGCCGCGTGAACCGCCAATTTCGATAGGCTTGCCGGTGACTACGGCGGTCACCGTGTGCCGCATATGCATGGAATAGGTATCCATAATCCACGCCATCGTCTGTTCATTGGTATTCATGTCAGGAGCCGGAACATCGCGTTCGGGTCCGATGAAATCCATCAAATCCGACGTGTAACGCCGGGTCAGTCGTTCAAGTTCTGAGGGACTCATCTCTTTCGGGTTGCAGATAATGCCGCCTTTGCCGCCGCCAAAGGGGATATTCACCACCGCGCATTTCCAGGTCATCCAGGCGGCGAGCGCGCGAACTTCATCAAGGGTGACGTCCGGCGAATAACGGATGCCACCTTTGGCCGGGCCGCGCGCAAAGTTGTGTTGTACGCGATAGCCTGTAAAGACTTGATAATTTCCATCATCCATCAGGACCGGAATGTAAAGCGTGATTTCCCGATTGGGCCAGCGGAGAATTTTGTAAATGTTCGGATCAAGGTTAAGCAGATGTGCCGCTTCATCGAAGCGCTCCATCATCGAATCGAAGGGGTTTTCTTCTTGTATATGTTTCCCATCGTCAATATAGGCATTTGCCATGGAAGACCTCCCGTAATGTAAGTAAGAACATAAGAGCTTTATGCAAAGATGCATGCATGGTTTATTGAGCGGCGATTATATCCAACACTATCTTGATAGGCAAAGAACTTTACAAAGTGAAATAGCAATAAATAGGGTGATTCAGAAAAATGGCTGAGATTTTCTGAGCGGTTGAAAGTTCCCCTTTGGCAAGGTAGCCTTCTTCGTTCTTATGTCTGAAGGTTGGTCAGCCCAAATCCATCTTTGGCGCGAACGCTTGATGGCGCACCTGTTGCCCGAGGTCGAGACCTCACGCCCGGCAAACCATCGGCGCGTTCACCTGTTGATGATTCTGATGATTTTTCTGCTGGCCGCCGGCGTGCGATTGCTGCATCTGCAAGACAAACATTTTGAAATCGTCAATGCCAATGCGTCGCTGGCCGGCGTTCATGAGCGGTATAAAAAAGAAGCCGAACGCATCTTAGATAACGGCGGTTTGCTGTTTCCGAATGAATTGCCCCGCGATGGCGATGCGCGGTTGATTGTGCATCCGCCGGGCTATACGTTTCTGCTTGCCGCAAGCGCTAAAATTGCCAACCAGCCAAACGCCGTTCTTTGGGGAGTTCAAATATTTTGTGACGCGCTTGCCGCCGTCCTGGTCTGCATCCTTGCGGCCCAGTTTTTGAATCGTCGGATTGCCTTTATTGCCGGACTCTTCGTGGCCCTCCTACCTCAGCTGGCTTACTACTCGCTGCTGTTGCTACCGGATGCCCTCGCCGTGTTGCCGGTCTTGTTTGCCGTCTATTTTACGGCTCGCGCCATCAAGCATTCTCGTATCACGCTGATTCTGATAGCCGGCGCCATGCTCGGCCTGTCCTCTTGGTTTCGCGCCAATGGACTTTTGTTATCGCTGTTTCTTGCCGTTGTGGTTTTCTTCTTGTGCGAAGGCGCGCAGCGCTGGCGTTATGCGGGCGCCTTATTGCTCGGCGCCGCCTGTGTCATCGCGCCACTTACCATTCGTAATTTTATTGTCTTTAAACGCTTCGTCCCGGTGTCGATTGGCGCCGGGTTGAATTTTGTCGAAGGTCTGGGCGATTACGATAGTGACGGGGCCTTCGGCATGCCCCGTAGCGACAGAGAAACGCGTTTCAAAGATGCCGAGTGGAATAATCGCCCCGATTACGCCGGGAGTTTGTGGCGACCCGACGGTATCGAACGCGACCGTTATCGAACGGCTCGCGCAATGGCAGTTATCCGCGCCAATCCCCTCTGGTTTGCCGGCGTGATGGTGCGTCGCGCCGGTTCCATGTTGCGTTATAACGATTCGTTGGCTCAAGGCTGGCCCGCCGACACCTGCAATGTCCAGGTGGTTTCGCGCGTGGCTTCATTTAATCATTCATTGCCGCTGCTCATTAATGCCTCCCCCGATGAATCTCCAGATCCAACTGCGCCGCAAACCGACACGGTACTGGCGATTGGTGGCAGTACGATGCACGATGCGTTCGATGCCAGCCGTTTGACCTCGTCATCAATTCTCGCTTCTGAAACTTTACTCTCAGGTAGTGAAACCTTATCCCCGCAGACCGCCGTGTCGCTTTCAACCGCCGATGATTTGATAACCGTCGAGGGGAATGCATCGGAATATGACGACCAACTGGCAACCTCTACGCTTGAGGTAAAAAAGTACAGCGATTATTTGCTTACACTCGCGGTCAAACTTGAGCAGGGACCCGTGGCCGTAAAAATCACCAGCAAGGACAGACGTATCGCCCTTGCCTGGGCAAACATTGATGATGTGGTTAAAAATTTATCCGATACCAACCAACTCTTTTATCTTCAATTGCCCTTTGCAAGCGATGATAAATCCCAAATTCGTATCGTCGTCAGCAATAATGGAAAACCTGCGACCCGTCCGAAAATCAAAATCGGACAAGCGCAAATCTATGAACTCGGCGCCACTCCGTTCGCGTGGACGAAAGTGCCGCGCGCCGTTGTCCGCCCCGTACAGCGAAGTCTCTTTACAACCTCTCGCCTGGGTTCGTTAATCGCCGTGGGCCTGCTCTTGTTGATTTTTGCAAAACAATTTCGCGCGCTTGCTTTGCTGCTCGTGGTGCCGGTTTATTATTTGTCTGTTCATTCAACGCTGCACACCGAATATCGCTACATCTTAGGCATTCATTATTTTCTTATGATGTTCGCAGCCGTGGCCTTGTATAGCTTAGGTCTTGGACTGTTTTATGTAGTGAGGAAAAGCAGAAGTAAACGGGAACGAGTGATCGAGTAACAAGGGGGTGGACGGTTCGCATCAATCCATGGGTTGGATGGTTCGCATCAATCAGTAGGTTGGGCGATCCGCATCAATCAGCGCCGCAAATTTACTCAGTGGACGTCTCTCAGCAATACTACTTTTTATCGCCTCATCAGCCTTTCACCGGCTTACCGCTTCACGGCTTGCGCTTCAGCGTGGCGACCGGGTCATTCAATTCTCTTATAACGGATAAAAGAATCCGTCCTTTCCGCTTCATCCGCAGTTAAATTTCTGCTGGTTAAAGGCGGCTTTCGGTTTATCGAGAACTGAAGGACTCTGGCGCGGCGGTCGTCTGACGTTAAAATCACACTCCCTGATTGCACAAATAAATTATTCGTGGCTATAATCCGCAACGCGACGTGCCTTACCAGCCTTAGCTGTTGTCGCATGATTCAATCCCCTCCGGGTTTACCTAGTCGGTCATTATCATTTGCAGTTAGATTATAGGGTGTAGAATCACTCTACGCGGTTTTTGTTTGGTTACGAATGAATAAAGAGGTTCGCAGGTGCCTAGCCAAGCTGCTGCGAACCCCTTGTCAATTGAGCGCCACAGGTTGGGTGACGACTTCAACGTCTATTAAGACGCGACTCATTGCAACTTAGTCACAATATTTTGCTGTCTTCGAAAAAATTCGTCTTGTCGTCACTCGTATCTGTGCAATCTCTCCCATCGGGTGGAGTGTTTCCTGCGCCTGGTATGGGAGGTGTGTGAAAGCGGGAACATGCAAACGAATATGGATGGCGGCACAGATAAAGGGGTGGTGCCGGTTGCGGTTGAAGGCTCGCCAAAAAGTGTTTGGCGCAGCGCCGGGCTTCTCTGGTTATCGCAAAAACTTACACCTGCGCCAATCAATCTTCCGTCATCGTCCCGACAAACTCTTCGTTTATCCCTTACTTGTGCGGCCATATTTTTTCTCGCCTTCAGTGTGCGGCTTTTGCACTGGCAGGATACGCGGGTTGAAACCTTGCAGGAAGATTCGCTGGTTACCACGCTGGTTCACCTTTATGAAAATGAAGCACAGCGCATGGAAGAGGATGGCGGCGCAGTCTTTCCGTCGCAACCCATTGACCCCGGCGATGCGCGCCTGCTGGTGCATCCGCCGGGCTACTCAATTTTGCTCAGGTTTTTATATGGAACCGCGCCTTCCGACAATCACTATTTTGCCTTACGAATGATTCAAGTCCTCAGTGATGCGCTCGCCGCAGTCTTGTTGTTTCTGGTGGCTGTGGAACTCTTACCCTTCGGTCTTTCAATCATCGCCGCCGCGCTGTTCGCGCTGTCACCGCATTTTGCGTATTACGCGCTATGGCTGTCGCCGGATTCGCTCGTCGTGCCGCCAGTGCTGTTGGGCGTCCTGTTTTTTATTAAAGCGAGCAAACACCCGCGATTGGCAACGCTCGTCGCATCGGGCGCATTTTTCGGTTTAGCTTGTTGGTTGCGTTCAAATCCGCTGCTGCTGGCTCCGCTGTTTGCGTTGTTGGTCTTTCTGACCTTTGCCAAAGGCCAGCGACTGCGTTCGGCAATGGCGCTAAGTTTAGCCATGGCCTGTGTCATCGCCCCCATCACGATTCGCAACTGGATGGTCTATCACCGCTTTATTCCGCTGACGATTGTCACCGGGCTGAATTTGATTCAAGGGCTGGCAGAATTCGATAAAGAGAAGCAATTCGGATTGCCGCCCCTGGACGCCGACGCCCTAGACAAAGATGTGGAATGGCACCAGCGCGCAGATTATGCCAAAAATTTATTTGTCCCGGATGGCATCGAACGGGACGAGTACCGTTTCAAACGCGGTATTGAAGTCATCCGCGCCAATCCCCTTTGGTTTGCCAAAGGGCTGTTCCGGCGCATGGCTTTTATGCTGCGTTACAACGATTTTCGCCCACAAAACAATAATACCTTTACCAGTATCGCGCCGACCGTTTTGCCTTACGCAGGCTTCAGTCATTCAATTGAAATCGCCCCCAACGCCCAGCCCGCCTGGAGTCTTGCTCCGCCAGAGATGTTGTCAACATTTGAAAAGCTTTCCCTGCAAGCGCAAATTTCTAATGAACCGCCGGCGCTTCTCCATTTGCAAAGCGCGGACCTCGGCGATACGGACCAAATCCTGTCGCCGCCCATTCAGGTTAAAGAACATACCGACTATATTCTTACTCTCCCGGTGCGCCTGCTCGAGGGTCGCGCCAGCGTCCACGTCAGAGCCCTGGATTCGCGCCTCACCCTGCAATCAAAGAATATTTTCAACCCGGCAAAAAAAGAGCGCCCCAAAAAACGCAAAGCTCGTGAACCAAATGCCGACGAGGCAAGCGATGTTGAAACCGACCCGCCGATGAGGGTTGTGCAAATTCCTTTTTCTTCAGCTAATCAGCAAGCCGTGCGATTTTATCTGAGCAACAATAGCGCAACTGAACCGCTACGTTTGCAGGCCGGCCAAGCGCAATTATTTGAGGTGGGTCAAACCGCCTATCAATGGACAAAAGCGCCGCGTTCAATATTTCGCGGTTTGCAAAAAAATATATTTAAAACCGCTGTGATGCGTTGGCTGATCGTTCTCGGGCTCGTGCTGCTGGTCTTCGCCAGACGGCGCAACGCCTGGTTAATTTTGCTCGCCGTGCCGGTCTATTACCTCACAACCCATGCAGCATTTAGCACCGAACACAGATATATTCTCGCGCTCCACGCGTTTCTTTTTGTGCTGGCCGCCGTGCCGCTTTATACGGCCGGTGTGGCGCTTAAATTACCCCTCATGAACTGGCTGGGCAAATCGCCCTGGCTGATGCGAACCAACCGGGAAAATCAAACACCAACGGTTTGAGCGCCGATAACGCCGCCCTTTAATTTTCAGGTTGGGGCATCTTTTCCTCATTTGCAAATCTCAAAGCAAGCGCAGGGTCGGGCAATTTGTGAGGCAACGCCCTCAAGTCCCTGAAACGTCACAACCAAGCAAACTCATTTAGGAGGAGAACGATTGATGAAAAGCAAGAGCATCGTTTTAAGTATTTTTATTACGCTTTTGGCGATAGGGCTTACCGGATGTCCTGAACGGAAAAAGATTCGTGACATCACGGCCGACCCCGGGCGTTACAACAATAAAGAGGTAACCATTGTTGGTCGCGTCACCAATTCTTACGGCGCTTTAGGTTATGGGGCTTTCGAGATTGATGATGGGACAGGACGTATGTGGGTGGTTACGGAAAAATACGGCGTGCCGAGCAAAGGCGCGGTCATTGGCGTTTCCGGCAGGGTCATACCGGGCGTGACGTATGAAGGGCGAAATTTCGGAACCGGTCTGCACGAATCTGAAAGACGAACCCGCGATACCAGGTGACTTTTCAAACAGGCTTGATGGTTGAGTTGCAGAAAACCATCAAGCCTGTTGGCCTCTCAAGTTAATCACCGGCAACACGGCTCGCCGTTATTTCCGCAGGGGGTTTTAACAGTTCATAGCCTTCCGAACGCGCCACATAAGTTGCCACCGTCAAATCACCCGCGACATTCAAGGTCGTGCGGCACATATCCAAAATTCTATCGACGCCTAAAATGATGGCGATGAGCGCCGGGTTGACGCCGATCGTCGTCAGCACAATGACAATGAAGGGAATGGAACCCGAAGGCACCCCTGCGGTTCCTACGCCGCCGAGTATCGCCAGGTAAGCCACCATGATTTGTTGACCGAGCGAGAGGTCAACGCCCGCCAGTTGCGCAAGGAATAAAACCGTCACCCCTTCATACAGCGCGGTGCCGTTTTGATTGGCCGTCGCGCCGACCGTCAGCACAAAGCTATTGATTTCTCGCGGCACGCCGAGATTCTCTTCCGATACGCGAAGCGCCGTCGGCAATGTGGCGTTCGATGATGAAGTGGAAAATGCCGTCAGCATCACGGTCTTGATGCGCCGGAAAAATTCGAGCGGCGAAATGCGCGACAGGAAATAGACCGACAGCGAATAGACGCCGAACATATGGATGGCGAGTCCGCCTAAAACGGCGACAATGAACCAGGCCAAGGCGCCCAACAAATCAAGCCCAAAACGCGCCGTGTTGTTAAATAGCAAACAAGCCACGGCAAAGGGCGCGAATTTCATAATCATGTCAATAATTTTTGACGAGATTTGAAACAGCGAATCCATGCCGCGCACAAAAGGCGCAGTAACATCCGGGTCAACCAGGGTGATGGCAATTCCGAGAATCAAGGCGAAAAACATCAAGTGCAACATATCGGGCGTGTCGGTCTGTTTCTCTTCGCCGGCTCTGATGCCCACAATTGAAGCAAGGGGATTGGATGGCACAAGGGTTTTGACAACTTGCATCAACACAGAATCTGAAGAGGTGCCGACCTTTTGCGCCGCTTCTACGCTTTTGGTGGCGTCCGTGCCATAGCGTTGTTGCAAAGCGGCTGCCGTCTCGGGGTTGATGCGTTTGCCCGGTTTGATGGTATTGGCGATGGTTAAACCGATGACCACAGAGATACCGGAAATGACCAATGTATAAACAAACGATTTCAAGCCAACGCGCCCGAGTTTGCGAACATCACCGATGCCCGCGACCCCGACCACCAGAGAGGAAAAGACCAGCGGCACGACGGTCATCAGGAGTAAGCGTAAAAAGAGACTGCCTAGCGGTTCGGTAATATTGCTGATGACCCAGGTGATGCGCGGGTGACTGCCACCCCAGACGGCGTTACAGACAACCCCGGCAACGACGCCGACCAGAAGGCCGATTAAGATTCGGGTGTGTAGCGGCATGCCTTTGGGTTTATCGGGTGTGGTGTCTTTGAGGTCGGTGGTTTCTTCTAATTCATAAGCGTCACTGCGTAATTTTGAGGACTCATTTTGTTCGTCAGCCATCTCACCTCTCATGAAAGAAATTGATTTCAGCGAAGGTTATTGTTTTTGTGAGGCGTAGTCAATCTACACCCAGGTAAATCCGCGTCGTGGGATATTTATTTCAAGGCCAGGCCACATCAACCACAATCGGGTCGTGGTCAGAAA
>JBIOWC010000217.1:0-2411 GCA_044868105.1 Blastocatellia bacterium
GCCGTTTGAATATACCTTTCTCGGTTTAAGCAATTCCGTAAACCAAACGGTGCAAATGCCCAACACGCACGAAAACAAAATAGCGCACGTTACCTTTCTCGTAGATGTCGCCGACACTCAGAAGCAAGGCTTTATCTTTTATTCGGGTTATGGTTGGACGTTTTATCAATGCGAAATCACACCATTCAAATAAACCAAGAGAGCGACTATGAAAACACTGACCTCTATCATTATCATTTCAATGCTTATAATTTCCTTCTCGGGTTGTGGGGTAACCCATCAAAACAACGCCAATCAAAATGTGCCGATTGCCACGCCTCAGCAACCGACGACGGCAACCTCGAACACCGCATCGGGCGCAAGTGCATTAGCTGAAGCTGTGGCTTCACCGACAACCCAGAAAAACCTGTTGGCGTTTGGCGCTGGCGTGATAATGGTTTCCAAGACTTCGGAGTCAAAAGGCACGGGCGAAACCGCCAGATGTTTGATTGACGAAGCGCCTTTTCAATGGATAACCGCCGAAGGGCAGATCGAAAATCAAAGCGTGACGCTCGATTTACCGGCACGCACGACACTGAAAACTATCGGCTTTGATACCTCACAACCGACCTACTATGACCATCGCGCCGCCAAAGATGTAATGGTTGAAGTTTCCGATGTTTCCGCAACCGAAGGCTTTCAAACGATTCTGGCAGCCACGCTCAAAGAAGACGCGGACAAACAAAACTTTCCGGTCGAACGGGAAATCGCCGGGCGCTTTGTGCGCTTCACCGCAAAAAACAATTTCGGTTCAACGAAAGCGATTCTGGTTAAGGAGATTCGCGGATATGGCGAACAGGAACCGCGCCAACCGCTTCCGAACGTCAGCGGAACTTATACGTTCGAGGATTACGGCGAACTGCACATCAAGCAGGAAGGCGCTTCGATTATCGGTTGCTACACCTCCAACCAGGGAATTGTCGAAGGCACAATTGACGGGCGCGCCATGACGCTCACGACCACTGAGAGCGGCAATGTAAAAGGCTTTGCGGCGGTCAATTTCACCGACGGCGGGAAAAAATTCATCAGCACGCTGTGGCAGGCCGGCGGCAGTAAAGCCTATGACCTTCTGCGAACTGGCGCGAAGGCGAGCGACAAGATTGGCAATTGCAAACAACTGCCCCAGCTTGACGGCGCCGGCACAGATGCCGCGAAAGACCAGCTTGAAAAGAATCTCAGAGAAGCGGGACGCAGCGTCCTTTATGGCATCAACTTCGACTTTAATTCCGACAAAATTCGTGACGAATCAAAACCGACGCTCGATAAAGTGGTCGCGATTTTGAAAGAACATCATGATTGGCGCATCCTGATCGAAGGTCACACCGATAACATCGGCGGCGATAGTTTCAATCAGACGCTTTCGGAAAAACGCGCCGCCGCCGTCAAAAATTATTTAATCAATGCCGGTATTGACGCAGCGCGGTTAGGGGCCACAGGGCTTGGATTATCAAGGCCGGTTGCCACCAACGATACGGAAGCGGGACGCGCCCAGAACCGCCGCGTCGAACTGATGAAACAGTAATCACTGATGAAACAGTAATCACTGATGAAACAGTCCTAAAGGAGAACCGAATATGAAAAACCTATTAAAACCCATTTCACTCTGTAGCTTATTCACCATCCTGTTATTTGCCGGTTTCGGCTTGCAGACCTCGAAGGCCGGCGCCAGGCCCGATGAGTTGGATAGCATTTGTCCCAACAAAAATCAGGAACCCTGCGCCACCGCAAAACAGATGATTGAATCGGCAGCCGTCATCGTGTTTGGCGAACCGCTCAACGGGGACGAATGGATCTATGCGGCAAACAAGATGCTGTCGGCGCCGGAAGTCGGCGAGCAAAAATTCAAGGACGGTTTAAAACTCATTGACGCGATTAACTACTGGAAATCCTACGCCGCCTCGCCGTTTTCCGGCGATGGCATACGGACCAAGATTGTCAAAGCGGCTTACCTGGAGGTCTACGGGCAGTTGCCGCTTATAAGCGAAAACAATGATTGGTCGGCAAAGATCAAACAGAAAACCGCCTGGTACACCACCATCGTTGTGGCAGAAATCGAGAAATTGAACAAAGATCAGGCTAAGCGAAAAGCCATGATTGATCGCGTGTATCAAGCCGGCTTTGGCAGAAACGCCGATGCCGTCAATCTGCAATATTGGCTGCCGCGCAAAGAGCATTATCGTCTGCTGCTTCAGGCCAATCGCAGTTGGCTCTATTCGGATAACGGGAAGGGCGACCTTCATGACACGGTCAAACGCGCCATTATTAATAAAACGAGTAATAAGGCACCGAGCGAAACACAGATCGCGACTACGGCAGCCGCATTCCGCCTCAAGAAACTGATTTACAGCGAAATGTTCAACTAATCGCCGGCC
>JBIOWC010000218.1:0-3388 GCA_044868105.1 Blastocatellia bacterium
AGCTCTTGATGCTTGCTTTTCCTTCTTCGCCTGATAGTAGCCCCAGCATGGAAACCCATATCGCTCCGGACAGTGCTTACCCTGGCGCGTTTACAGTATAAGGAATTACGGTTAGTAGAAATATGACTTTCATCACGCCTGCTTGTGATATTTGTCAAAAGCTGGGCGGAACCCCAGCGCATTATTTATCTTTCGTCCTTATAGGCCGTTCAACAATTTGTTAAAGTTTTTCACGCTTGACCGCGTCTCTTCCAAATACAGAAGCGTAATCAAGCGTCTCAAATCAAGTATTCTTCGATAGTCTTCACTCACAAGTCTGGCAAATTGCAGACAAACCTCTTTGTGTTCATTCATTAGACGCAATAAATCCTCTCGCTTAATGAATTCCACCTGGCACAGTTCTAACGCTTCGGCGGTGCATTCATTAGGCGTTGCCAAAATTGATGCGCTCAATCCCAGCACTTGCCCGAACTCAACGATTTGCGTAATGATTCGCGTAGTGTTGCTTAAACCTGTAGTAAGCATCAGTCGTCCTGAGACGATTATGTAAATTCCTTTTGGACTTTCGCCTTCCACAAATAGAGCAACGCCTTTAGGAATAACTTTCTGATGTTTCAAGGATTGAAGCTCCGGCTCAGTCTCTAAAAACACATTGAATGACCAACCCGTAGAAGGTCTGCAACTTATAAAATGATGAATCTCGGTTGAGGAATACGAGGATTGCATAAGCTTCGAGCCTAAAATGGAGACAGTCCGCAACTCCAGTTCTACTTTGAGCAAAGCCAGAGAAAACTCTCATCTTATATATGCTTTTCACTTCGGGAAGGCTATGACCTTAATCACTGCTTGATGTGATAATTATCACGCGATTGGTATCTGGCATGGAGTATAAGAACCATTTGCACTACGAACCTACTAACTTCTCTAAAGCGCCCTTATCACGGACAAACAACGCGGAACCGCTCAAGGAAATGATCTGCTCTTTCTTCAGTTCGGCGAGCAGCCGACTTACGGTTTCACGAGTTGTGCCAAGCGTTTGCCCAAGCTCTTCGTGGGAAAGCGTGAGCGTTAAGCGAATCCCCTGTTCCGTTTCGCTCCCTCTTTCGGCACACCACTTGAGCAACACTTGAGCAAGATTTTCTCTCGCCGTGTGCAGCGCCAGCGAGCGCACTTGTTCGTATGCCGTGTGATAAGTGCGGCTCAAGTGTTGAGCTACGCGCAAGCAAGCTTCTCCGTTTTCCGATAAGAAGCGCAGAAAATCCTCCTTTCTGACAAAATTCACCTGGCAAATCTCTATCGCTTCGGCAGTCACTTCGTAAGGCATCTCTGAAACTGTTGCGCTTAATCCTAAAACCTCTCCCGGTTCCGCCACCTCAAGAATCACCGTCTTGCCGTCGCCCGATGAAGTGGATAGTTTCACTCTTCCTGAACAAAGCACATATATACCCTGTGGCATTTGCCCTTCCATGAAAATCATTACGTCTTTAGGATAAGCCATCGCCGTCGAGATCGCTTCAAAAGCTTGTACGGTTTCAGGAGAGAGATCGCAAAAAAAGCTATCTGTACGCAGTTTACAGTTGAGGCAGCTTTCAATGACTTTCAGCCTATGGACGTCTCTCACAACTTGTTTCACCTCCTCTCTCAATGTTCAACCTCCCGCTCCTAAAAGAGAGCTTCGGGAGCGATCCTTTACACCCTCTACCCGGAAGCCGCCCAGTATCCTTTTCGAGTTCGGGCGGTGAAGCCAGGTTTTACCAACTGAATCCGGATCGCGCGATAGCTGCCGTCCTTCTTTTTGTTCGTCGGATAATAGCCCAGGCTGTACTGTCGTCTCAGTTCGCTGCCAACCTCAAGGACAACTTTATCAACTTGATCTTCGCCGCCTACGGTATGCTCGCCCTCAATCAAGTAGCTTCTTCCACCGGTTGCATCTGAAAATGACTTCAATACGTTAATGTCAACTTCATCTTTGTCGCGCCCGGATAAGTGCCCGAACGACCCGCGCTCCCCGTGTCCAATGCCGAGACAGTAAATCAGCACCTCCGCTTTCTTCGCCATCTCCACGACCTCTCTAAAACTGGCGTCACTTGCTGTGTCATTGCCATCGGTAATCAATAGAACCGCTTTTTTCTTGTGTTTTCCCTGCGCCACCTTTTGCAACCCTTCATACACGGCGTCGTACAGCGCCGTACTGCCGTTGGCTTCCAAACTCTCAACCGCCTTATAAAGCTTGGTTTTTTGATCGGTGAAATCGCTGACCAGGCTCACGTCTCTGCTGAAGCGCATGAGAAATATCTCATCGGACTTTTTGGTGGTTTCTATGAAATGCTTGACGGCGTCCTGTACGCCGTCCATCTTATCAACCATGCTGCCGCTCGTATCAAAAATGATGCCGATGCTCACCGGAATTTGCTCATCATTTGCGAAGAAAGAGAGTTCCTGGCGCACATTGTCCTCAAAAATTGTGAAGTCCTCTTTTTTCAGATTGGCGACAGACCGGCCTCTCTCGTCGAAGACAGTAGCCGTCAGCGTGACCAACTCGGTGCCAAGCTTAATCGTCTCATCCTGCTTCTGCTGATTCAGACCGGTAATGGGCAGAAGCAAAGACACCATCAGGGCATAAATGGAAAACTCACCTTTCATTGGTTGAGGCCTCCTCACTTGTGACCTTTTCAATTCCGGCTTCAGATTCTTCAAGCATATATAAGGGAGAGGGAAGACAATCTACGGCATTGTTGATCTTCCGAGCATTCATTTGGATCTCTTTGATGATTTGGATCGAGTCTCTACCAAGCGGCCAACCCTCCCGCAAAGAGAGCATTTGCGAATACTCGACGATCAATAAGGAAGGATTGCCGATTTGCCGGCGTAGCGCAGAGAGCAAAGACTGGATATTGGTGACCTGCTCTTTCCGTTGATTGCTGCGCCAGAGACTGCTTCCCAGAGCAATTGAAACAATCAAAAAAAAGCTGCGAAAAAATAGTGAATTACCGTCACTCGTAGCGATCTCCCTGCCGAATGTGGCCCAGGTAAAATCACTGTGTTGCGTTGTGTGCATCATCGCATCGAGCATCCACATACAGACGCCCATCGAGATGCCGAACCAAATTTCTTTATAACGTCTAAACATTTCCTCACCCCCTAACTTCGAGGTGTAACAATCAAACCGATCTCTTTAGCGCACGAATGTAAAGCGGCTATATCATCGGCTACGCATGCTCTCCACTTTCCCCATGCCCAGACGCGAGGGGTAATCGAGTGCTATTTAATCGGCGCGGCGGCCTCGCCGTTTGCCGATCACATAAAGCCAAATTCCAACAAAAATTAAGATACCACCGATGAGCGACATGGTGTGATGCGTGAACGGACCGCTGCCGGTGTCATTCCC
>JBIOWC010000219.1:0-25793 GCA_044868105.1 Blastocatellia bacterium
CTTTCAACCAAAGGTGAGCACATTTATAGCGACTTCAATTTTCAACCGAATGATTGTTTAGTCTTCGGGCGCGAAACCCGCGGCTTGCCCGAAGATTTGCTGCAGGCCAACTGGGAAAGCTGTTTGACGATTCCGATGCCGAATAAAAATATCCGTTCGCTTAACCTTGCCACCTCCGTCGGCATCGTCCTTTATGAAGCCCTCAGACAAATAAGAAAAATTTAATCGCAGGTCAGACGTGAAGCCTCTTTCCGTCATCTAACGCCGTTATTCAACCAGAGCTTGCGCGTGGTAGAATCGGCGACGGAATCAAGGAGACCTTTATGGACGACGATAATCCCGTTGATAAGCCGGAAGACCATGCTGCCGAAAAGCCGGATGACCGTTCAATTCAGAAGCAACTCAACGAAGTCCTTACCCGAATAGATTACATGGAGCGCGTGATGCGCGATCAACTCGCGCGCCTCTATCAAATTGAAAACCGCTTGGGCATCACCCCTGACCTTGCAAATTCGCTGCAACGCCAGCGCGATCCCAAGCAATTAGATAGAGTCGGGCAACCCCCAGCCGTGCCACCGCCGCCGCCGCAACACCGGCCTCCGATTCAACAAAGACCTGTCCAGCAACCGCCGCTTTCGCAACCCGGTGTACAACAACCGCCGGTCACGCAAAAACCGACTGTGCCGCCGACACCTCAGCAACCGGCAAAGCCGGGTTCCGTTGATGCGCCGGCCCGGCCCCGTCAAGCGGGATTTGACGAGACTGCGAAACAACCGTTCGTGCCGCCAACTCCGCCGCAACAGACCAGGCCCACTATCACGCAAGCAAACGCGCCGACGGCGCAGCAACCGCCGAAACCATCGGTGCCCGCGCCATCTCAAGCTTATGCTGCTTCTCCTTTTCCTCAGCCCGCGAAAAAGCAGGTCAAAAGCGGAAGAAGTCTTGAAGAGCTGATTGGCGGCACCGGGTTAATGATTGTCGGTGTCATTGCCATGACCTTCGCGGTGGGTTTCTTTTTAAAATTAGCTTTTGATAGAGGCTACATCACGCCGACCTATCAGGTACTGATTGGCGCCGCTATCGGCATCGCCTTTCTGGCGATGGGCGAACGCTTGCGCAAGAAATACGCGACCTATGCTTACGGTTTAACGGGCGGCGGCATTTTAATTTTGTACCTTTCAATTTATGCGGCCTTCAAAGTCTATCCGCTGATTAACCAGGCAACCGCCATGCTGTTCATGTGTATTGTTACGGCGACCGCGGCGTTGCTTTCGGCGCGTTATAACGCCTATCTCATCGCGCTGCTCGGTTTTATTGGCGGCTTTCTTACGCCCATGTTGCTCTCTACAGGCACCGATAACCCAAAAGCGCTTTTTGGCTACATCACCTTACTTGATGCAGGCGTGCTGGCGCTGGCCTTTAGAAAACAATGGCGCAGTTTGAACTATATGTCGTTTGCCGCAACCTTGCTGATGTGCGCGGGATGGTGGTTTGAGTGGTACGACCCGACCAAGCTTTGGACGGCGCTCTTCTTCTTCACCATATTTTTCATGATTTATGCGCTGGTCGCTGTGCTTTACAACGTCATTAATCGTCAACCCACTCACTGGCTAGACCTCGCTCTGGTTTTCATTAACGCCGTCATCTACTTCGCATCCACTTATCAATTGCTCAATGATGTTGAACAGAACAATAAATATCACGCCTATCTCGGAATCTTTTCGGTTTTGATGGCGGGTTTTTATAGCGCCCTTGGGCTTTTTACCTACAAACGCGACCGCGAAGACAAATTGTTACTCTTTACCTTCCTGGGTCTGACGTTTTTATTTTTAGTCCTTGCCGTGCCCATTCAATTCGACCAGCAGTGGGTAACCATGGCGTGGGCCATTCAAGGCGCAGTAATGACCTGGATTGGCTTGCGGGTTAAAGATAAACCGTCGCTCTACGCCGGCTTCGCTCTGTTCTTTATTGCCGTAGCCCACTGGTTCTGGATAGATATTCCGCAATTCGCTTTTCAAGCTGAACCCACCTTCACGCCGCTTTTGAATGCGCGCGCTTTGTCGTGCGCGGTGTTGGTTGCATCGCTTGCGACGGCCTCCTGGTTTTATAAACGAATGGGCGCGCATCTAAGCGACAACGAGCGTTCCATGTTCGGCAGTCTGTATTTACTTGGCGCGAATGTTTTCGCCATCACCCTTTTTAGTCTCGACGCCAACAGCTACTTTGAACAAAAGCGGGCCTTGGCGCGCGCCGCTGCCGGCGCAGACCTCGGCAACCTGTCTTTAGAGAAGATAAATAACTCGCATCTGTTTACGCTTTCCGCTTTGTGGTCTATGTACGGCGCGGCGGCGTTGTTTATCGGGGTGATGCGCAATATCAAATTGATTCGCTGGTCTGCGCTGGTGCTCTTAAGCTTAACGGCGTTGAAAGTATTAGCCGCCGACTGGTTCTTTTACAGCGCCACCTGGCACGTCACGATTTTTAATCCGACTTTCATCTCTTTCGTGTTTCTCATCGGCGCGTTTGCCAGTGGCGCGTGGTTTTATTTGCGCTCTGACAAAATTGGTGAGCGGGAACGCGCGATTGTTGTGCCGGTACTGATGGTTGCGGCAAATCTTTTCGCGCTCCTGGCTCTCAGTCTGGAAACCCTTGGTCATTACGACCGGGTGATTGATGCGGCGCGCGATGCCGGCAATCTCATTGACAGCCGCTTTGAAGATACGAAGCAATTTGTCCTCTCCGCCGTGTGGACGATTTACGCGACTGTGGTTTTATTCGTTGGCGTCAAGCGAAAAGTCAAAGCGGTTCGACTCGGCGCCGTGGCCTTGCTTGGGTTGGCAATCATGAAAGTCCTGTTTGTGAACCTGTTTTATTACGATGCGGGTTGGCACCAGACGATTATCAATCAGACCTTCGCGGCCTTCGCTTTGTTAGTCCTTGCCTGTGCTTTTGGCGTGTGGCTTTATAGTCGTAATCCAGACATTGGCGATGATGAACGCCAGGCGGTTTCGTTATCCCTGGTCACCGCGGCGAATTTGCTTGCCGTTACGGCGCTCAGCGCCGAAGTCATGGGTCATTTTAATCGCTTAATCGCCGCCGCCGATCAAGCGAGAATACCGACGAGTAGCCTGGTTGGCACAAAACTCTTCATCCTCTCCGTTTTGTGGACCGTGTACGCGGCTGCGGCATTAACTATCGGCATCAAACGTAACTCCAGGCTCTTGCGATTCGGCGCCCTGCTGTTGTTGGTCGGCGCCATCGTTAAATTGTTTATCACCGATTTGTGGTTCTATGACGCGACCTGGCACGTCACGATTTTCAATGAAACCTTCGGGGCCTTCGCTTTAGTTATAGCGGTGTTGGCGTTTGGCATCTGGCTGTACTCGAAATCAGAATTGGTTGAAGAGCGTTTCGGGATTGTTCAGGCGATGATTGCTGCAGCTAATCTCCTCGCTGTCGTTGCGCTGACGGCTGAAGTCTTCGGTTATTTCCATCGCGCCGCCGCCCTCGCCATTGCAACAAACACGCCGCTTCCGGCAAGTCACACGGATACCAAACATTTCATTCTGTCGGCGCTATGGACGCTCTATGGCGCCATCGCTCTCGGCATTGGCATCAAACGCGGCAATCGCCTGGTCAGAGGTATCGCGCTGCTTTTGCTTATGGGAGCGACCTTCAAACTCATCGTCATTGACCTGAGTTTCTACGATGCTCAGTGGCATACGCTGCTGTTTAATCAAACCTTCGGCGCGTTTGCGTTAATGGTTGCGGCGCTTTCGTGCGGCGTGTTGCTCTATGCAAAGACGGAAAAAATCGAAACCGAAGAACGCCGCAACCTGGTCTTTGCACTGACTATCGCTCTGAATGTGCTGGCGCTCGTCGCGCTCAGCGCCGAAGCGCTCGGTTATTTTGCAAAACAACTGAGCCAACCGAATTTGTTAGAAGGTGGCATTCGGGATTTGCGCCTTGCGCAACAGCTTTCGCTTTCGGTCATCTGGACAATTTATGGCGGCGTCTTGCTCACCATCGGCATTCTGCGGCGCAATTTATTGCTGAGAATGATGGCGCTGCTGCTGTTGAGCCTCTCGATACTGAAAGTTTTCTTTTGGGACTTGTCATCGCTCGACCGCGTCTATCGGATGATCTCGTTCCTTGTCTTAGGCTTGATCTTACTTGCGGTGTCGCTCCTCTATCAACGCTTCCGCTTTCTCTTCTTTGATGAAAAGAACGAAGCCGAGAATGAACCGCCGGCAACCGTCAATCAAGTTTGATTTTGCAGCTACCGGTATCTTTGCGACCTTTGTGAGAAGCCTTCTTGATACTGCAAGGACTAAAGCTTTCTCACGAAGGTCACAAAGAACACAAAGCATTTTCTTGGCTATCTGATAGGTATCTATCGCCAGGCACCGCTCCTTTAATTATTGCGGTAAGAAGCGTTCGTAGAGTTCAAACTCGGCATCAGCCAGGTCGTACATCTCCAGGCGGCGGTAGGCTTTGCTTAAATAATAATGCGACATGGGATGTTTGGCGTTGAGGGTCAGCGCGCGCTTTAACGAATCAACGGCTTTTTGCGTCAGGGTCGTATCGAGCGAGCGCTCGGATAAAATTTCATAAGCTGCGCCCAATTGGAAATGTCCTTCGCTATCACCCGGCGCCAGCTTGGTAAACTCTTCCAATAACTGCGCGGCTTCTTCGTAAAGTCCCAGCGACATAAGCGATGTGCCGAAATTCAAATAAAAGGTCGGTATGCCGCGCGCATACTTGGCATCGGGCAAAGCCTTGCGATATTCCATCACCGCTTTCGTGTTGTCGTTCGCCGCTTGATAAGCAAGCCCGCGAAGGTGATGGGCGCGGGCGCTCGTGGGGTCGGCTTGCAGGGCGCGTTCCAGGTAGGGCACAGAGCGCGGCGGATCCTGTTTCATCAAATAGAATTTGCCGAGATTAACCAGCGAATAGAAATGATTGGGGTCAAGCGTAAGCGCCGCCTGCCATTCATCAAGCGCGCCGTTTTCATCGCCACGCGCAAACCTGAGCTCGCCCAACACGCCATGGGCTTCGGCGGTCTCGCCCTGTTCGAGCGCATAGCCAACCAGTTGTTCGGCGCGCCCTTTGTCATCGCGTTTGACGGCGCCAAGCGCCGCTTCAACCAAAAATTTAGCATCGCTACCTGAGACATTTCCCTGCGTGTATTTCAAGGGTGAAGCCGCATGAGCAATCAATTCTTTCACATTCTTTTCAACCGTCTCTTCGGCGCTGCCGACGCGTCGCGGAGCGCTGAACTCAATCAACGCATTATCGTCGGTGTTAATCTTTGCGCCCGCTGAAAATTTCGTCACCTCCTCATTGCCGAAATAGAAACGCGACATCAAATCGCTTACCGAATTTGTGTTGATGCGTTTCAGTTCTGCCGCAACCTTAGGGTCAGCAAAATGCGTGTTGATGCCTGGCAAATCCAACTTTCTGGTATTTTTGCTGCCCAGTAACATCAAATCGCCTTCCGCGCCGCGAAACAGGTAGACATTAGGAAAAGCAGCTTTGAAAGTCGCCACCAACGTTTTCACATCTTCCGGGTGCATTTCATAAATTTGCAACCACTGACAGAACACGCCGTCATCGGTCAAGCGCTCGGCACCGCGTTTGAAATATTCAAGAGTAAAGAGATTGGCAATTCCAGTAAGCCAGGGGTTCGAAGGCTCCGAAACAATCACATCGAATTTTTCATTGGTGGTAAAAATGAAATTGCGCCCATCGTTGGAAATCATCCTGAGCCGCTTATCTTCGAGCGGGCGATTGTTCACATCATTGAATTGCTCTGAAGCTTCGACGACCGCCGGCTCAAGTTCAACGCACGTGACGCGCTGCACGGGAAATTGTTCGATGGACCCCAGGGTGACGCCGCTCCCCAGTCCAATCAACAGCACTTCATCGGATTTTTCGCGCACCAGCAGAGGCAACGCGCCGATTAAAACCTGCGTCGGCATATCGCCGGTAGTTGAGGCTTCGGGTTTGCCATTGACTTTGAGCACGCGGTCTTTATTGACCTGTTGTACGGCAACGGTTGCGGTAATTCCTTCTTTATAAAAAACCGTTTCGCCCTGACCTTTTCTGACATACTCCAAAAAATCGGCGCGGGAAAATTTATTCATCGAAGGCGCGTAACGATAAACCGCCGAAGACATGACATCGGAATTCCAAGGCAAATCGGCAAAGGCAACTACCCCCATCAGCACCAAACAAGCGAAGACGCTGGCGCTTTGTGAAACCGAAAAGCGCGGCAAAGTGTGAGACTCGGCATAAGGCGACTGGCGTTTAATAAAAAAGAGAGCAATCGCGATGACGAAATTCAAGGCGATGCAAACTTTCAAACTGCCCAACAAACCCAGCGACGGAATCATGACAAAGCCGCTGACGAACGAGCCGGCAATTGAACCCACGGTGTTTGCCGAATAAGCGTTGCCAACCAAGCGGCCGGTTGACTGAACATTTGAAGAGACGATTTTTACGACCAGCGGAAAGAGCGCGCCCAGCAGCAAGGTTGGAACAATCATCACCGATGCCGCAATCAGAAACCGCGCCAGTAGCAATATCGCTATCGAAGAGGACTCAAAGGAGTGATGCAACCGCACAAAGGCGAACGGCAGTTCATTGAAAAAATAAGCTCCCACAAATGAGGTGATGCCTACGCCGATTTCAATCAGCGCAAAAGCCACCACATGATTTTTTATGCGATCAACGAAACGCGAAATAAGTGCCGCGCCCAGCGCCAACCCAATCAAAAAAGTCGCCAGCATAATGCTGAACGCATAAACGGATGAGCCGATAATCAAAGCCAGGATGCGACTCCAAATGACTTCGTAACAGAGCGCAATAAACCCGCTCAAGGCGAATGACGCCAGCACCACCATCATCGCGGTTGTTGAAAACTGTGGCGCGAAAAGGGCTGCTGTAGCCCATTTCGGGTTTCGGCGTTTTTTGCGCGATTCGGGTTTTGGTTTTTCTAGGGGTGGGTTTTCCGCGTCTTGCGAGGCCGGCGCCTGGCTATCTTGATCTTCACTGGCCTCATAAAGTTTGTAATATCTGAGCGCCACCAGTCCCAGCGTGATATTGATGGCGGCGGCAATAAAAGTGGTCACCCGCATGCCGAGCGCCGGAATTAAAACAAAACCGGTAGCCGCTGAACCCAGCACCGCGCCGAAGGTGTTCAGGGTATAAAGCGTGCCGACATGCAAGCCGATGCGTTTGCGTTCGCGCGCGTAGTAACTTGCCAGAATCGGCAACGTTGCGCCCATCAGCGCCGTGGGTAAAATCAACACCAGCGCCGCAAATAAAAACCGCACGATGCTTAAAAAGAAAAATGAAAGTTGCAGCACGCGCCAGATGGGTTGATAGACCGAGGGTAGCGCCGCGAAGATGAAGGGCACGGCAAGGCCGTAAACGCCGATGCCAATTTCAAGAAGGGCATAGAGTTTCAGCGGGTGTTTAATCCGTTCCGAGCGCCGTCCGAAATAGAAACTGCCAAGCGCGAGGCCCCCCATAAAAGCGGTTAAAACCGTGCTCACGGCAAAGGTCGTGGCGCCGAACACCAACACCAGTTCGCGCACCCAGATGACTTGATAAACAAGTCCGCTAAATCCCGATGCGAAGAAGCAGAGTAAGATGGCTTGCGCTACTTTCGCTCGATGGTTGCCGGTTCCAACATCAGATAAATCCATGAGGTCAACGCTGCTCTACTTAATTGAGGATAATTTCTTTTTCAGACCGCAACCACAGTGAGCAGTCCGAAGCAATTACCGGGCTGGGACAGATCAGAGGGCTGGGATTAACTAATCTAAGAACAATTTTATTGTGACAAAACTTTATGCAGCGTGACAAGCAAATGTTGATTGCAAAACGAATTTCAGCAGGAAATTTATAACCGACGGAAGCTATTTTTTAATTGAATATTTCAAAATGCACCAGAGGGCTTTGACGCCGTCTTTCCAGCCGATTTTTTTGCCTTCTTCGTAGGTGCGCCCGTGATAGGAGATGCCCACTTCATAAATCCTCAACCCTTTAATCTTGGCAAGTTTTGCGGTTACTTCCGGCTCGAATCCGAAACGGTCTTGTTCGAGTTTTATGGATTGAATGACTTCGCGGCGAAAGACTTTGTAACAGGTCTCCATGTCGGTGAGATTCAAATTGGTAAACATATTCGAGAGCAAGGTGAGAAACTGGTTGCCGACCGAATGCCAGAAAAAGAGAATGCGGCGCTCTTTGGTTGTCAGAAAGCGCGAACCGTAAACCACATCGGCATTGCCTTCGATGAGCGGTTTAAGCAAGACCGGGTATTCTACCGGGTCATATTCCAAATCTGCGTCTTGAATGACGACGAAATCGCCGGTCGCATGCTGAAAGCCGACGCGCAAGGCGGCGCCTTTGCCGCCGTTTTTCGGCTGATAAAAAACCCGCACATTGTCGTATTGCTGTTCAATCTTTGGCAAAATCTCGCGCGTGCCATCGGTTGAAAAATCGTCAACGATTATCAGTTCTTTGGGCGTCTCAACTGCCTGTACGCGGGAAACCAGTTCCGCGATGGTCGCTCGTTCATTAAAGACCGGAATCACAACAGAGAGTTTCATGTAATTTTTCTTTGGGATGGTTTCATAAATTCGCGGGGCAAAACGTGCTAATGGTAAACGTCCACTGCTTTGCCGTCAATAATAACCTAGTTCGATTGACACTCGATTCCCCCTCGCAGTAATCTTGAAACCGCCTCCAGCTAAAGAAATTTGCAAGCCTTCGATTAACCCCACAAAAGGTCGCAAGCCGCGGCTTTCAGCGAAACTTGCAAAGGCTTATTTAGTTCATCCATGCGCGATTAGTCCCCCAAGGTTCGATTACCCCACAAAATCAAACCGACCTCACTCGGACAGGGTTAGCTTTCGTTGCCCTGACCTTTATTCCCCAATGTCTCTGCGGAGGCTGCATATGACGCATCTGTCTAAAACGCTCGGGGTTCGCTCCGTTTTTATTGCCATTTTAATGCTCGCCGGCTCATCGGCATATGCAACGATTGTCAGGATTCCCAAAGACGAAGATTTGGTTCTCGGCGCCCGAGCGATTGTTCGCGGCCGGGTGCTGTCGGTTGAATGCGCGATGGATGGCGAGCGGATTTATACTTACATCACCTTGCGCGTTCAAGAGGTTTTGAAAGGCAATCTTTCGAGTCGAAAAATCGTCCTCAAAGAAGAGGGCGGCGAGTTTGCAGGCCTCGGCAGCATCACCTGGGGCACGCCGCAATTTGCGCCCGATGAAAACGTGTTGGTCTATTTGACGACGCGCGACGATGGCAGCTTGCGGGTTTACGATATGTTCCTCGGCAAATTTAATATCCTTGAAGACCAAAGTTCAGGCCAACAACTGGTGTCGCGTTCTGCGCCCGATGACCGCGTCTTCGTCATCAATTCGCAAACCAGTCAAAGCGAGGCCACCGAGCGCCTGGAACTTTCACGATACCGGGCCATGATTCGCGACAAGGTGTTGGCCACCCGCGAGCGCTTTGAACAATTTGAAGCAGCGAACTTTCATCATCTCCCGCTGCGCAGCGAACCGGCGGAATATAAAAAACAAAAATCGAAAGGCGTTATCCAACCGCAATTTCGCTTCTATCGCGCTTCAGACCCGTCCAGATGGTTTGAGCCGGACGATGAGTTGCCCATCAGTTTTACGGTCAACCCGGACGGCTTGCCGAATCCTCAAGTTCTGGAAGACATCATTGCGGCAATGAATGTCTGGTCGAATGTCTCCGGTTCGGCGATGCGCGTGACGTATGGCGGCCCGACCGCTGACTGCTTTCCGCACGGCACCGGCAATACCATGGTCTTTAATAATTGCGACCATGTGTTTGCACAAACCCCCAGTTGCTCAAGCATCATCGCCCTGGGGAGCATCAATTGGGACAGCCACCAGAAACGCTTGCTGAATGGCATAAACTTTTCAAAAATTTTTCAAGGTCATATTTCATTCAATCCTTATTCATCGTGCAGCTATGAAAATCACTGTGATATTCAGGAAATTGTGACGCACGAGTTGGGACACACCCTCGGTCTGGGGCATTCGCAAGACGTGACGGCAACCATGGCGGGCACCGCCCATTTTGACGGGCGGTGCGCTTCGCTCAGAGAAGATGATGCCGCCGCGATGCGCTTTTTTTATCCGGCGCCCGGCACCAGTGGCAGTCAACTGCGAATCTATACGGATGCGTTGCCCGATGCTTACCTTCATACGGCTTACGAACTGAATCTCCTGGCGGGGGGCGGGATTCCCGGTTTCACCTGGAGCCTGGCACCGGGTTCAGGCAGTTTGCCAACCGGCTTCTTACTTTTGCCAAGCGGCTTGCTTCGCGGCACCCCGACACAGACCGGAAGTTATACTTTTACGGCGCGCGTGCAAGACGCGACACAGGCAACCGCAGAAAAAACTTTCACCTTAATCATTGCGCCGGAACAACCGCAATACGCTGCGCAATTTGTTTCGCAAAGCGTGGCGGTCAATGTGCAAGCGGGACAAACCTTCAGCGCCAATCTCAAATGGAACAATACTGGCGCGCAAGCCTGGGATGGTTGGGATGGCTGCCGACTGGTTGCATTAAACCCGGCGGGCAATACCAACTGGGGCGGCAACAGTGTATCGCTGGGCGGTCTACTGATTGAATCGGGCAAACAACTCGACCTGACCTTTACGGCCCAAGCTCCGACAACTGGCGGCACCTACAACTTTCAATGGCAATTGTACCAGGATGGCGTTGGAACATTCGGTCAACCTTCGGCAAACATTCAAATCACGGTCGTCGGTAATGTAGAGGGCAATCCCAATTCCCCTTTGATAACCAACCCTACGTCGTTTGATGCAAAAGTCGCAACCGCCTTCAATCAACCCCTGAGCGTCACGGGCGGCAGCGCGCCCTACATCTGGTCAATCGTTGCGGGAACTTTGCCCGCCGGGTTGAGTTTGAATCAAGCAGCCGGGGTGATTGCCGGAACCCCATCAAACGTAGGCGGTTCGACCTTTACGGTTCAGGTTACCGACAGCCAATCGCGCACGGCGCAAAAGCAACTCACCATCAATGTCAGACCTCTGCAATTTGAAATCACCACGGCCACTTTGCCTTCAGCTATCGTCAATGCCAATTTCAACGCGGCGGTGGTGGCAAATGGCGGAGTCGCGCCTTATAGCTGGTCAATCGTCACGGGAGCTTTGCCCACGGGAATTTCATTAAACACCAGCACCGGCGTTTTGTCGGGTACGCCAACCAGCATCGGCACGGCTTCGTTTACCGTGCAGGCGCGGGACGGACAATCGGCAACCGCGCAAAAAGCCTTCTTGCTCACCGTCAATCCTCCGCCCGTTACCATCACCACAGCATCATTGCCAAGCAATGTTATGCTGCGCGCAAACTACAACGGACAGCTTGCGGCAAGCGGCGGAGTCGCGCCCTACACCTGGTCAATTGTGGCGGGCGCCTTGCCCGCAGGCCTGGCGTTGAATCCGACGACCGGCACCTTGAGCGGCGCAGCAACCGCAACCGGCGCCTTCACCTTCACGGTTCAAGCAAAAGATGCGAGTTCACAAACTGCAAGAAAAGATTTTTCGATTCAGGTGATTGCTGTGCCGCTGGCGATGGAAAAAGCTTCCGCGAGTTTTGAGGTCCTGAAAGGTGCGGCGTTCTCTTATCAGGTAACTGTAATGGGCGGCACTGCGCCTTACACCTGGAGCCTGGCGCAAGGAAGCTTGCCCGCGGGGCTCACCTTAAATACCTTGACGGGATTGATTAGCGGCGCGCCAACAGCAGTCGGAACCTTCGAGGTCGTCGTCGCGGTGCGCGACCAGAAACCCGATACGGTAACCGCGACGCTACAAATCAAAGTAATAGACCCGAATTCGATAGCGCTGATTACGCGAGCCAAGTACAAAGTTGGTAAACAGATGGTGCAAATATTTGGCGAACGCTTCGAGTCAACGGCAAAAGTCATGATTGATGGCGCCCAGGTGGCAGCGAAATTCAACGATGGCATCTTTGTTATCAAGCGCTTTCCGCTGGCCAGTGGCGGTCATCAAATCACCATCATCAACCCGAACAGCCTTCCGTCGCCAGTCTATGTGTTAAACATCCCGTGACGGGTATTTTGCATCTGGCAGTCGTGAACGAACGCTAATTGATAAAGACCTCTACAAAACCTAACCTCACAATTTTTATTGGGAATATATCCTCATCCTAATTTGATTCTACAAACAGCGGGAATACGCTACCTATTTGGCGAGTTCCCATTAAACCGCTAATATATTTAGCAAAGTTTTACGTAGGTTGGGGCGAAGGAGAATTTGATGCCAGCACAAGAGCCAGCCGTTTTGAACGACCGCTTGTCTTTGTACCGCTTCGCAAAAGGCGGTGATGTCAATGCCTTCAGCGAAGATGTTCGCCGAGGATTAACTGCAAACCCAAAATATCTTCTCCCCAAATATCTCTACGATGAATTGGGGTCGCGCCTGTTTGAAGCGATTTGTCTGTTGCCGGAATATTATTTGACCCGCGCTGAAAAAGAGATTTTGCAAAATCAATCGGATGAAATCGTCCGTTTCCTGCCGCCGAATTCGAGAATCGTCGAACTCGGCAGCGGCAATGCTGAAAAGACGCGCTTTCTGCTTGAAGCCCTGCTCAAGCGTCAAGCCAAACTGCATTACCTGCCGGTGGATATTTCCGAAGCCAGTTTGATTCGCAGCAGCGAGGAGTTACTGGGCAATTATGAGCATTTGCGCATCACCGCTTATGCCGCCGATTACTTCAGAGCTTTACATGGAATCGAAAAGGCGGATGCCGATGAGCACACCGTCGTTTTATTTTTAGGTTCGAATATCGGCAATTTCAGTCGCGATGAAGGGTTGAATTTTTTACAGGAAGTGCGGCGCGTCCTGCAGCCCGCAGATGTGCTCTTGCTTGGCGCGGATTTGAAAAAATCAATTGACATTCTTATCCCGGCTTACGATGACGCGCTTGGCGTGACCGCCGCTTTCAATCTCAATCTGCTGGTGCGTATGAATCGCGAATTAGGCGGAGATTTCCAGTTAAAAAATTTTCAACATCGCGCCGTTTATAACAAAGAGTTCGGGCGCGTCGAGATGCATCTGGTCAGCAAAGAGCGTCAAACGGTTTACCTGAAAGCGCTTGATTTGCGTGTGAACTTTGAAAAAGGCGAATCCATTCACAAAGAGAATTCTTATAAATTCGACCTTGAACAAATCGCGGCGCTCGGCTACCAGACCGGCTTTACGCTTGAAAAAAGCTGGTTCGATACCGAGCAACGATTTAGCTTTAACCTGCTCGCCGCCAAGTGAAAATAATCAATAAACACCGGCTTTTTTTCATAACCTGAAAGGCCGCTTGTGTTAATAAAAATTCCACCACCGGCCGAGCCTTCTTTGTGAAATCTCCGGGTCTCTGTGGTTTTTTCTTTTCATCACAGAGACCCGGAGGCCGCACAGAGACATTTTGCTGCTCATTCACCGTCTTTAACTTCGCTATATGGTTTCACCGCCCGCTACCAATTCGCCAACCGCCGTCGAGTTCCGCGATGTCGGTCTGCAAATCAACGATAAAGTTCTGGTCAGCGATTTGCGCTTTGCCATTCGTAAAGGCGAAACCCTTGTCCTGCTTGGGCGTAGCGGTTCGGGAAAAACCACAACCTTAAAACTCATCAACCGTTTGCTTGAACCCACGGCGGGGCAAATTCTGATTGAAGGAGAGTCCACAACCGAATGGGACGCTATTAAACTGCGGCGACGCATTGGCTATGTGATTCAAGAAACCGGCCTGTTTCCCCATTTCACCGTCGAACGTAATGTCGCATTAGTGCCGACGCTTGAAAAATGGGAGGCCGAAAAAACCCGGGCGCGGGTTCAAGAACTACTTGAGATGGTCGGCTTAAATCCACAGGTTTTTGCACAGCGATTTCCACAAGAACTTTCCGGCGGGCAGCGTCAACGAGTCGGCGTCGCGCGGGCCTTGGCGGCCGACCCGCCGATTATTTTAATGGATGAACCATTCGGCGCGCTCGACCCATTGACGCGCGCCGAACTGCAAGGCGAATTTGCCGATTTAACCCGGCGTTTACATAAAACCATTGTCTTCGTCACCCACGATATCCGCGAAGCCTTCAAACTCGCTTCACGGATTGGACTTTTCAAAGACGGGCAACTGGTTGAACTTTGCGAGCCGCAAAAATTTCTCAACTCGACCAACCTCGAAGCGCGAGCCTTTATCGAAACGATGAACGAATGAATCTTTTTGAATTTTTCAAACAAAACTATAGCGAAATTCTGCAACTCGCTGTTGAACATTTGTTACTCGTTCTGGTGGCAACCGGCGCGGCAATACTGGTTGGTGTGCCACTGGGAATTTTACTGGCGCGAAAACCGAAGCTCTCGAAACCGGTTCTCGCAATTGCCAACATCCTACAAACTATCCCTAGCCTTGCCCTATTCGGCGCTTTGATTCCCCTCGTCGGGTTAGGCAGTCGGCCGGCCATCATTGCGCTCTTTCTTTATTCGCTGCTGCCCGTCATCAGAAATACCTTCACAGGAATTATCGGTGTTGACCGCGCGGTGCGCGAAGCGGCGCGCGGTATGGGAATGACCGATTGGCAGATGCTCACACAGGTAGAACTCCCGCTGGCGCTCTCGGTCATCATCGCAGGCATTCGCGTTGCCACCGTCATTTCCGTGGGCACGGCGACGATTGCGGCGGCCATCGGGGCTGGCGGGTTGGGCATGTACATTTTTCGCGGCCTCAGAATGAATGACAACAATCTGGTACTGGCGGGCGCCATACCGGCCGCCCTCATGGCGCTGGCTGCGGACTTCCTGCTGGGCTGGTTTGAGCATAGCCTTGCGGCAAATCGCCAGCGCGCCGGTCAACATTCGCCCCTTAACCAGATGAAAAAAATTGCCATCGCAACCGGTTTGCTTGCGCTTGTCGGATTGGGAATTTTCTTCTGGCAAAAGCAGACAAAATCGAATGTTTTACCAACGGATTTGCAACCTCTTGTCAAAGTTGGTTCAAAAGATTTCACCGAACAAGTCATCTTGAGCGAAATTGTCGCCCAGCTACTTGAAACGAAAACCGGCGCCCGGGTTGACCGCAAATTTGAACTCGGCGGTGACCTCTGCCATCGCGGGTTGCTCGCCAAAGAGCTTGACGTTTATGTCGAATACACCGGCACCGCATTCACAGCGATTTTAAAACATCAATCGCTAACCGACCCTCGCGAAGTTTACCAGCAGGTCAAAGCCGACTACGAAAGACAATTTAATCTTGAATGGCTGGCGCCGCTCGGTTTTCAAAATACTTTTGCCGTGTTGGTGCGCGGCGACGATGCACGCAATTTTAATTTAAAAACGATTTCCGATGCCGCGCGACTAACTCCCAAATGGCAAGCCGGATTCGGGCAGGATTTTATGTCACGTCAGGACGGTTATCCGGGTTTTTCAAAAGCCTATGGTTTGAAATTTTCTGCTCCTCCGCGAGAGATGGATTTGTCTTTAACCTATCGCGCGCTGGCCTCCCGACAGGTTGATTTAATTGCTGGCAATTCAACTGATGGCTTGATTGATAAGCTCGATCTGTTTCAGCTCGAAGATGACCAACGCTATTTCCCGCCTTATGAAGCTGCCGCAGTTTTTCGCCGCGAAATTTTAGAGCGTTATCCGCAAATCCGTGATGCCCTGAAACTCATCGAAGGCAAAATCACCGATGCGGAAATGCGCCGCATGAACTATGCAGTTGACGCCGAACATCGCAGCCCCAAAGATGTCGCCCAAGAGTTTTTATCGAAGCTCGGTCTATAAGGGGTCGTCGGTTGCCATGCCCGGTTTTGCGAAATCCTGAAGCCTGCGCCAATCGCCTTTGTCAGTCACCAAATCCTCTTTGTGAGCTGCCCTTAGACAGCTAAACATTGCTATGGCATAAGGGTTGCCAGCTCAACCATCCGAAAAACACAGGGCAAAACATTGAGGAGGGCTTATGCGCAGAAAAGTTCTGATTCTTTTAGCCATTAGCTTGTTTCTTCCAGCATCCGCATTTTCTGATAACCCGAAAAAAATAAAGCCGGCTGTAAGGATTACAAACATCTTGTGGCAACAGCCGCACGATATTAAAACACGCAACCTCTTTTACGGCGCGGGCGGACGCGAAGGGCAACCAAGAGCGCCATTCAGGTTCATCGAAGAAGACCGGGACGGAAGCAACCCTAAATTTGTGATTGAGGACGCGCGCGGCCTCCGTTGGAAAGTCAAACTCGGTGATGAGGCAAAGCCTGAAACGGCCGCCACCCGTCTGTTATGGGCTGTCGGTTACTTCACAGACGTGGATTACTACCTTCCCCAGTTGCGAGTCGCGGGACTGGTGAAGTTGAAGCGCGGTCAGCAGTACGTGTCGCCCGCCGGCACTGTACACGAAGCGAGGTTAGAGCGCGTATTTAAGAAAGTGGATGATTGGAGCTGGTTCAACAACCCGTTCGTAGGGACGAAGGAGTTCGACGGGCTGCGGGTGATGATGGCGCTCTTAAACAACTGGGATTTGAAACAGGTGAACAACGCGATATACAACATCCAGGGGCGAGAAATGCGATATGTCGTCAGTGACCTCGGCGGCACCTTCGGCAAAACCGGCGGCGATTGGACCCGGTCGAAAGGGAATTTGGAAGACTACCTCGAATCCAAATACATTGACGAAGTCACCCCGGCGACAGTTGATTTGGTTTTGCATAACCGTCCGCCGCTGCTTTACGCCATCGCCATTCCTTACTACCGCTCGCGTACGCGTATGGAAAAAATAGGTGAGGACATCCCGCGGGCTCACGCCCGGTGGATCGGGCAATGGCTGGGGCGACTGTCGGCGGCGCAACTCAATGATGCGTTTCGTGCGGCTGGTTATACCTCGCAAGAAGCGAATGCTTTTGCCGGAAAGGTGCGCGCGCGGATTCGTCAATTGCAAAATCTTTAAGGCCCTGGGGCAGCCGCTCTATGGTGGGGACATTTTTTTGGTAATGGGTCAGATTGAAAATAGGGGAATGAAAATATTTATCGGTAAAAGAACGGCGGTCTGTTGTCAGGGACAAGGTCATCTTCTTATAGGGCGGAAAAGACGGATGGCGCTTTATCCGCTTTTTCCGTCTAATCAGAAGATAACTTTTTACTTGTCGTTGGGCGGGACTTTCCTTGTTTAGCGCCAATCGCTGGCCAACCTATTTCTTCCTGACCCACTACTATTTTTTTATAGGCTCTGAACTGTAGGAAGCGTTAGGAACGAATATAGGTTGGTTAACAATAAGGCGGCAGGCCTTCATTGATTAATTAATGAAGGCCTGCCGCCTTTCATAAAACCAGTTCGTGTTGCGGGCCGAGTCCTACTTTGCGGCGTGATTGCAGACGTAGTTAATCAGTGTGCGAATCGCCACCCCGGTCGGGCCTTTGGACATATAAGGTTTACGTTCGTTTTCCCAGGCCGTACCGGCAATATCAAGATGCACCCAGGGCGTATCTTCAGCGAAGTGACGCAAGAACCAGGCGGCGGTAATCGTCCCTGCATAACGACCCGCTGAATTTTTAATGTCAGCAATGTCGCTCTTAATCATCTCTTTATAGTCGTCATCCATGGGCAGTTGCCAGAAACGTTCGCCTACCTCTTTTGCGGCTATGCGAACTTCGTCGGCAAAGGCTTGGTTGTTGCTCATCACGCCGACGTTAATCGGGCCCAGCGCAATGGAGACCGCGCCGGTGAGCGTCGCCAAATCAATAATTTTGGTGGCCCCCAATTTACGCGCGTAAGTGATGGCGTCAGCCAGAATCAAGCGACCTTCGGCGTCGGTGTTAATCACTTCAATGGTTTTGCCGCTCATTGCTCTTAGCACATCGCCGGGTTTATAAGCGCGACCCGAGGGCATATTTTCGCTCGTTGGCATCACGCCGATGACATTGACGCGCGGTTTGAGTTGCGCGATGGCGCGCATTGCCGCAAGCGTCGCCGCGGCGCCCGACATATCATACTTCATCTTCTCCATGCCTTCGGCGGGTTTGATGGAAATGCCGCCGGTATCAAAGGTGATGCCTTTGCCGACTATCGCAATAACTTCAGCATCATTGCCCATCGGCTCTGCGCCTTCAGGTTCATAGCGCAGGACGATCATCTTCGCCGGTTCATCTGACCCGCGCGCGACGCCGAGCAAGGCGCCCATGCCGAGCTCTTTCATGCGCGCTTCGTCGAGCACATCAATATCGAGTCCGTAACGCGAAGCCACTTCTTTGGAACGCTCGGCGAGTTCCGTCGGCGTCAGAACCGAACTCGGCTCGTTTGCGAGTTCGCGCGCCATGTTGACGGCATCGGCAATAATCTGTCCGCGTTCAACGCCGCGCGCCAGCGTTTCGGCAGCCCCGTCGGCCGAGGTGATTAAAATTATCTCATCAATGCGGCGTTCTTCTTTGCTCTCGGTTTTGTACATATCCGGCTCAAAAAGTCCAATCAAGGCGCCTTCAACGACCGCCTGGACGCTGCGTTCGAGGTCGAGTTGTGAGCGGCGGAGAATCGCCATCGAATGCACGCCTTTGCTGCGTAAAAACCGGGTCGCGGTGCCGGCAATTTTGCGAATCCCGTCAAAATTCAAATCTTCGCGTTTGCCGCCGCCAACTAAAAGTAAGCGTTTGGCGCGCAGGTTACCCGGCCGGTAAATGAACACCGAATCGCCGTGCTTGCCGCGCATTTCATCGGTGCCGAGCATTTCGCCAACCACGCCGCCCGTATGTTCACTCAACTCTTTCAATACGCCTTCATCAGCTTTTTCGCCCTCGTAAATCATGACGACTAAAGCATCGGCTTCGACTTCATAAAATTTTGAATTATCGGCTCTGACTTCCATCTTATGATTTTGGATTTTGGATTTTGGAATTTAGATTACAGGAGTTTGGCTCTGACGTCATTGGATGGGCTCCTTGCTCACCCCATACGCATCCAAAATCTAAATTCCAGAACCCAAAATCACCGGCTCCTTTCCTTTATCGCCGAACGGGCTTCGCGGTCTGCATCGCGGCGGCGTTCGGTTTCGCGTTTATCATAAAGTTTTTTGCCTTTGGCTACGGCAAGCTCAACTTTGAGATGACCGTTTTTGAAATACATCTTCGTCGGCACCAGCGTCAATCCCTTCTCTTGCGCTTTGCTGGCGAGCCGTTCGATTTGAGCTTTATGGAGTAATAATTTGCGAGTTCGTGTGGGCTGATGATTATCGCGATGACCATGCGAATAAGGGCTGATGTGAGCATTAAACAACCAGGCTTCGCCGTTTCGCACCTGCGCATAACTGTCTTTCAAATTGCAGCGACCTTCGCGAATCGATTTCACTTCGGTTCCTGTCAGCAAGATGCCGCACTCGTAGGTCTCAACGATGTGATAGTTGAAATAGGCCTCTCGATTCGAGGCGGCGACTTTTTCACCACTAGTCATAAGACAATTCAAGCGCGAGCCAAAAATTTTGCTCGCGCCCAACGATGCAAAAATATATCCGATGCCCGCGTCAATGTGCAATGCGCCCAACCGCGAATTGCTTGCTTAGTTCAATCGCGACGTTCTACTATTTTCCAATTCGATGAAAGAATACAAGCTAAAACCTGTTATAGAAGCCGCCAGTGAGCCCCCGGAGCTCTCGATTTTCCTGCCGGTTTTTAACGAAGAAGAGAATATTGATTTACTGAGCGCAAAACTCAGAGACGCGCTGGAGAAGGTCGGGCGCGCCTATGAAATTATCTTTGTTGATGATGGCTCATCAGACGCCAGCCTGAAAAAACTGCGCGCCCTGGCAATGCAGGACCGTCGCATTCGGGTGATTGCCCTGAGGCGAAATTACGGACAAACGGCGGCCATGAGCGCCGGCATTGACTACGCGCGCGGCGAGATTTTAATCCCTATGGATGCCGATTTGCAGAACGACCCGGTTGATATTGCCAGGCTTCTGGAAAAATTGGATGAAGGCTATGACGTGGTTTCGGGGTGGCGCAAAAACCGGCAGGATAAGATGATTACCCGGCGCATTCCTTCGACGCTTGCCAATCGGTTGATTTCCATCATCAGCGGCGTCCACCTTCACGATTACGGATGCAGTTTGAAAGCCTATCGCAGAGAGGTTCTGACCGATGTGAAACTGTACGGCGAAATGCATCGCTTCATTCCGATTTATGCGAAATGGGCGGGCGCGCGGGTCACCGAAATTCCAGTCACCCATCATGCGCGGCACGCGGGCAAATCGAAATATGGATTGTCGCGCACGATTAAAGTCCTGTTCGATTTAATCACGATAAAATTTATGGCGAGTTATTGGACCAAACCGCTTTACCTGTTCGGCACCGGCGGCGTCATCTGTTTACTCATTTCTTTCATCGCCTTCATTGCGGCAATGTATTATCGCTTTGTTGCCGACATTCATTTAAACCGCATGCCGCTGGCAACCTTGACGATGATTATGTTTGCCATGGGCATACAATTTATTTTCATGGGACTCATCGCCGAAATGGTTGTGCGTACCTATCACGAATCGCAAGACAAGCCGACTTACCTGGTGCGCGAAAAAATCAACACAGATGAGGGGACAGGGGAGAAGGAGCAAGGCACAGGGAGTTAAACGATACCCTGTAATCGCCAAAATTCTTGCTAACCTTTCTCCCGATAACCAATTTGCTCGCAAAGCCGAATGATTAAGCTGTGACTTCAAACGCAAAACAACCCATCTCTTATCCTCTGTCTTCTGTCCCCTGTGTGATTGCCGGAATTGCTGTTGATAACCTCAGCGAAAATGAAGCCGTAGAAAAAATCGGTAAATTGATAGCCCGGGGTGGCGCGCATTACCTGACGGTGGTGAATGCCGCGAAAGTCGTAGCCGCAACGCGTGACCGGGAACTGCGAACCATCTTATTGAATGCCGAGTTGGTAACCGCCGATGGCATGTCTGTGGTGTGGGCTTCGCGAATGCTTGGTCAGCCGTTAAAAGAGCGCGTGACCGGCATTGATTTATTTGCGCGGCTGATTGAATACGCTGCAACCCACGGTTTATCGGTCTATTTTCTCGGCGCAACCGATGAAGCTGTGAATAAAGTTGTTGAAATGTTGAAAACTCAACATCCCGCGCTCAAAATTGTCGGCTATCGTAATGGCTATTTCTCCGAATCCGAAAATCAAGCAATTGTCGAAACCATAAAATCGAGCAACGCGGATTTGCTCTTTGTGGGAATGGGGTCGCCCAAACAGGAAAAATGGATTGCAGCAAATCTGGCAAAAACCGGCGCCCGTTTCGCCATGGGAGTGGGCGGAAGTTTTGACCATGTGAGCGGCCTGGTACGGCGCGCACCGCTGTGGATGCAACGCACAGGGCTTGAATGGCTGCATCGGTTCATCCTTGAACCGCGCCGAATGTGGCGACGTTATTTAGTCGGCAATACCCGCTTTATCTGGATTATTTTGAAACAACGCTTTTCTCGAAGACCGCGCGAGTGAGGCTTCACCCATTAAGACATTAGCCGATAACCGAGGCTCACCAGATGATTGCTGAATGAGCGATGGCTGATACGGAAAATCCATCTGCCAGTTATCACGGGACATTTCCCCGCAGATAAAACGCCTGGTGCAGATAAACCCGGAACATCTGTATCAAGTCGCCGCATCTGTCGCATCGGTGGGGAAACGCCCGCTAACTGGCGAGGCGATGATTTTCCCTTAAGGAATTTGGCGCTCACTCCCTAAGTACCTCACCTTGTATTGTGTCAATGTACAGCTAAGGCTACAATTCCCCTCAGTTCTTGCGAAGCCTTGTAGCAGATTCGCAGAACCGATTTGGAGGAATCTATGTCGAGAGAACGAAGAACTCTCACAGATGTAAGCGGCAAATCTGCCGAAGTTGTGCCGTTAAATAAATCCGCCGAGCTCGCCGCTTTGCTTGAAACGCATAAAGGCGAGCGGCACGCCATCATCATGCAGGATTATCCGGACCCCGATGCCATCTCTTCGGGGTGGGCGCATAAGATGATTGCGGCGCGTTTCGGCATCGAATGCGACATTATCTACGAAGGTCGCATCAGCCATCAGGAAAACCTGGCGCTCGTGCAACTCACGGATATCGAACTGGTGCGTTATGATGAAAGCTGCGATCTCAAGCAATACCAGGGAACCGTCTTTGTTGACAATCAAGGCACGACCTCGAAACTCACAGACCGCTTTGAAGCGCTGGGCGTAAAGCCGCTGGTCGTTGTTGACCATCACGAACCGCAAAATCGCCTCGAAGCCGAATATACGGATATTAGAAAAATCGGCGCCACGGCAACCATTTATACCGAATACATACGCGAAGGTTTGCTTGAACTCAAAAAGAGTGAGCCGCAAAGTGTGATGCTGGTGACCGCACTTATGCATGGCATTCGCAGCGAGACTTCCGGGTTGGTGCGCGCCCACCCTGAGGAGATGGAAGCGGCAACCTTTTTGACTTACCTGGTTGACCACTCGATGCTTGAAGATGTGCTATCCGTGAAGCGCTCAAAACAGGTGATGGATATTATTCGCCTGGCGCTGGGAAATCGCATCATTCAAGACAGCTATTCGGTCGCAGGGGTCGGGTATTTGCGCGTTGAAGACCGCGATTCCATTCCTCAAGCCGCAGATTTTCTGCTTACCGAAGAGAACGTCCACACGGCAATCGTTTACGGCATTATCATCAAAGGCGACCGCGAAATGGTTGTCGGTTCGATGCGCACCAATAAAGTTACGCTCAACCCGGATGAGTTTTTGAAAGAAGCGCTGGGGGCGATGGAGACCGGACGGTATTACGGTGGCGGGCGACGCGGCGCCGGCGGTTTTGAAATCCCGATTGGATTTTTAGCCGGCATTTCGGATGATGAATTGAACCGCATGAAGTGGCATCTCTATGACGAGCTTATCAAAAAGAAATTCTTTGCTAAAATAGGGGTGACCAGTCCCACACAAAAAACCCGCGACGTAGCGCGCGAGGCTTCAAAATTAGATACCGGCGCTCTGCGTCTGGAAGAATGATTAAAAAGAGAGCAGTTGTTAGATATCAGATATTAGCAATTAGTCCTCAGCCTGGTCATTCAAATTAAGGCTTTATTTCGGCTTTCGAGTTGCAACCATGTCTGACAAAATCAATCGCCGTCAATTTATCAAAGATTTGAGTTTGAGCGCCGCCGCGCTTTCTCTGCTGCCGAATGTTTCAGTTGCCAGCCGACGCGGCAACCTCGCTTTGCAGGGTGCGCCCAAATCGGTAGTCATCCTCGGCGGCGGGCTTGCCGGACTGGCCGCCGCTTACGAATTAAAGAAAGCCGGTCATACGGTAACCATTCTGGAAGCGCGTAAACAACCGGGCGGCAGAGTGCGAACCATTCGCGATTTCGATGACGGTTTGTATGCCGAAGCCGGACCGGTTGCCTTTCCCGAAAGCCATACCTTCACCTGGGATTATGCGCGTGAATTCGGATTGCAATTGCGGCTCGCTTTACGCATAGACCTGGATTCGCTTTGCGACATTCGCGGACAGCAGTTTCGCATCGGGCCATCGAACAATACAATTCCCTTGAACCTGAAAGCCAGCGAACGCCAAGCCGGAATAAGCGGCATTATTCCGCTCTATCTTGGCGATTATATGCGCGATGTCGGCAACCCGCGCCGCGCCAATTTTCCGCCCGCGAGCCTCCGCGAAATTGACGCGATTTCACTCAGACAATTACTCGTCAATCAAGGCGCGTCCGATGATGCCATCAGAATCATTGAAGCATCGCAACTCGGCGTACTGGGGTTTGGGCTCAATTCAGTTTCGGCCATGGATGGGGTTGTTACGGAAGCCATCGCTTCAGACGCGGCGTTTTACGAAATTGCCGGGGGCAACGACCAGTTGCCCGGGGCTTTGAAAAAACGCGTCAAGAAACAGTTTAAAAAAGCGGCGGTCGTCTTACGCCTTGAACAAAACGCCGACGGCGTGAAAGTGACCTATTCGCAGGGCGGCGAAATTTTAACCCTCACGGCCGACCGCGCCGTGTGCACCTTGCCTTTCCCGGTGCTCAAAAATATTGACGTCAGTCCGGCGTTTTCGCCTTCCAAACAACGGGCCATTAACGAATTGAAACTGACGCCGGTGACGCGAACCTATTTACAATTCAAGCGTCGCGTCTGGGAAGAGAATAAGTTGAGCGGTTATGGGGTCACCGATTTAGATATTCAAAACACCTATTCGCCGACTCTCACGCAACCGGGCACACGCGGCATCCTGGCTTCGTATGCCGGTGGACAACGGGCCTTGGATTTGGGCGCGATGAGCGAAACTGGGCGTCAAAGCGCCGTCCTTGACCAGATGACTGACCTTTTCGGCGTGACCAATAAACAACTCAACTTCAGCATCAGCCAAATCTGGCACCAGGACGAATGGGCGCGCGGCGCCTTCGCCTATTTCGAACCGGGACAGATGGCCACGCTGCTGCCAGTAGCACAACAACCTGAAGGCCGAATTCATTTCGCAGGCGAACATACTTCGGCCTGGCACGGCTGGATGAATGGGGCGCTCGAATCGGGCAATCGTGCCGCCGAAGAGATAAACGAGGCTTAAATTCCAGGCTTTACCTTCATTCGGATTGCATCATTTACACAGGCATCTTTAAATTGCTTCTCTAGCAAGTCGGGCCTACAGGTCAACGCGCGATAAAGATAATCAGAAAGAAGTTACTTCATTTGGCAAAGATAAAAACATTTGTCTCAATTGCGTTGTCTGCTCTAAAAGATAAAGGTCCCGCGTTTTTTCTCGGCCGATTCTTCGATTACTTAACGAGTTTTTGGACCTGGCAATATTACAAACGCTTCCCCACACATAAAACGTTTGCCTTTCAAGATAAACCTCATCACTACTTCTACAATTTTTACAACATCACCTGGAAAAATGAACGCACCATAGAAGTCCCCATTGTTTGGAATTTCGTCGAACACCATCGCGGTAAACGGATTTTAGAAGTCGGGAATGTCTTGTCCTGGTATTTCCCCATTCACCATGAGGTGCTGGATAAATACGAAATTGCCGAAGGCGTCATCAACCAGGATATTGTTGATTTCAACCCGACGGAAAAATACGATTTGATTGTCAGTATATCAACGCTTGAACACGTCGGTTGGGATGAAACCCCGCGTGAACCACAAAAAGTTTTTCAAGCCATCGAACATTTGAAGACTTTATTGAATGCCAGCGGCATGTTAGTTATTACGGTTCCGCTCGGTTATAACACGGCGCTCGACGGTTTCATCAAAGAGAAGCGGTTGACTTTCACCAAGCAGATTTTTATGAAGCGGGGTTCTAAAAATCCCGAATGGACGGAAATTAATCCGGCAGAGGCGATTGAGATTGCCGGACTCGGTTATCGCTTGCGTCCGAATGCGATTATGATCGCCGTCTACGAAAATTAAGATGTCCTGCAAAAAACAACAGCCTTCAGCAATTCAGTTGAATTAAATTGCTGAAGGCTGTTGTTTCAATTTGAGCAGGATTTATTGTCCTTTACCAGCTCTATCAAACCACGCGCGTCCACCATAGAGCGAGAACGCCATGCCATTAGCCACGCGTCCGTTCAGACCAACGGAAGCCGCCGGAACTTCGAGACGCACCCACTGACCGGTGGCCGGCAGCGCGCCCATATTAAACCGGCTGGCGCTGCCGCTCGTCCCCCAGGCAATGAGGTTT
>JBIOWC010000220.1:0-6981 GCA_044868105.1 Blastocatellia bacterium
GGTTTCTATATTCCATAACTGAGCGCTGTTATCGCCTGCATCTCTAATGCCGCCTTTCCCGGTCAATAAATATTTCCCATCGGGTGAAACTGCCAGACAGTACAGCCATCGGGAATTTCCCTTGTTGAATTTTGTTTGCTCGGCGTTAAACAAACTCATCGTTTTGTTCAATCGCTTGATAAAGGTGTCATTGTTGTTGGGTTGAAAAGGAAAGGTTGGGGACGGACCCTCAGATAATTCGCCTTCAAATTGTTTGACCTCTCGGCCTGTTGACATATTCCAAAGATGCGCGGTTTTTACATCTTCACCGATAATCCCGCTGTTGCCTATCAGTAGATAATTTGCGGTGGGAGAAAAGGCGAGCGCTGTAACAGCGGATGAATAGCCAGTGAATTGGCGCAATTCATCGCCGCTTTCGACACCCCATAAACGCGCGCTACAATCATCGCTTCCCGTCAGCACATATTTTCCATCTGGTGAAAAGGCAACCGCATTAACCGACTTTGTATGCCCGACAAATTCCTTCACCAATTCGCCGGTCGCGATTTCCCAAAGATCTGCGCCGGTCGTCTCATCCTCGCCCGTGTTGCCAATCAAAAGGTATTTTCCATCCGGTGAAAAAGCGGCACAATTTGCAGTGATTGAATTGATCTCGAAGGTTTTTGACTTTTTACCACTCTTCACATCATAAAGTTCAATGGATTCGTCATCACTTGCCGTCCAAATATATTTTCCGTCGCGAGACAGTACGGCAAATTTCAACATATCGGTTTTTAATCTGATTTGCCTGAGCAACTGACCGGTTTCCACTTGCCAGACCTCTATGGTCTGCTCTCCGGCAAACAAGGCGACTTTGCCATCGGGCGAAAACTCGACTGTCTGAATCCAATTGGAAGAGGAGTGAAACTGCTTGACGGTTTTGCCTGTTTCAATGGCTAACAAAAACGCCCAGTTTTTATGCCCGCTGTATAGTAGGTATTTGCCATCGGGTGAAACGGCTAAACTGTTGCCAAAGCCTATAGGCGGTTCAAAGTGGCGCACTAACCGTCCGCTTTGCGTTTCCCACATTCGTACACGGTCGCTTCCGGTAAACACATATTTCCCATCAGGCGAAAATCTGACTGCATTTACGGAATTTAATTGGTCGCCAAATTTTCTCAGCTCCTTGCCACTTTCGACATCCCATAAACAAGCGGTATTGTCGGAACTTCCGGTCAAAATATATTTACCATCGGGTGAAAAGACGGCCGAATTGATACTATCCCGGTGCCCTAGTTGCACGACTAGCCGCGGCTTGGTATCCAAAGCAGGCGGCCCATTTTTTTCAAAATCAGGCAGGCGCTTATTTTCTGAAGCCGGTGGCTGAGCTTTCGTCGGCGATATTTTTACTTCCACTTTTTTTTGATAAGCCAGAATTTCAACCTGGAATAGATGGGAAAAGGTGGTTATCAAAACGCAGAGGCCACAAATTCGCAACAAACGGATGATATACATCGCATCACCTCCCACGCGCTTTTGCTCACTTGTTTAGCTATTGCACACCTGATTTCAAATGAAATACGGAAGCTTGTCAATGTAGGGTTATCGAATAATCAAATTAAACGGTGATGAAGAGGTTGCGCCGCTAAAGAGTTGCAAATTGCGCCAATAATTTCCCCGCATCTTCAAGGTTCGTGATTAAAAACCGATGCTTGATGTCGCCCAACCTCAAGCCTTTGCTCATAAAATAATCGAAATAAATCGTTCGCGCATTCGCGACCATCAGAACCCGAAGGCAGCGCAGTTGTCCAAATCGTCGGGCGTTGGCGTAGTGATAGGCTTCGCACAATAAATTATCGAGTTCTGTCGCAAGCGGTTCGCTGTCGGTTGCCAGCCGATTGACGAGGAGTACGTAATGCGGGTTTTCGCTCATCACCGGCAGTAAGATTTGAAAATCGCTCTGCTGTGACAAGCGCGCCAAACACGTTTGCACAAATCTTTCATTCAATTTTTCGCCAACCAAATCGCAAACCGCCGCGGTTCTGCCGATAAATTCCAAACAGGGAGTCGCTTCATAAAATCCGCTCACCCGCACGCGGTCGCCAATCAGGTAACGATACAAGCCGCCTTGTTGCGTTAACACAATTTCATATTAGCGCCCGGCTTCGAGTTCTTGCACAAGCCGGAGATTTCCCTGTTCATCCAAAAACTCAAAGAAGACTTCCGTAAGGATTGGCACAAAGCCGCGCGCTTCAATGAGCGGTAAAGTCATCGGCGCTTCCGTTGCCAGCAGGCCTTTGCCTTGAATGAAAACACCGGGAAATTTCGCAGCCAGGCGCTCGGCTGCCGGTTTGGCATGGGCGCTCGTCCAACAGGAAATGAATTTTAGTTCTGACCAGAGCCGTTGCCAGTCTAAAGGATTTTCTTTGAGCAAGAGCAAACGCTCGTCGCCTGGGCGGTTGAAGTTGAATTCCAGGTGCTCAAGTTTTGCTGCGCCGCGTTGCAAATCTTGAATCACCCGTTCGCGGTTCTCTTGAACATAATCCAGAAGAATTTCCAGAAGGGAAGGATTCCAGATAGAGATAATTTCAAGATGTGATTCGGCAAGCAGCGTCAGCGCCAGCGCGTGTTTGAAATTCGCAGGGCTTTGCAGACGTTTAATCTGTGGCGGCAAAACCAGAAACGGTTTCAAGATATATCTTGCCCAGGCATTCACGTACTCCGCATCATCTGTGAGTCCGATGCGCTTGCCTTGCGCAGTAAGGAGAGGTTGATTGAGAGCCGGCGAAATACTGATGAAGGTCTTTCCGGTTTTAAGCTCAGGCAAGTTTTTTAGTAAATCAGCGAGCCAAATCAAAAACATTCGATTGAATGAATCTTTCAACGATTTTGTGTAGGGAATCATTTTTGCCGCCGCCGAACTGCCCGAGGTTTTTTCGTAAAAGAGTACAGGTTCAGCGACCAATACATTTTTTTCGGTCTGTTGCTGTCGCCTAATCCACTCACTTAAATCGTCAAAATTTCGCATCGGCACTTTCATTGCAAATTGTTGGTAATCGTCAACCGCGTTTATTTTCAACGAGCGCCCGTATTCGGTTTCGGCTAACCCGGCGATAATTTTTTTCAACAACTGTTGTTGTGACCGGCCGGGAGCTTGTAAGGCATTTTTGAAACGCGTGCGATAGGCACGCAAAACAGGCTGAATGATTGGGCGAAGCAGATTGAGCATGACGTTGGTTCCGGGGGTTAAGAAAGCGTGCGCGATAGGAGACTTTTTTCGACGGGCGATTTATCTATCTTCTGGTTCATGAACACATCCGTGAGCACAGGCAAGAAAACGCCGTCGGCAATCTCTGCGCCGAGTCCGATGCGACTGCCCGCGCCAATGAAAACGTCGTTGCCAATTTTAATTTTGCGCACAAAAAGAATCATCGCCGCGCCTTTTGGGGTGATGGCGTGACCCAAAAGTTTGCACTGATGCCCGAACACCACACGGTTACCGATTTCCAACATCGAACGGTCGGTGATTTCAATATTCGGAGTCCAATAGACTTTGCGCCCGACGCGGCTTCCGCAGAGTCTAAGCCAGGCGCTGTAGGCTCCCGGAATGATGCGCAGCAACGCTTCCAGGTGGGGCACTGCTGTATAGAGCAACTGAATTTGATGCGCTCCCCACCACGCCGAATATTGACGCTTGGCTAAATCCGAGCGGCTTTCTTTAATCGGAAAAACCACTTGATGCAGGCGTAGCGACAGGGGCGGCACGATGTAGATGATAAAGAGAAGAAGGGGCGGTTGAACAAGGGACGGGCGGTAGCCAAACCACAAGACATCTGCAAATGCCAGCAGCAAAATCATCGTCGGATAGAAAGAGATGAGGCGGCCCATTAAGGTCATCTTCAATCGGCCGCCTTTCTTGTTTGAAATGGAAAAAATAACTTGCGCGTTAAGGTTAAATTCGAGCGAATGCCTAAGGCTTGCGGCTGATGCGCCGAACTGAAATAGGTTCCATGTAATTTGTCCCACAGGGATAGATTGGCGCCGAAATTTTTGTTGGGTTTATTGGCGCTGTGATGCCAGGCGTGTTCATTCGGGGTGATGAGTAAGCTGGCGAGAATTTGATGCGGGATAGCATCCGGCTTGAAGGTAAAGGCCGTGTGTCGCCATAAATCCAGGCTTGCAGTGAGCGATACGGAAAGAATAAAGCTCTGCGGGTCTTGCAACAGGAAAATCAAGAAACCATTCACCCATACATAGACAATCAAGAGCGATGACCACAGGGTATTTCTCGAAGTAATGAACAAATCCAGGCGATCGGCCGTGTGATGCACGGCGTGCGTATCCCAGAGCCCGGTCGTATGCAGTAGGCGATGATTCCAATAATAAAGATAATCAACAACCACGAAATTGAGCAGAAAAGCAGGAATTGGATGCACTTCAAGTGAACCTTTCATCTGTGGCAAAAGCAGTGAAAAGAGCTGGTAAATCAAGGTCGTTTGCAAAAGCGGAATCACCAAGCCTTGAACGATTAAGCCGGCCGCATCGAGCAACCAATCCGCGCCGCTTCGACTGAGCGCCGCCCGCCGCGCCGCGCCAGTCGCGAACGTGATGGCCGTGAGCATGAGAAATGATGCAAGGACAATCATGAGTCAAAATTTTAACGTGATCGGCAAATGCTGCAGATTAAACAACAATAAAATCGAAGTTGTAATAGTTCTTTCCATTACAGTGGAATTCTTTATAAAGCCATACGGCACGCCCCTGTTCCCGCACGATAGCATTTAAAACTTCTCGAACCGTCGTGTTCTTACAGCTAACGGTAAAAAGGCCCCGACTCACACCGCCAACAATCAGTTTTAATTGGTCATTATCGAATCCCAATTTTCTTGCTCGTTCTCTTATTTCCGCCCTTTCTTCAAGCTTCCCCAACATAAATTCGATAGATGCATTTTCGACCTGAAATTCCTTGATCTGTACTTCGAGCAGGTCGGGAAACCAGACAGTCGGAGAGAGATTAATTACGCCGTCTTCAATTTTCCATTCATACTTCCCGCTAGCGCTGCATATAGCGTTGAGCGTACTTCGCAAAGATGGATCGGTCGGCTCAATCCGAAATTTTTCTTCCCCATAGCAATTCGGAATAGCGACAACCCCTCCGGGTATTTTGGCCGAACTGAGCACCCCTTGAAATGCATAAATGACAGACAATTCTTCCGAAGGCTTTTCAACAGCAAGGGGTAGAAAGGCTTTCTGTTCGAGAAGCGTTTCCGCCCTTTCTTTAACTTTTGATTGAGATGCCTGACCAGCGGTTATAAAGCTCAAAATGTAAATGCTAATAACGGTTAAAAGAAAATTTTTTTGCTCATGAGTTCACCTCCCTAAAAAAGAATGTGGAGTTGAAACAGATTTGCTGCTAAACCCAAAATTCAATTTCAATATTTTTATCAGGCAGACGGCGCGGGTCTTCGCCGCGTTCTAAAGCCTGACGAATGGATTCGATAAAAACGTGAATCACATCGGCTTCGCTATTGTTAAACCGCGCCCCGAATTTATTTATGGTCTGCATCTGATTGCCAAGAATTTCTATATCCTGATTGATAATCGTCTGCGCTTGCCGACGAATAATCGGTTTTGCCAATCTGTTCCAGATGCCGTAGTCATAAGTCAAATCCGTGTAGACCAGCGTTTCGTCGTCGCTTAGGGGTATACATTGCGAAGTGATAATAAAGCGTCGCCGGTCATTAAAAATATAATCAACGCTGGTCACGTTCGGCATAAAAAAGGCATCCCGATGCCCTATCTCTTTCCCCCTGGCATTCAAAAACCATGAAAAAAAGCCTAAATTGGCGCGTTCGCCGCGATAGTTGACCGTAACGCTTCCGGCTTTGCGCTCAACGCTTGCCGTAAGCTTTTCATTTTTCGTTACGCGAAAGATTTTCGGATGCACAAAGGCGGTGTGCGGAATATCAACAAAATTTTCAACACAGTTGGTAACGGTGTTTTTGAATAAATTCTTCAAGCGAATCGCGCCCCAGCCCGGCGCTTGGTAAAACGGAATGCGAAATGGCTTAATGTCGTCATCCCGTGCCTCGCTCAAACGTGCATAAACATAATCATCAATTTCGCAAACTTGAAAGGTGCGCGCCGCCGGTTTCGGTCTAATTTTATCGCCTTCGCTGGGAACTTCAACGACAGAACCTTGCCCGTTATATACCCAACCGTGATACGAGCATTGCAATCGGCCCTGGCTTACGGCGCCTTTTGATAATCGGGCGCAGCGGTGCAAACAACAATCTTCGAGAGCCACGGCTGTTCCCGATGCATCGCGAAAGACGGCCAGCCATTCGCCCAAAACTTGTGCCGCGATGACGCTATCGCGCTTGAGCTCTTGCGACTGAGCGATGATGTACCAGAAGTCTTTACCGTTCATTAGCAGGGTTCAGGATTCAGGATGCAGGATTCAGACAGATCGCGAAACATCTGAATCCTGCATCTATTTACCAACATAATGAATTGTTAAATCCGCGCATATCGCAATCTGACAGGCAAGCCGCGCCTGCCCGTTGTCCGGGGCCAGGATGTCGAGCAACTCGCGTTCATCATCCGAAGGCGCGAGCAATTCGCCACCCGTTTGTGAAATGATTTCGCTCAAACAGGTTCCGCAAATTCCCGTGCGACAGCCAAACAAGATGGGCGAATTTTCAATTGTCAGATGCTCGGACAAAATCGCCCCCCGCTGGAGTCGGACAGGCTCATGGGTGGCGGGCAAAAAACTGATTACATATTCCTCTTTTTCCAACTTCATATCTCTAGGCCTGGCGTTTCGTCGCCTGAGGTTTACGGCAAAACTCAACCGTGATGGCCACCCTTTTCGTAATGTTGGCGGAGCGCGTCTCCACCGAAATCATTTTCCAGGTCACGACAAACCGTGTGAATGTGATTCGCGTTATTTTGCGTGTTGTCGTATTCGATAAGTAATTTGGGGCTATGCAGGCGATAGTA
>JBIOWC010000221.1:0-10111 GCA_044868105.1 Blastocatellia bacterium
ATACCGCAGTCGTAACCGGAATCTCGAATGAAAAAATCTCTTTCAAAGGCAATCAGACGCTTATTCGTTATCGTCGCACAACGGTTTATGTGAAGCGACAGGGAAAGTGGCAATGCGTGTCGTTTCATGGCAGCCGAATTATCGAGCCTCCCAAATAACCTTTCGCGTCCGGGCCTAGCGTTCAGAGAAAAGTCATGGGCAAGCAGATTACAATTTTAATTTCCGTTGCCCTCTTGATGATGGGAACCGCGCAATCGTTTGCGCTTATGGATGCTTCAAAAGCCGATTTCAGTGAACTGGAAAAAGTCGCGATTGAAGAATTAACCGAGACCAACACACCGGGCGCAGCGATTGCCATCGTGAGCGGTGACCGCATCATTTTTGCTAAAGGCTTCGGCGTGGCAAATATTGAAACCGCCGTGCCGGTCACTGCCGATACGCTCTTTCAAATCGGCTCGATTACCAAAACCTTCACCGCCACAACCGTGTTGACGCTTGCCGAAGAAGGCCAACTTAAACTCGACCAACCAATTGGCCGTTTTGCCAAAGGGCTCAGTGCGAAACTCGCACAAGTGACCTTGCAACAACTCCTCAGTCACACGGCGGGGCTTAAAGATGAGCCGGATGAATTCGGTTTGCAGGATGAGTCGGCGCTTGGCGCCTATCTGCGCTCCTGGAAAGACGATTATTGTCTATTCGAGCCGGATTATGTCTTCTCTTACTCAAATTCCGGATTTGCGCTCGCCGGCTTGGTCGCTCAGGAAGTTACGGCGAAGCCTTACGCGGATTTGCTGAGTGAACGATTGTTTCAACCGCTTGGCATGCGCCGCACCACCTTTCGCCCGACCGTGGCGATGACCTACCCGTTAGCCGTTGGGCACCGAGTGCGGCGCGCCGAGTCGCCAACCGTTGTGCGGCCGCTCGCCAATGATGCGCGACTGTGGCCCGCCGGAACGATGTATTCAAGTGTGAATGAACTGGCGCGTTTTGCTGTCGCGTTTTTGAACGACGGCAAATTAGAAGGTAAACAAATTTTGTCCGCCTCGGTGATTCACGAAATGCAAAAGCCGCGCGCCGAGGTTCCGAGTTCGCTCGACCACTATGGCTATGGGTTATTCATGAACACCTATCGCGGTTTCAAGCAAGTCTGGCACGATGGCTCAATGACCGGTTATGTCGGGGCGATGAGGATGATTCCCGAACAGCGTTTTGCGGTGATTGTCCTGGCCAACCGAGATGGCGCAAATCTCAAAAAAACCATAGAGAAAGCCCTGGAACTGGGATTGCCGCTTGCGGCGAAAGCGGAACCCAAAAGCCAGCGCGCACAACCGATGAGCATAGCCGAAATGCAAACCTATACTGGCATCTACACCAACCCGGGTCGCTGGGAGGAAGAAGTTTTCGTAAAAGACGATAAGCTCTTTGTAAAACTTTTCGGCACGGAACTCGGGCTGACGAAAATTGGTGACCAGCGCTTTACGTTTCAATTTCCCAACGCGCCGCCTGAAGAGCTGGTTATAAAGTTCGGCGCCGATGGAAAGCCCGCCTATCTGCATCATTACGTCTGGGCTTTCAAGCGACGTGATTCAAGAGAGGTGCGCAAATGAACAAAGCCCTGTACGGTGCGGCAATGTTGTTGATTCTCTGTATCGGCGCGCCAGCCCAGAGCCCAGACTCGCAACTACCTGTTTTTCAAGAACGCGCTCGAATGTTTGATTATGACGCGAAAGCGGCGCTTGATATTCAAGAAGTAGGGGTTGAAAAGCGTGATGGGGTTATCGTTAAAGATATAACTTATGTGAGCCCGAAAGGCGGACGCGTTCCGGCGTTTTTAATTCGGCCGGCGCGCGAAGGAAAGTTTCCGGCGATTTTATTCGGGCATTGGGGACCGGGCAATCGTCACGAGTTCGTTGCCGAAGCGACGCTGTACGCGCAAGCGGGCGTCGTCGCTTTGATGATTGATTACCCTTGGGTGCGTCCCCGCGAGTGGCGCAAACCGGATTTTGTGCTTGCCAAGCCGGAAGAGAATCGCGACACCTTCATTCAAGCCGTCGTTGATTTGCGACGCGGGATTGATCTTCTTTCATCGCTTGCCGAAGTTGATAAAACGCGAATCGCCTATGTCGGGCACAGCTACGGCGCACAGTGGGGGGCGATTCTTGCCGCGGTTGATAAGCGCCTGAAAACCTGTGTTCTGATGGGCGGCACGCCCGATTACCGGGCGCTTTATCTAGAAAATGATGACCCTGACATCGTTGATTATCGTAACAGTCTGCCCAAAGAGCAGTTTGAAAAATACCTGCAGGTTATTAGCGTGATGAGCGCAATCAATTATATTGGTCACGCGGCGCCGGTTTCGCTGTTCTTCCAATTCGCTAAATATGAACAGTATTTCAAGGAGCCGGCCATGCGCAGATATTTCCAAACGGCGAGCCAACCGAAAACCGAGAAATGGTATTACACCAATCACGATCTGGCTGACGTTCAAGCCCTCATAGACCGCGCCGAATGGCTGAGAAATCAGTTGGGCTTTCAATCGGTGATGCCGCTGATTGAGAAAAAATTAAAGCGCTAGGTTAAGGTGCGCCGCATTTTTGAATCTGGCTTTTTAGGCCTTCATAAGAGAAAATAGCCAGTCAAAATCCCCAGCCCCACGACTGAACAGAATGGAGTTTAACGCATGTCTCTCACCAAAAAACGCTGCCTCGGCGTCGCGTTTTTTATTGCCGCTTTATTAACGCTATGGCCTGGCGTTGCCTGGTCGCAAGAAAAATCGGCAACCACAAAAACCGTATCCATCCCGCGCCTTTCACAAGCGCCAACCATAGAAAACTTTCTCGGCATGCAACCGCATAACGGTTCATCGCACGAAATGGCGAAGGTCGAAGATTTTATCCAAAAGCAACCCAAAGACGGCGACCCCGCCACGCAAAAAACCGAGGTCTATCTGGGTTACGATGAGAAGAATTTCTATGTCGTCTTTGTCTGTTTCGATTCTGAACCCGATAAAATTCGTGGTCGCCTGACGCGTCGCGAAAGCGCTTTTGAGGATGATTTTGTCGAAGTGACGTTTGATACCTTCCGCGACCAACTTCACGGTTTTGTCTTCTGGTCAAATCCGGTCGGCGTACAAGCCGACGGGCTTTGGAATGAAGCCACCGGGGATAGAAATGGCCCCGATTTTTCATTCGACACGGTTTGGGACTCGAAAGCCCAGATTACCGAACAGGGCTATGTGGTGTGGATGGCGATTCCGTTTAAGAGCCTGCGCTTTTCATCGGCCGATGAGCAATCCTGGGGAGTCACGCTGGTGCGTCGCATTCCGCGCTCGAATGAATGGTCATACTGGCCGCGGGCTTCAAGTCGCATTCAAGGGCGTTTAAATCAAGCGGGCGTCATCAGCGGGCTGAAAAATATTTCGCCGGGTCGCAACATTCAACTTATTCCTTATGCGGCGTTGCGGTCATTTCGCGCCCTCGACACACGCGATTTCAACAATCCGCAATTTACGGAAAAACGCGCCGAATTTAATGGCGGATTGGACGCGAAATTCGTCTTGAAAGACAGTCTGGTGCTTGATTTGGCCTTCAACCCCGACTTCAGTCAGGTTGAATCGGACGAACCGCAATCCACGGTCAACCAGCGCTTCGAGGTCTTCTTTCCCGAAAAACGCCCATTTTTCCTCGAAAATTCCGGCTATTTTCAAACGCCCATCAATCTGCTTTTTACTCGTCGCATTGCCGACCCGCAATTTGGCGCGCGGCTGACCGGTAAACTCGGCAAGTATAATATCGGCGCCTTGATTGCCGACGACGAATCGCCCGGCAAGTCTGTGCCCAAAGGCGACCCCTTTGAAGACAAGCGCGCATTTTTTACCGTGGCGCGCGTCAGCCGCGATATTTTCAAGCAATCGAGCATCGGCGCAATTTACACCGACCGCGAATTTCAAAATAGTTACAACCGGGTTGGCGGCGTTGATGCGCGGCTCAAACTTAACCCACAATGGGTGACCACTTTTCAAGCCGTGACCAGTTCGACCAAATTTCTTGATGGCAGCACGGCGAGCGGCCCGGCCTATAACGTCAACGTGGATTTTACCTCGCGAAAGCGCGGCTATAATTTCAACTATGCCGATTTTTCCAAAGGCTATCGCACGCAAACCGGCTTCTTTCAGCGTCCCGATGTGCGCGATGCGCAAAACTTTTTCCGCTACACCTTTCGCCCCGAAGGCAAACGCCTGATCTCCTGGGGCCCGATTTTTATCGCCGTGCACACCTGGGATCACGAGGGCACCAAACTCAACGAATCCTACCTGCCGCAAATCAATTTCGAGTTTGCGCGGCAAACGTTTATCAGTCCGTATTATGCGACGGAGAGCGAAGTTTTACGACCGCAGGATTTTCCGGGACTGACGCGAACCACCAATTATCACCGCACCAATCAAGGCATCAATTTCAACAGCAGCTATATTCCACAAATCACCGTCGAGGGGGATTATCGTTGGGGACAACGGTTGAATTTCGTTCCCGCAGCGGGCAGCTTACCGGAGATTGAAAACCGCAACACCGGATTTCTTGCGGTCACGGTTCGCCCGGTCTCGCAGCTTAAAATTGATAACACATATATCCTCGACCGGCTCACCGAGCGCCGCACAGGGGCAAGCATTTTCAATAATCACATCATTCGCTCGAAATGGAACTGGCAATTCAATCGGGCGCTCTCCTTGCGTTTGATTTTTCAATATGACACGGTGCTGGCAAACCCTGATCTGACGCTGTTGCAAACAACCAAAAAATTCAATGCCGATTTTCTCGTCACCTGGTTGCCGCATCCGGGAACGGCTTTGTATATAGGCTATAACAGCAACCTGCAAAACCTCGACCCGGCTTTGCGCACAGATAATTTCGGCATTCTCAGACCGAGAGACCGTTTTATTAACGATGGCAAACAATTATTCGTAAAGTTTTCATATCTGTTCAGATTGTAAATAAAAATTTAGCCTACGGCCTGAAGGCGGTAAGCTAAACCCAAGGAGACAAAATGGAAGACCTGCGTTATCCGGTTGGCAAATTCGATTTTCAAGCGAACTTGACCGAAGAAGAAGTTAAACAAGCGATTACTGACATCGCTCAAGCGCCGGCAAAATTACGCGCCGCCGTTAGCGGACTTACGGACGCGCAACTCGACACCCCTTATCGCGACGGCGGCTGGACGGCGCGTCAAGTTGTGCACCACGTGGTTGACAGTCACTTAAACAGCTATATTCGTTTTCGTCTGGCGCTCACGGAAGATGAACCCACCATTAAACCTTATGATGAAGCGCAGTGGGCGGAACTGGTTGATGCAAAAACGTTGCCGGTTGAAGTCTCGTTGGCGCTCTTAGAACCGTTGCACGAGCGCTGGGTTACCTTACTGCGTTCGCTTACGCCGGCAGATTTCAAACGGCAGTTCCGGCATCCTGAACTCGGCACCGTGACCTTAGAAAAGAATGTCGGCCTCTATGCCTGGCATGGCAAACATCACACGGCACACATTACCGGTTTGCGCGAACGTGAAGGGTGGACTTAAAGAAGAAGGGGAGAAAGGGAGAAGGGGTGAACAGGTGAGAAAGAGTTAATCTTTCCACAATGCTTTTCACTTACGATTACGTCTTATTGCGATGATGCAGTTGGGCTGTCAGCAAATATTTAGGCGCTCAAACGCTACAGAAAAAACCGCGGCAATGCGTCAATCGCACCTCTCCCTTTCTCTCCCGCTCCCCTTCTTCTTCGCGGTTACTTAAGGCACGGCCGGATTGCGGAAGCATCGGCGGCGCGACGGGCCTCCAGGTTTTGCGTCGCGCCGGGTTTGATTTTGTCGGTTACGCAGATGGCTTGCGGAGTAATCTTGGCGACCGCCAGGTAGGAGATGATCGCGTTTGGGGTCTCGCCATCTTGGCTGGAATTGACACGAACAATTAAAGCGATTGGCACCGACTTGCCCTGTTTTTTCACGACTCGCCATTCGGCTTGGTTTCCCAAGGAACTGAAAGCCGTAGTAATGACCGACCAATAATTGAGTTCATGCTTCTGGCCGCCGGGTGTAACAACGGTAATAGACGAGCGCAAATCGCCCTCTTCAACAAGCAATTTATAACCGGCAATTCCGGCGCAGCTTTGTACCGAACTTTCGCTCTCTCTATCCACGCTGATTGTTTTACAAGCCTTCGCCGAAATCTTCGTATACACGCTTTGCGGCGATTGAGCCGAGGCTGAGACTTCACCGATCAATAGAGCGAACAGAAAAGCTGTGAGTTTGCGCCAATCAATTTTCATTCGCTTATCCGGTAACGAAAGCCAGCAGCTGTTGCTGCCCGATAAAAGTGCGCCCGTTCGATGTTCGACTGTAATAGAGTAAGCCTTCGTCGTTGCTGAGCACCGACGTATCTATCCAGACAATGTGCATCGTGCCATCGCCATCTATGCACATCGAAGCGCTGTGGGCGCGCCCTCGGCTTTTGGTAGCGCTTGAAACCTGTACCGGGTCGCCGAAGCTTTGCCCGTTATCTTCGGATTTCACAACATAGACTTGATGGCTGGATTCTTCATCATTATTGTAGGCAACATAAACTGCATTGCCGCGTGACGTGACAAAGCCTTTGTGAATATCTGCGCCTGAATCATTGCTGAGGTTAATCGGTTCGGAAAAGGTTGCCCCATTATTGGTTGAGCGCGAAAAGAAGGCTTGTCGCGAACCATTGCTGATGACTTCGTTCCAGACCACGTAAATTTGTCCGTTCGCCGCGGTCGTGATGTGCGCCTCGGTTGCCTGACTGGTGCCGCTCGACAGGCGTTTGGGTTCGGAAAAGGTGTGGCCGCCATCGTTGGAGCGCGAAAACATAATGGTGCTGACGCCCGGACCTTCATCTTCCCAGACGATGTTGATAGCATCGCCGGAATCGACGGCGATTTCCGGCTCAAAGGCATTGCCTGAGGAGCGCGAAATATCAATTAACTCCGAAAAGGTACCGCCCATATCCGAGGAGCGCGTAAACACTACGCGGCGATTGAAAAAGAGCGTATCCCCCCAGACGACATTAAGATTTTCTGCCGAATCAAGAGCAATGCGTGGCGAAAACGCGCCGCCATCATTGGGCGTGATGTTTTTGGGTTTTTTAAATTTGGTGCCCTTCTTTGAAGCAATCAAATAGACTTGCGTGGTTCCCGAGCGGTTGTCGTGATAGACGATATAAACGCGCACTTTGCCAGACCGGGTAATCGCCATTGACGGACCGAAGGCTTCGCCGGGCGATTGTGAAAGGTTGCGGGTGGTAGGAAAGTTATCCCAGCTTCTGCCCCCATCATTGGATTGCATGAAAAAGGTTTGGCTGCCCGGGGTTCCGGCGCTTGCGGGTTTGGTCGCCACCGACATGGTTAAAAAGAGGTCGTTGGTTTTCGTCACATTGATGGACGGCGCGCGTTGAGCGCCGGCGCCGGGAAGTTGAGCTTTCGCAACCGGCAGGATGACCTCGCAATAAGGAATCGTACCGGCCGCAATCAGGGAAAAGAGTGCGAAAAAAATAAAAATGAAACGTTTGTTCATGAATATCACCGAGAGAATTTTGATTAATAGGGAGAATGAGCGCCAATGTGATGTTACACGACAGATAAAGTTCGCTTCAACTATTTCACTGACGAATCCATCAGCTCCAATTATCGCTGCCCGTTAGGGCATCTTTTGATTCAAATGGCTAACCGAGTTTCGCCAAGCTCACAGCGATTTGTGCAGCGATTTTCGCGTTGTTAATCAGCAACGCCTGATTGGCGCGCAGCGTTTCCCCTTTGGTCATCTCTTTCATCTGTTCGAGCAGAAACGGGGTGACGGCTTTGCCGCGCAGGCCACGCTCGTCCGCCAGCTTCAAAGCTGCAGTGGTGGCGCGTTCGATTTCGCCGGCCGGAATCTCAAAGGCTTCAGGAATGGGAACGCCGACAAGCACCGCGCTGGTTGAATTCATCTGCCAATGCTTGAGAGCAAGCGCCGCAATTTCATCAGCGCTTTGCACCGTCAGGTCAACCGCCAGGCCGCTCTTGCGCGAATAGAACGCTGGGAATTCTTCGGTATTGAAACCGATGACCGGTACGCCCAGGGTTTCAAGCTGTTCAATGGTTTTCGGTAAATCCAGAATCGCCTTGGCGCCGGCTGAGACGCAGATAAGGGGAATCTGCGCGAGCGCCGTTAAGTCCGCCGATATGTCAAAGGTTTCGCTGGCGCCGCGATGGACGCCGCCAATCCCGCCGGTTGAAAAAACTTTTATCCCGGCAAGGTGTGCGAGTTTCATCGAAGCCGACACCGTTGTGGCGCCCCAGCGGCGAGCGCAGATGACCGCAGCGAGATTACTTAAACTCACTTTTTCAATCTTGCTTCCATCCGGCGCGTGTCCTTGCGCAAACCACTTCAACGCTGTCGCGCTGAGCCCCAGGGTCGGCACGCCTTCAACGATGCCCAGGGTTGCGGCCATCGCGCCGGCGCAGTTGATGGCTTGTTCGCAGGCCTCAGCGGTTTCTAAATTGAGCGGTCGGGGCAAGCCGTGGGCAATAACCGTTGACTCAAGGGCTACGACCGCCCGGGTTTCAGCAATCGCTTTTTTTAAAGGCTCTGGAATACTTACTTGATGGTGGGTCATGAGTTATTAGTCCTTCATCATAAAGTCGCCAGTAAGAATACCAATGACTAATGACCAATGACTAATGACTAAGCTATACTTTTGCGCGCAACACCAACCAGAGAAAACTTCTTTGACAGGAGACGAGAAAAAGCATGGATAACGTAATCGCGGTTATTTTAGGTGGAGGCGTTGGTCAGAGACTTTTTCCACTCACACGGCAGCGCGCCAAACCGGCGGTTCCGCTTGCCGGGAAATATCGGTTGATTGATATACCGGTTTCAAATTGTATTAATTCGGATGTGCTGCGCATCTTTATTCTCACGCAATATAATTCAGCTTCCTTGAACCGTCATATCGCGCGCACCTATCGTTTCAGTCGGTTCACCAATGGGTTTGTCGAAATCCTGGCGGCGGAAATCACGCCATCAAGCCCGGATTGGTTTCAAGGGACAGCCGATGCGGTGCGTCAATGTTTTCATCATCTCGAAGATTACAAAGATGACACGGTTTTAGTTTTATCCGGTGACCACCTCTATCGCATGGATTACCGCAAATTTGTTGAGCGTCATCGGGAAACCAAAGCCGATATGACCATCTCGGTAACCGCGGCGCGCGCGGAAGACGCCTCCGGATTCGGATTATTAAAGATAGATGACAGCGGGCGCGTCGTGGAGTTCAAAGAGAAACCCAAAGGCGCCGAGCTTGACGCCATGCGCGTGGATACGACCAAGCTCGGGCTGAGCGCCGAAGAAGCCGCGCGCCGCCCTTTTCTGGCTTCGATGGGCATTTATGTTTTTCAAAAAGATGTGCTCGGCAAACTGCTCACACAAGATATGCCAACCGCGATTGATTTCGGCGGCGAGATTATTCCTGAAGCGCTGTCGCGTTACAATGTGCAGGCGCATTTGTTCGACGGTTATTGGGAAGACATCGGAACCATCAGCGCTTTCTATCGCGCCAATCTTGATATGACGTTGCCGCTGCCGCCCTTTAATGCTTTTGATGCGGAATCGCCGATGTACACCCGCCCGCGCTACCTGCCGGGCTCCAAGATTCTCGATTGTCAGGTGCAAGCCAGCATTATCACTGAAGGGTGCATTTTGAATGGTTCGATAATTAAAAATTCGGTTATCGGCATTCGCGCGCGCATCGAACATGGTTCCCATCTTGATGGCGTGTTGATGATGGGGTCAGATTACTATCAAACCATAGAGATGATGCAAGAAGACATCAGCGCCGGTAACCCGCGCGTCGGCGTTGGTCAAAACTGCTTTATTCGCAAAGCCATCATAGACAAGAACGCGCGCATTGGTTCGGGGGTTAGGATTTTGAATGAGGCGAACCGGCACCACTTTGATGGTGACGGTTATTTCATACGCGATGGCATCGTCATCGTCCCTAAAAATGGAATGATTGCCGATGGCACCGTCGTTTAAGACTTTCGGCCGGCAAAAATAAGACTTTCGG
>JBIOWC010000222.1:0-21946 GCA_044868105.1 Blastocatellia bacterium
ATTTCAAACAGAAATCGAGTTCGCGGCGGTCGTGTTCTTCTTTGCTCTTTAATTTTTCCTGATACCAACCGACGACCGTGTCATTATCATGCGTGCCCGTGTAAACGGCTGTGTTGCGCGTGTAATGATGCGGCAGGTAGGTGTTGCTGGCATCCCCGCCTAAACCGAACTGCAAAATTTTCATACCCGGAAAGCCGAAGTCATCGCGTAATTGTTCGACCTCAGGCGTAATGACTCCCAAATCTTCGGCGACAATCGGCAACTCTGTGAAATGGGCTTTGAAGGCTTGAAAGATTTCACGACCTGGCACCTCAACCCACTCGCCGTTTCTTGCCGTCTTATCCTCGGCGGGAACTTCCCAGGCCGCAACGAAACCTCTGAAATGGTCAATGCGTACGAGGTCAACCATCTGTAAAGCGGCGCTCAGCCGTTCAACCCACCAACGGAAATCTCTAGCGCGCATTCGTTCCCAGTTGTAAATCGGATTGCCCCAGAGTTGTCCGTCTTTGCTGAAATAATCGGGCGGCACCCCGGCAACAACCTGCGGGCTGCCGTCCGCTTTCAATTTAAATAATTCAGGGTGCGCCCAGACATCGGATGAATTGTGCGCCACGAAAATCGGCATATCGCCGAAAATCTTCACGCGGTTTTGTTTGGCATAGGCCTTTAGCTGAAACCATTGTTTGAAGAAGAGGTATTGATAAAATTTTTGCGCTTCAATCTCTTCAGCGAGTTCCGTTTGCGCGGCAGCCAGCGCGGCGGGGTCGCGCAAAGCTAAATCTTGCGACCAGGTATTCCAAGCCGCGTCTTGATGCGCCTTCATCAAGGCGCGAAACATCGCATAATCATCAAGCCAGGCGGCAGCAAAGTCGCAGAAATATTCAAAGTCGTCGCGATGCTTACTGGCGGTGGCCTTTTTATAATTGTTGAAGGCGAGGTCAAGAATTCGATTTTTAAATTCCATCACCGCGCCAAAATCAACGCGGTCGGGGTCACCCGCCGGCGCGTCGTACAAATCATCGGTTGACAGCAAGCCGTCTTCGATGAGCAGTTCCGGGCTAATCATCTTGGTATTACCGGCAAACGCCGAATAGCTTTGATAAGGCGAATCGCCGTAACCCGTAGGCGTCAGCGGCAGAATTTGCCAGATGCTTTGTTTACTGACTGCGAGAAAATCCACGAACCGATAAGCCATCGGACCTAAATCGCCGATGCCGAAATCGCTGGGAAGCGAGGTGATGTGAAGGAGAATGCCGCTTGCTCGTTGAAACTTCATATTCGTCTTCTAACCCCCAAATTCATCTGCATTAAAAAATTTGGGCGGTCACCAGACCGCCGCTTAACGAATAAATGATTTTTCAGGTTTTTACAAGTGATGGCTTTATGAACTGCGCTTGCGACCAATCATGTCGAGTCCGACGGCGGCGACTAAAATCACGCCTTTTACAATGTCTTGCGTGAAGTCTTCAAAATTTTTGAGCGACATGCCGTTATCCAAACTCGCCATAAAAATCGCGCCTAAAATTGCGCCGAATACGGTGCCGCGCCCACCCATCAAACTCGTACCGCCAATGACGCAGGCCGCAATGGCGTCGAGTTCAAGAAGACGGCCGGCGTCGGGCGCGGCGCTGCCGACGCGAGCCGTGTAAATCATGCCGCCGAGTCCGGCGAGCGCCCCCATAATAGAAAAGACCGCCAGTAAATGATGCTTGATGTTGATACCCGATAACCGCGCCGCTTCAGGGTTTCCGCCAATCGCATAAAGGTAACGCCCGAAAGTGGTGTTCTGAGTGATGAAGGCGCCCAGCAAAGCCACCACAACTAAAATCATCACCGGCACCGGCACGCCCGCATATTTGTTTAACGCAAAGACAAAGCCCACCACTAAAATGGTCGGGAAGAGAATCTGCACCGCGAGTTTTGCGGTGCTCTGTTCCAAGCCATAACGTTTTTGCGATTGATGACGACGCAGCGCAAAGAAGATGATGGCGAGCACCGCAAGCCCCGCAAGCCCGAGGCCCACAGGTTTCATCAAATAGCATTGCCCGATTTGTTTGAATTGTTCGAGGCTCACCGGAATGGTGTTGCCTTTGCTGATGCCTTTAATGACACCGCGCCAGGCAAGCAATCCTCCGAGCGTAACAATGAATGCCGGAATATTCGCGTAGGCGACGAGCAAACCGTGAATAAAACCAATCAATACGCCGGTGCCGAGGCCAATCAACAGCGAAGGAATGAAGCCGTAATTGCCCCAGGTTTGGGCAATCGCGGCAAGCCCGCCGGCCAGGCCCGCCACCGAACCGATGGACAGGTCAATATGTCCGGGCAAAATGACCATCAACATCCCGACCGCCAAGACCCCGGTAATGGTTGCCTGTCGCATGAGGTTGGAAAAATTGCGAGCTTCTAAAAAGACGCCGTTGGTCGAGTAGGCAAAAATAACCCAGATGATGATGAGCGCAAAGACCATCGTATAAGTGCGCCAATCAACATTGCCCAATATTTCACTTAAACCGCTTTTTTTCTCAGATGATTGTTTTGATTCGCTCATATTTTGCTCTATTGGAGATTCGATTATTTTTCACCACAGAGACACGGAGGCACAGAGAAAAGAACAAAAAACTTTGTGCTATTCTCTGATTTCTTCTTCACTCTGGGTCTCTGTGGTTTTTAGCAAACCTAAAAAGCCCCGGTTGCGCGCGCCATTACAGTTTCCGGTGTCGCTTCGGCGCGCGAAAATTCGCCAGTGACCCGTCCTTCGCGCAAAACCAGCACGCGGTCGGATAGCCCCAACACTTCGGGGAGTTCCGATGACACCATGACAATGGCCAGCCCGGTGCGCGCCAAAGCGTCAATCTGCGTGTAAATTTCCTGCTTGGCGCCAATATCAATGCCGCGCGTCGGTTCATCTAAAAACAGCACTCGCGGATTATTCAATAACCATTTCGCGAGCACGACTTTTTGTTGATTGCCGCCCGAAAGCGTACCGACAATCGTAAACACGGAATTGGCCTTCACGCGCAAATCCTTCATTGCCTTGTTACCCGCAGAAATTTCTTTGTCCATATTGGTCACAAAACGACCCGAAAGATTTTCCAGCCCGGCAAGCGTCATATTTTTTAGAATGGTCTGTTCAAGCACCAACCCATATCGCTTGCGGTCTTCGGTCACAAAGCCGATGCCGTTTTTTATCGCATCCGCCGGATGGGTGATTTTTAAACGTTTGCCTTCGACAAAAATTTCGCCCGATACCTGACCTCGATAAGCTCCGAAAATGCCCATTAACAACTCACTGCGCCCGGCGCCCATCAGCCCCGCGATGCCTAAAACTTCGCCGCGTTTTACGCTGAAACTCACGTTATTAACAATCTTTTTATGGGTCTGCGAATCTTCAACGGTTAAGCCCCGCACTTCAAAAACCACTTCATTGGGGGTGCGCGTATCGGGCGGAAAAATTTGACTCACTTCGCGCCCCACCATTTTGGCAATCACTTGCGCTTCGTTGGTCTCAAGGGTGTTGACCGTGTCAATCGTTCGGCCGTCGCGCAAAACGGTAATGCGGTCGCTGATACGAAATACCTCCTCAAGCTTGTGCGAAATGTAAACCATGCCGACGCCGCGCTCGCGCAACTTTTCCAAAATAATGGTCAGGGTTTCGACTTCCGTATCGGTCAGCGCCGCTGTCGGTTCATCGAGCACCAGAATGCGCGCATCCTGAGAGAGCGCCTTGGCGATTTCGACAAGTTGTTGTTGCCCGATACCCAGTTCAACAATGGGCATCTGGGGATTGATATTCAAATGTAAGCGGTCAAGCAAGGCGGCGGCTTTTTGATAAAGCTCATTCCATTGAATGACTCCGAACCGGCGCGGCTCGCGTCCCAGAAAAATGTTTTCGCCGACCGTCATTTCCGGCACCAATGAAAGTTCCTGGAAGATAATCGCCACGCCAGCGGCTTCGGAATCGCGTATGCCGCTGAAGTGTTTCGTTTCCCCGTCAATGACGATTTCGCCATCGTACTCAGAGGCCGGATAAACGCCGCTCAGCACTTTCATCAGCGTAGATTTGCCGGCGCCGTTTTCACCAACCAGGGCGTGAATCTCTCCGGCTTGCAAATCAAACGTCACGCCATCCAGGGCGCGAACGCCTGGAAAGGTCTTTGTGATATTGCGCATTTCTAAAAGCATAATTTTTTAGGAATCCAGAAATCAGAATGAGAAAGAAAGTCGGAAGGATGAACGATGAACAAGGAAAAATGGTAATTCAAAAATCGTTCATCCTTCCGACTTCCGCGTTCATCGTTTCCGAAACTTCTGACGGCTTTACTTCTTATAAATCTCTTCGCGTTTTTGATAACCGTCAGCAATGACCGTACTGTCAATGTTCGATTTATCCACGACAATCGGTTCGAGCAGAATCGAAGGCACGTCGGTCTTGCCATTATTGACTGAGCCATTGGTCTCAAGCTTTTCACGGCGAGCCAATGCAACAGCCGCTTCGGCGGCGCGCACCGCGAGTTTTGAAATCGGTTTATAGACCGTCATGGATTGAGTGCCCGCGACGATGCGTTGCAAGGCGGCGAGTTCGGCGTCCTGACCGGAAACGAAAACTTTGCCGGTCAGGCGCTGCTCTTGAAGCGCCTGAATCGCGCCGCCCGCTGTACCGTCGTTGGACGCGACCACCGCTTTGACATCATTGTTAGCCTGGGTGAGGGCGTTTTCCGTATGTTTCAAGGCTTCATTGGGCTGCCAGTCACGCGCCCACTGGTCAGCAACAATTTTGATGTCGCCTCGGGCAATTGCCGGATTCAAAATATTCATCTGACCTTCGCGAAACAGTTTGGCGTTGTTATCGGTCGGCGCGCCACCAATCAAAATGTAGTTCCCCTTAGGAGCGCGGGCTAACAGATACTCGGCTTGCAACTCGCCGACTTTGATATTGTCGAACGACACATATAAATCAGGCTGCGACTCTTTCACCAAACGGTCATAGCTTAAAACCGGAACCCCCAGATTTTTCGCCGAATTGACCGCCGCGCCCGACACTTCAGCGTTATGCGGCACGATGACCAACACGCTGATGCCTTGCGTTAAAAGATTTTCAACCTGTTTGTTTTGCACGTCGTCGTTGCTGTCGGCCGATAGATAGATGACCTCGGCGCCGAGTTCTTTGGCGCGCGCCACAAACAGATCGCGGTCGTGTTGCCAACGCTCTTCTTTCAAGGTGTCAAATGAAAGCCCGATGCGAATTGGACCGGTTTTACTAACGACGCCTGATTCTTGCGGGCCGCAAACACATCCGGCCGTCAATAGCAATGCGAGGAGGGTGATGATGAAAAGTTTTGAATTGAAGAACGCCTTCATAGTTTCAATGTCCTTATGATGAAAAAGGTGCCCGGTTGAGGAATGCTGCAAAGATTAACTAAAACGATTTAGAACTTACCGTTTCGCAAAAAATGATTTCACACTATCGTTTTTTCTTCAATGCGACCGCAATCGCTTTTTCCGCCAGCGGCCCCATTACGGCGTAGCCTCTGGCATCAGCGTGCAACCCGTCATAGGTGAGGTCGGCTTTGAGCAACCCTTTGTCATCCACCATGGCTGAATAATAGTCCAGATAAACGACATCATGTTTTGCGGCAAATTGTTTGAGCCATTCATTGAGGGCGAGAATCTTTTCAGGCGGACGGCGCGTGGTCTGTGTGAGCGGCTTGCCTTCTTTACTGGTTTTACAATCGCAAACCGGCAGCAGGGAAGCGAGCACCACGCGAATCCCATTGGCGCGGGCGATGTCAACCATCGAAGTGAAATTATCTTCAACCATCTCAAGCGTCGAAGGGCCGGTGTTGCCGGCGATGTCATTGGTGCCCGCAAGAATCACCACGACCTTGGGGCTGAGGGCCACCACGTCCTGGCGAAAACGCAGGAGCATTTGCGGCGTTGTCTGTCCGCCGATGCCGCGATTGACATAAGGCTTACCCGGAAAAAACCCGCCAAACCCTTCGTTATCCCAGAGGTCGGTAATCGAATCGCCCATAAATACGACGCGCGTTTCATTCTTTGCCGGCGGCGCGAGTTTGGCGTTGGCCTCCTGATAACGCTTGAGCATCGCCCAGTCTTTCGTCATGGTGTCATAAAGCCCGGCTTTATATTTTAGAAAATTCAAGTCCTGGTCATCCTGCGCCGCAACCGAAAGCGCTAAGGCCAGGGTCAGCAAAACTGTAGAGATAAATAGGCGAAACTTTCTTTTCATAGATCCTCAATCAATGAGTAAAAATTTTTCGACGACTAGAAATCTTTCAACGATGATTTTTGCCTCTGCAGAAAGCTAAATGTCAGCCTCGATTTTCACCTTCAAGCAAACCGGTATCAAGGTCATTGGTGATGCAATTTTGTTCATGGATTTTGAACGGCTTGTTTGAACTTCAGCGTTTTATTTTGCTGTCACGCGCGTTCTGCCAGTGCACGCTCGCCTCGCAAAGCTTAGGGCGATTGAGGCGGTGTCGAAACCTATGAGGCTTTTACAATGTCCAATCCTGAAATGCAAGCGCAATTTCACAAACCCTGACCTGGCCAATGAGTAGGGTGCCAGTCGAATAGATGAATAGCGTACATCTTCGTATGGAATACACACAAAAAATCGGCCCGGGAGTTTCATAGAGATACAGGAACTTTCCGCGAAAAGGCTTGCCCTGATGCCAATATTTTCGCTTGCCGCCCGACTGCTATTCATCGCGAGGGTATCTGCTTAACCCTCTTGCAATTTATAGAGTTGAAAGCGAAGCAAAAGAGCGAAAAGAGGAGCTTGGGTGAAGTCCGGGCAGCGCTGACGCTGTCAGAAATAAAGACCGAGGCATACAAATTGCCAATAGGAGAATTGTCGTTCAGGCATTCGCCCTAAAATGCCGAGCGCAGGACAAAATAATAAGAAAACAGAAGGAAGGGCAAGGATGTGAAACCAATTTATTCTTTTCGTTTGAAAGGTTCATGGATTGATTTTTCCCTATCAATTGTTTTTTCTATAGCTTTATTGATGCTGATGTTTCTGGTCTGTACGTTCAGCACACCGGCACAATCCCACCCCTCGTTTGAATCGGCTTTCGAGCGCGCCATTGAGAAATACAAGAAAAATAATTTTGATGGGGCGCTTGCTGATTTTGACAAAATCATCGAAAACTATTTTCAACAGGTGAGCCTGCATAGTCAGCCAGGTCGCAATTTTTCTGATGATAATTTCGCCATGGATTATGACGATATGGTGGTCGTCGTTCCGCGTTCGGCAGCCGTTTACTATGGACGCGGACTGGCCTGTTTTGCGAAAGGCAAGGTGCAGGAAGCCATTTCAGCTTATGAGCAGGCGGTGGCTATTGCTCCCGATTTTGCTGAAGCCCTGGTGAATCTCGGGGTAGCCAAACAAGCAGTGGAGGATTTTGGAGGCGCCATTGTGAATTACCAGGCAGCCTTAAAGTTGCGCCCCACCAATGCCACAATTTTATATAATCTGGGAACCGCTTATTTCCATAAACAGGAATATGATTTGGCTCTAGAGGCCTTGACTCAGGCGCTGGAGCAAGACCCGCAAAAAGAGCTGGCTTATCTCAACCGGGGAAATGTCTGGTTCAAAAAAGGCGAGCTTGATAAAGCGCTGGCAGACTACAATCAGGCCTTGAAACTCAATAGCAAACTGGCCTCCGCATACAGCAATCGCGGGGTCATCTACAGTGTTAAACATGATTACGTGGCGGCGGAAACCAATTTCAATCGCGCCATAGAACTGAATCCCCGGCACGGTTTTAATTTCCTGAATCGCGGGTTTCTCAAGATTACGCAAAACAAACAGGCCGAAGCCGAAAAGGATTTTGCAAAATGTCGGGCGCTCGACAGTGAATGCGCAGAGGCAATTGCCGATGGGGTGAAAAAAATCTCTCCTGCAACGCTTGCTCGCCAGCACTAGGGAGAGTATCCGAAAGTGATTTCGGATGGAGTCACCATAGTAAGGAGGTAACGTTATGCATAGTCGGGCAAAAATTTTGGGACATCCCATTCACCAAATACTGATTGTCTTTCCACTGGGACTTTTGGCAACCGCAGTGATTTTTGACATCATTTATTTATCTACCGGAAATCGCCACTGGACAGAAGTCGCTTATTGGATGATTTACGCCGGCATCATTGGCGGACTCACGGCTGCGGTTTTTGGGTTAATCGATTGGTTAGCCATTCCGGCAAACACCCGCGCTAAAACCATCGGTGCGATGCATGGAGTATCGAATGTTTTAGCTGTCGGATTATTTATTGGCAGTTGTTTGCTCAGAAACGAAGCGCCGGCCGAGCCCTCCACGCTGGCCCTGGCGCTGTCATTTATCGGCTTTGCCATTGCCGGCGTTGGCGGTTGGCTTGGCGGTGAATTGGTGGTTCGTTTAGGGGTTGGCGTAGATGAAGGCGCAAACCTGAATGCGCCGAATTCAATCACCCATAAATCGGTTAGCCAGGCCTATCAAGAAGAGCCAGCCGACCACCCAACGACGACGCGGCATGCGGCTTGAGCATGAAGGGCGCACACCAACGATGTGCGCCCTTGCGCTTTAGCGCCTTTGCGCTTTAGCGCCTTTGCGCTTTAGTGCTTTCGCGCTTTAGCACGCTCGCGCTTTTAACTTCTATAAGCTTCTCGGCCGCGGCCTTGAACCGGAATGCCTTGCGCGGCGAGCACGTCGTTTTGCAGAGCGAACATACAGGCGGCGGCTTCGTCAATTTTGCGTGTGAAAGCAATTGAGCCTTTCAGTACAGGCTTCAATTTTTCTTTGTCTTGAATGCGCGCCGGCGGATATTCATGCTCGACGACCAACTGCGTGTTGGCGACATCGAGTTGTAAAAGTTCGCGGGCTGCCAGTTGATGATCGAGCCAGTCAACCGTGCGATTTTGCAAATAGGCCAGCGGATCGTGACGTGCGGTTCCCGGCAATTCGTGTTCGCATAAAACGGTCTGTTTTTTCCAGGCGTTTGCCTGATCGGCCGGGTTGTCCGATGGCTTACCGTTTAGCCAATCGCCACGTTCAATCGTTTGTCCTCCATAACCCCATGCCGCAACCCCCTTGGCATCAATCACCTGACCTTTAACGTGAAACCCGCCGATTAAAAAGTTATAGCCTTCATCTTTCAGGTATTGAAAAATTGAGCGGGTGTCTTGTCCCATTAAAATCGCATGTGACGGGTCATAGTGAATGCGGAAATGATCACCCACGCCGGCGGCTTCGCAGATGCGATGCAGCGCAATCCAAGTGCCTGGCGTATAGGCGATGTTGTTATGAAAATTGTCGCCCACCGTCCATCCCGGCATCGGGCATTGTTCGACGCGATAGGTGAGACCGCGAGCCTGCGCTTCTTTGAGAAGCGGCACAAAACTTTCCGAAAAATCCACAAGGTTTTGATCCATGCTGAGTTTTTGATTGCGCCCGACGAACCCACACACCGCATCAACGCCTAAAAGCGCCGCCGCATCGAACATGCGCAACATAAAATCATGTTTTTTCTTTCTGATCGCCGGGTCGTCATGCAGCATATTGTCAAAGTATCCTAAATCCGAGATGCCGATTTTGGCGCTCTCGAGCGCGGCTTGCACACGCCGGGCGCGGTCTTGATTAAAGGGTTGGCGTAAATCCAAGGTATTCGCAACCGGGTCGAGCATGGCTTCGGCCGGAACATCGGATTCCGATGGATGCAGGGCAGCTGAAATTTGAATATTGTCAACGCCAAGTTCGCTGGCAAATTCAACCCAATCTTCAATCGCGCGGTCAGGGTCAGGGTCGCGCACTTCGCGCGGCGTGAGCTCTTGCAACGCGGCGGTTAAGACACTGATTTTCATGAATTGCGGATTAAATTCTTTGACTGACACGATGGTACACCTCTTAAGGATTTGTCGGAGTTTCGCAAGTGGTTGCGAGTGCGGCTAAAACATATCTTGCTCGCTTCAGCGCGTCAAGTTTTCGATGGCAAATTCGGATTTGGCAAACGCCTTTCCAGCCCTTGAAATTACCAGTAGTGGGTCAGTATGAAAGAGGTTGATCAGCGGTTGGCGCTAAACAAGGAAAGTCCCGCTCAACGACAAGTAAAATATTATCTTCTGATTAGACGGAACCAGCGGATAAAGCGCCATCCGTCTTTTCCGCCCCATCCGAAGATGATCTTGTCCCTGACGACCGACCGCCCTTCTTTTACCGAGAAAAAATTCATGCCCCTAATTTCAATCTCACCCATTACCAAATTACCCTGTGAGGTTAGCCTATGCTCAAAGCCTCCAGAGCCACTGATGAAGACTCACTGAATCTTCAAGTTTATAGTTTCTTTTGATTAACGCAAAACATTGCTCTCTTCGGCCTGGCGAATCAATCGCTCGGCATCTGCAGGCAACAGAAACCGCTGCTGCACTAAACGCTGCACCGCCGCTTTGACGACCGCCACATAGCCCGCGTGGTCGCGGTATCGTTCTTCGAGTGAAAGTCGCGGGTCGCCGGTTGCGAGACGCTCGGCTTTGGTCTTCGCAAAAGGAATGAAGCCACCCTCAAACCCGCATCCACGCCCTTTGTAAAAGCCGCTGCGCGTGACGTTCCAGCCGAGGTAGGTGCCGAGCGGCGCTTGATGCAGGGCCGATGAGATGCCGCTGATTTCGTTACCATCTCGATCTACTTTCGGGACCAGCATCGGTAGCACGCGTTTAATAACTGGCGGCTCCGTCGCCATCACACCGGAGAGGTCGCTATATTTAAATTCGGTTCCGTAGTCATAATCAAAAAACCGATTGAGCAGGTTATCCGGCAGCGGAAAGCCCGGAACCAGCGGAAAGCCCATCGCTTTATAATCGGGTCGCACCAGTTGACCTTGATCCAAACGCGGATAGACGCTCGACGGCGGCGCGGTGTCTCTGGTTACCCAATCGGTCAAGGCAAGGATTAAGGCGCGCATGGTCTCGGCCTGGGGATTCGGGTTATAGGGCAAGCCACAGGGGGATGGCGCATCGGTAATATCGGTGGTGAAGCCGCCGCGCCCGCCGCCATGGCGTGTGCCGGGAAAATAATAACGTCGCACGTTTGGCGGCAGGGGAATGTCCACATCGGCGTTGGTGCCGAGCAGATTTGGCGACATTCGCAAGCCCCAGAATTCAGCAGAACCGAAGGTCTCAAAAATCTTCGGGCAGGTATTTGAAGCGCGGCAACGATCAAACATACTTGCGGTCTTTCCGTTGCGCGTCTTGTCCTCGTATTTGCCCCACCAAAGGGGCGGCTCACTGCCGGCTTCGTATAAATTCGCCGCGCCGCCCGGTGTGGCGAAACGAATATTCATTGCCAGTTGGCGTCCGGCGATGTGGTCATTCGCACCATCCCATACCAGACGATTGGCTTCGTCCTGATTGAAGCCGAGATGAATAAAGGTCTTGATGAAATTGCCCGATTGAGAAATGCCTTGCGCAATCACGTGGGTGATTTTTCCAGCCACCGGATTGGCTTGATTGCTATCATCTTTGGTGGCGCGCCGAAAAAAAGTATTGAGGTCGCGAGTTGCCGCAAAGCCGATGCCGAGCACCAGCGGGTCTTTCGCACGATAGGTCAATTCGTAGAGATAGGCCGGATCAAAGCCGCTTTTGAGACAAACCTTATTCGCATCCGGCACGCCTGGGAAAGGGGTTTTACTACAATCGGCAAACGCCCAGGCGGAACTGGCAAGCGGGATGATGGCGCCCTCTTCGGAGGCGCGCATGGTCAGCAAGGCTTGGGTCGTTTCCAGACTGGCCGCCTCGTGCGCGATGGGCAGCGGCAGGGTGTTGGCGCCAGCCGGCATATTGCTGAAGCGCGCCAGAGCGAGGCCCGTGATGCTCGACCCATCAGGATTTTTGGCAATCGGCACCGTGATGGTTTCGGCGACGGCGCTCGGCGGCACATCGCCTTGCCAGCCGCTATGTAAAAGGATATATCCACGCTTCAGAAAAAACTCTTCGCCCGCTTCTCCGGCAACACTGAAAGCGCCCGGCGTGATGCGGTTGCCACGATTCGGCACTGCATAAATCATGACGCCGCTTGCCTTGGATAAATCAACCGGCTTGACCAGCATAAAGGTTGCAACATATTCGACCATGCCGTGCCCATTGCGGGGCGCCAACTCGATGTCTGTGATAATCGTGTTGTGTGGGTCTTGGGGATCAAGCTCGCCGTAAGCGCGCCCCTTGAGGATTTCATATTGCCCGACACTTCCGAAAGATTTGCCGTCATAAGCGGGCGACTGTTTCTGTTCAATCACGATGCGCTTCACATGCGCTTGAGCGGTTAGGCCGCAACCGAGCAGGAAGACCAGCGCCAGACCTACGACAAACAATTGCGTGCGTGGAAAAAACTTGCGGTGTTGGGTCATAAAGCGTTCGGTTTATCAGGCGAGCGTTCGCGAGCGCGATACGTCTCAAAGGTCTTGCTCCTTTAACCGCGCTCGCGAGGTTGATGAAATCAGTTACTCTTGATGTAGAACTGATCGAGAAATTCATAGCGCGGTCGCGTCTTGTCGGCCTCCGCGCGGGTCTTTACATCAATAATCAATCGCTGCCCTTCGCCGAATTTTGGCCAAGTCGCCAGCCCTTTGCCATTGGGGTTGCCGGTCTTGATGAAGTTGGCGAAATACATTTGCATGACGCGCGAGACCTGATAATCATCCGGCGTCCAGGCATAGACCTTATTCGAGTCGAGATTGCCCATCGCATATTCAATCTCGGCTGAATGCACCGCCCCGCGCGACGCTGGTCGTTGATTGGCCGCCGCCTGCTCTCCCCTGATTACCCCACCGGCCAGCCCCGCAACGGCATTGCCCATCTCGGCTCGCATCGGCGGGCGCGGCCGGGCATAGATATAGTAGTAGGTCGGTTTGCCACCCGTCTTGGTCGCCAGATCCACCCACTTCCAGGTGCTGTAACCAATGAACCGGTCGCTCGCTAAAGCCTGCGCCGCGTCCATCACTTCGGTTTCATTGGTTGCGGGATAGAGCTTAAAAACGTCGCCGCCCTGGTCGTTATAAAGCCGATCGAGCGCCTTGCGATAATTTTCTACCGTAGGTTTTTCGCGCCCCAGGATGCCGAAATAGCCGCTCTCTTCGGAGTTAATGCCGGCCAGCAGCGGCACGTGCGCCTGTTCTCCGGCAGCGAAAATGTCAAAGGGAGATTTAGGGAAGAAGTAGCCGTCAATGGTCGGCCCAAGCCGTGGCAGGCCGGGTTTTGCCGTGGCCTCAAGCAGTTGATCGGCGGGCATGGCGCGAAGTTCTGCCAGCGAGAGCGGGCTGCCGTTTCGGATGCCGCTCGCGAACTTGACGCCCGCCTGTTCGCCTTCGGCAAGCGGCACGGCAGAGAGCGCGCCGAGCATGGACCCGCTTTCACCGATCGCCCCGGCGATCAAATCTTTCGACAGGGGCGAAGCCATCTGCGCGCTGACCGAAATCGAACCGGCCGATTCGCCAGCAATAGTGACTCTCTTGGGGTCGCCGCCAAAAGCCGCGATGTTTTGCTGCACCCATTTGAGCGCCGCGTGTTGGTCGAAGAGGCCGTAATTGCCCGAAGCATGACGCGGCGACTCTTTCGTAAGTTCAGGGTGCGCCATAAAGCCGAAGACGCCCAGGCGATAATTTACGGTGAGCGCGACAATGCCTTTGCGCGCCATGCTTTCACCATCGTATCGCGGCTCCGAGCCATCGCCGGCCACATAGCCGCCGCCGTAAAAATAGACCAGTACCGGCAGCTTCTCTTTGCCGGATTTGGCTGGCGTCCAGACATTCAGATACAGACAATCTTCGCTCATGCCGCTTGCGCGGAAATTCATATCGCCGAAGATGGCTCGTTGCATGCAGCGCGGCCCGAACTTGTCGGCCTTGCGCACACCGCTCCAGCTCTTTACAGGTTGCGGCGGCTTCCAGCGCAACTCGCCGACCGGCGGTTCGCCAAACGGAATGCCTTTAAAACTGCGAACCCCGGAACTCTTATCCGCTACTGCTTCCAGCACGCCGTTGCTGGTCTTAACCTGGTCTTGCGCGAAAGCCCTGGCGCTGAAGCCCATAGCAAATAGCAAGGTGATAGCGAAGATAATTGGGTGGGTTTTTATTTTGCTCATAAATTCACTCCTTTGTTGGTCGCGTTCAGAGGGCGAAAGCTTAAGCGTGTGTAATCAGCCGGCGACCTTCGCGGTCGGGATCGTTTTTGACCTCACAGGTATTGTCGAAAACCATGGTCTGTCCCTTTTCCGCTGTGTAAGCCGGCCATTTCGGTAAGCCTGCGTGATTCGGGTCGCCGTTGCGCGCAAAAGCAATCCAGGCTTCACTCATCTTCGCCGCAAGCGTCCGCGCCGCCGTTCCCCCGCCCGTCATATTTACACAACGATCAATGTTGTCAAAGGCGAACGCCAATTCCGAACAATGAAAGGCGCGCGGCCGACCATCGAGCACAGGCGTCTGCCAGGCGAAGAGGTATAGATAAGCCGGCGCCCCGCCCTGCGCGGCCTTCAACTCGGCCTGGGTGACCGCGTTGTGCCGTGTGGGCACAGTGGAAATAAAAGAGAGAATGTCAAAGGGCTTGGCATTCGGGTTGGCTTTGCGAAATGCGGAGAGGATTTGACCGGCGCGTTCGCCATACATCTCCTTAACGCGGCTGGCAAGTTCGGTTTCGGTCAGCGCGTCCACATTCGGATTGTTGATGCCGCTGGTAAATTCGTTCAAGGTTGTGCCAATCAACATCGGCACAGCCGCCGACTGCGCCGGCGCAGTCGGATCGAAAGGATGTTGCGGTAAGCTTTTTCCGTCCACCGTCGGCGCCCAGCCAATGCGGTCCGCGCGCCGTTGAAAGACTCTGAGCCCCGCGCCGCCCGGAGAGAGTTTGCGCAGTGCCGCTTGCCCGGCCGCAATCAGCGTTTGCACGGGTATGGTTTGAAGTTGACCGAGTTGTGAATTGCTGAGTCCAAGCTCCGCCAACACGCCCATCGCGAGTTTGGCGGTGTTTTCCGGCAACGCCATGCGCAAACCGGAACCGCTCTGCACAATGGCTTTGTGAAACAGACCTTTCGCCGCCGGCATCGCCATCAAAGTACTCACTTTCGCGCCGCCACCTGATTGACCGAAGATGGTTACCTTGCCCACATCGCCGCCGAAATTCGCGATGTTGGCTTTCACCCATTCCAGCGCCGCCACCAAATCAAGCTGACCGACGTTCGCCGATTCGGCATACTTTTCGCCGCCCACTTCAGCCAGGTTCAAATACCCGAGCACGCCCAGACGGTGATTGACCGAAACGACCACTACATCGCCACGCCGGCTCAAGCTTTCACCGTCATAAGACGGCAGTTCCTGTCCCGAACCCGCTTGAAACCCGCCGCCGTGCAACCAGACCATCACCGGACGTTTTTTGTTATCGTTAATGCCGGGTGTCCAGAGGTTGACGCGCAAGCAGTCTTCGCCGGGAATGCCATCATCCCAACTAAACAACCAGGCCTCTTCGTCATTTGCCCAACCGGTGCGGGCGACTTGCGGCGAGACTTGACCATATTGCATTGAGCTTCGCACCCCGGCCCAAGGCTTGGGTTTTACCGGCGGCATAAACCGCCCTTCGCCGCCGACCGCGGCGGCGTAAGGAATTCCTTTATAGGTGAAAATGCCGTTGCGAAGATAACCGCTGACTTTGCCGGCGGTGGTTTCGACGGTGGTTTTGCCGCTTCCTGCCGAGACCACGGTTGAACATCCGTTAACCGCAGCTTTGATTTTCGATTTTGCGACTACCTCGATAGGCAATAGCGCGCCTCCGGCCAGGCCAGCCGCACCTTTCAACAGCGTACGGCGTGCAAGCCGGGTTGATGTTAAATCGGCTTTTATTTTGCTCATGGCTATATCCTTGGTTTAAGAAGGTGTCGGAAACCGCGCGATAAAACTTTCGCCCTTGGTTTTACTCCGAAGCGGCGAATTAGTAAAGACGCACAGGCGGGTGATGAGATAATTTGGGCGACCGGGTGATAACCGATAGATGGATGTTTCTTGATACGATTTGAATATGATATGTTGACTGCTGTTTGATGAAATCGAGAGTGCAGAGGAACGGTTCCGCGATTAAAAAAATATTTTACTCAACACTCCTGACCCCTTACATATCGCCTTTTCGGTGGAGGAATTATGGAAAATCTGAGCAGACGCAATTTAATCAAAGGTATGGGCGCAACCGCTTTATCAACCCTGATGTTCAAGGATTTCAAATCGCCCGCTCTTGCCGCCCAGCGAGTCGTTAAAAACGGTCGCTTGAAACAATCGGTCTCGCGTTGGTGTTACGGCAAAATCCCGATGGATGATTTCGCTCGCGCCGTGGCCGACATGGGACTCACGGCGATTGATTTACTCGAAGAAAAGGATTGGGCGCCGATTGCTAAATACGGACTTATCTGTTCGATGGGTTATGCGGGCGGCGGCACGATTCCGAAAGCCTTGAATGACAAAGCCAATCACGACGAGATTGTGAAAAATTTTGAAGCGACGATTCCGCGCGCCGCCAAAATGAAAGTGCCAAACGTCATCACCTTCTTTGGCAACCGCAACGGCATGAGTGATGAACAGGCGAAAGAGAATTGTGTGATAGGACTCAATCGCATCAAAAAGATTGGCGAAAACGAAGGTGTGACGATTTGCGTTGAACTGTTAAACAGCAAAGTTGACCACAAAGATTATCAAGGCGACCACACGCCGTTTGGCGTCGAAATCATCAAAGCCGTCGCTTCGCCGCGCGTGAAACTGCTTTACGATATCTATCATATGCAAATCATGGAAGGCGACATCATTCGCACGATTCGCCAGAACATCGCCCACATCGCGCATTTTCACACCGGCGGCGTACCGGGTCGCAATGAGATAGACAACACGCAGGAACTCAACTGGGCTACGGTGTGCAAAGCCATTGCCGATTTGGGCTTCGCGGGTTACGTCGCTCATGAATTCGTTCCCAAACGCGACCCGCTTACTTCGCTGCGCGAAGCCGTTGCGCTATGCGACGTATAGCAGAAGAAGGGGAGAAAGGAAGAAGGGGAGAGGGGGAGAAAGGGAGTAGGGGAGATTTTTATTTCAATCTAACGCTCTCCTGTATTTTGTATGTTCCCGATTAAGGGGAATAAAACGCTTGCTTATTGTCTCCCCTTCTCCCTTTCTCCCCTTCTCCGGTTCAAGGCTACACCTTACGCGTTTTCCACTTGCCGCGTCGAAACAGAATAATGCCGACGACGGCGACTAACGATTCGGCAATGGCGATAGCGATGTAAACCCCTTTGGGGCCAAAGCCCGAGCGCACGGCTAAAAAGTAAGCCAGCGGAATTTGCAACAACCAGTGACAAAACAGATTGATCCAGGTCGGCGTGGTCGTGTCGCCCGCGCCGTTAAAGGATTGCACCACCACCATGCCGTAGGCATAGAACGCATAGCCGAAAGCGACATAGCGCAAACAATCCCGGCCGAACGGGACCACCTGCGGGTCCTGAATGAAAATCTTTACCAGACTTTCAGCAAACAGGATGTAGATCACGGAAATCGTCAACATAAACGCAAAATTGTAATGCCCGGCGATCCACACAGACTTTTCGGCGCGGTCGGGTTTCCGCGCCCCCAGGTTTTGCCCGACTAAGGTGGCCGCCGCATTCGACATGCCAAATGACGGCAAGATCGAAAAGATGATAATGCGAATCGCGACCGTATAGCCGGCGACCGCCGCATCGCCAAAATGCGCGACGATACGCGCCAGGCCGATCCAGCTTGCCGTCGCAATCAAGATTTGCAACATCCCGCCGAGCGACAAGCGCAGCAACTTGACCATCAAATCAAACTGAATGCGCAACTGGTCGAGCCGGATGTGCACACGGGCTTTACCGCTGGTTAAATAATAAAGCTGAATCACGACGCCCGTGCCGCGTCCGATGCTGGTCGCCACCGATGACCCCATCACCCCGAGTTGAGGAAAGGGTCCCCAACCAAAAACCAGAAACGGGACGAGAATGATGTTAATGATGTTGGCAATCCACAGCACGCGCATGGCAATGGCCGCATCGCCCGAACCGCGAAGGACGCCATTTAGCAAAAAGAGCAACATGATGATGACGTTGGCGCCAAGGATCACTTGCCCGTAACCTGCGCCCGAACTGATAACCTCTTGGCTGGCATTCATCAACCTGAGTAAATTGGGCATGAAAAAGATGCCCGCAATGCTCACCGGTATCGAAACAATGATAGCGATAAAGATGGATTGCGCCGCGGCGCGCGAGGCCCCCTCTTTATCCTTTTCGCCAATGCGTCGCGCCACCGTGGCAATCACCGCCGTACTCAGTCCCATTGCCACTGTAAAGACCAGCGATAACATGGATTCGGTTAGCCCGACGGCGGCCAGCGCATCTTTGCCGAGTTTGGCAACCCAGAAAGCGTCAACCACGCCAAAAAGCGATTCCATCATCATCTCTAAAATCATCGGCACGGAAAGCAACACCACGGCGCGCCCGATGTTGCCTTCGGTAAAATCCTGACTTGAGCCGCGCACGGCTTCGCGCAAGGTTGACCAAACGGTGTGCTTTTTATGTTCGCTGTGTGAAGTCGTGGTCTCAGCCACGTCGAGAAGTTGTGTCTCTTCAGGGTAACTCATGAATAACCTCGTAAAAACGCTCGTGAGCGTAGCGGAAAGGGTTTAGTAAAATTGCCCACGCTGAAAATTAAGCGGCGCTTGTTCGTCGCGTGAACACACGAAAGCTTACGATTGTGGAAATATTTCTTGGGCGAGAACTATTCGGTTGGAGTCAAAAAAAATTCATCGGCTAACTCTGATTCAGTTCGCGACATTCGTTGAGTTGTTTACAAACCTGATTCAAATGTCTGCGCCAACTATACTGGAACTCTTCGCGAGTTTCAAATTCGAGATACGCAATGGCTTTTAATTGTGTTGCAAATTGTTATGAAGAGGAAATCACAGGCGAGAGAGGTGAAAGAGATAGAAGCGGCGAACAAGCAAAAGCGCGACGGTGTACGCAGATGTGTTATGCGTCCGGGCAGTTTCCCGTCTGGCTCACGCCATTCGCCGCTTGAAGGGAAAAACGGATAGTCACTTAAAGCAGCGTTGAGTCGAATGAATTTTTAAAAATATTTTACGGATACTCTCCCTTTGGTTTGCCGCCATGAATCGTCCAATCAATGCCATAAATGATGGCTAACACGCCTAGGCCAAAACCGTTGCGCAAGCCATTACCCACTTTTATTAATCCTGATGAGGTTCCCAGTTTCTGAAAGAAGTTCGGTTTTACCAGGACTTCTCTCACCTCTGAAAAGAGAATAATGCGCGGCACCTTTTTTTGTTCGAGTTTAAGGTGAGCCGTGCCCGCCTGCTCCCTGGTTATGACGGATGGCGCCTTGTCCTTCAAACTGACTTCCGTATCACCGATTTGCCAGCCGATCAATTTTCCTTTAGCAATCTGCCCTGTTGTTAAAGCCACTTGGACGCGGACGCCCAGAAATTTCGCAGGGTTATCCCAATCAATATTGCCCTCCGGTTTGTGCCAGGTGCTTGATTGCGAAGTTGCTTGTCCGAAACCATAGGTCGGCAAAAATAAGAGCAGCACCATTAAACAGAAAGTTATGACTTTCAACCTTGACCTCCGGCGCTAAACATTCTCTATCTCAAACATCTTTTTGTAGTGGCGATACCAATCGCTTTGAAAAACTTCCGCAGGGTCGTACTTCAACTTCATCTGTAAAAATTCTTTGAACTGCGGGTAACAGGCTTCAATCTGCTGGCGCCGCGCCCAGCGATGATAGGTCAGGTAATAACTGCCGCCCTGCTTAACGGCTAAATCAATCAGGCTGCGAAACGACCGCGCCGCCTGTTCAATGCCTTCCGCCGTGTGCGTGACGTGCAGGTTGAAAATAACGCAAGCCCAACTCTCTCTCGCCCACGCTAAAAAGCTTTCGCGGTCTTTTTCAATCAGTCGCACCGTGCCGTAAATCACATTGGCCTGCTGCTCGCGCAATACCTGTTTGGCGTCTTCCATAAACTCGACGAGCTTTTCACGCGGCACATAGATTTCCGTTATCATCTCGGTCGCTTTTACAGGAGCGCCGAGTTTGCGGTCCAAGGCTTCGTGATAGTTATCAACATAGGCCGCCGAGAGTTGTGAATCCGACCAGTAAATTTGCCCTGAGGTCGCAAGGTAACGCTTCGTATAAACATCAAAGGCGCGTTTTTTATATTTGTGCGTGTAATAGGTCAACCGCTCCCAGTCCTTCGGGTGAAAGCGCGTCGGGTTTTCAGTAATCGGCGTCGCCGGGTCAACCGGCAAATAGCAAGAGAACACGCCGCGACCTAAGAAACTTTCACGACGGCTATCGGTAGCGAATTGAAAATCGCCATAGAGATAACCATCCGTGATGCGTTGATTGAATAGTTGCGGAATTTCGTGGGTGTTGCGAATCTCGACAACGCGCTTGACCTTTTTGCGTTCCCACAGCCGCAGGCGCACGGAAGTCACAATGCCGAAGAGTCCATAGCCGCCGATAACCAGGCGAAAGAGGTCGGTGTTTTCCTGGCGCGAACAGGTCAATAACTCGCCCGCGTGATTGAGCAAGGTGAATGATTCGACCTGATCGATGATGGGCTTAAATTTCAAACCGCGCCCGTGGACGTTCGAGGCCAGCGCGCCGCCGATTGACAGGCGGTCGGCGCCGGTCTGTTTTTGCATAATGCCCCATTGCTTTGCCTCGCCTTCTTGAGCTTTGCGTAAATACTCGAGCAACTGCGGCCATTCGATTCCGGCTTCGACTTCGATAACGCCCCGCGTTTTATCGAAATTCAAGACGCGGTTCATCGCCGTCATTTCCAGCAAAAAAGCGTCGCTCGCAAATTGCTGTCCACCCATCGAATGCTTATGACCACAAACGCTCACAACGGTTTGATTGGCTTTCGCGTCGCGGACAATCGAACGAATATCCTGCACCGTATTGGGCGCAAAATACCGGGCAATGCGGGTGCGATTGAGTTGCGAATGCACATCATTGACATAGATTTCAGAAACGCTGTTATTCGGCACGTCGCCTTGAAACGGGCTACCGGAGCCAATTTCAGCCAGCGCCCCCGCCGGTAAAACGGCGACGGCGCAAGAGGCGCGCAAAAATTCCAGAAACTCTCTTCGCGATATAGGCATAAGGATGGCTCCTGATAGCGATGGACTTGCCGGGTCTCGGCCATTTTTTATTTCCCTTTTGTCGGTTGATGCGCGGCTTTCAGTTGTTTAGCGAAACTGTTGGCGACTTTGCCGGGCACGGTGCCGAACAGGGAATTGACGTGGCCGCTGGCAACGACGATTCGCGTTCTGATGTGAATGACGGTGAAAGAATATTCAATCGTAAACGGCGCGCGATCAATGGAAAGCATTAAATCCGCTGTCGACGCGCTGTCGGTAACTGCCAGCCCGAATTCTCTGAGTTCTTTATGGTCATTGAGAGCGCTAATCATGGCTTTGTTTTTTACAAAAGCCGATTGCGAATTCACATAGATGGTTCGCGCTGATACCAGCAACGCCTTGGGGTCTGTCGGATTAGTTGATGTATCCGTAGGATTGTGATTCGTTGCTTGCCAACTGTTCGACTGCGCAACCGTCAAAGTCGCTAAGGACATCAAGACTGAAATGACCACCAGCGGCGCTAAAGCGCGAAATAATTTGTCTGGTTTCAAAAAAACAAAAGCTGCCCACTTTTGATAACTCATAAAATTTCCCCCATCCGAGTTTTTTACAGTAGGGATTGTACGAAAGGATTAAGCAAACGGGTTGACGGGTTGTGACAGTTTCTAAAGTGTCACAGTCTGGAGGATGTTTAAAAAACCCTGAAAGGACGCCATTCAAAAGCCTGAGGCCGCAGCCCTATAGCCGTTTGCAAATGA
>JBIOWC010000223.1:0-9526 GCA_044868105.1 Blastocatellia bacterium
ACCAAGCTTTACATTATCAGGCTTTACTTCTGGAACCGCCCTGGTTGACCCGGGCTCCGAGCGCGGCATAAAGATTGTGCAGGAAGTCTTTAATAAATTGTGCGATAAGGCAGAAACGATCATTGCCAATGGCGATAAACGAGAAGCCTTAAAGTTGTGTCGTGGAGCTTTTGGGGTCGTACGGGCCCGCATGGAATCCAATACCGTGCCTAGATGGTATGCCTATGATCCTAGCCTATGTTATGACACATATTTGGGTATGTTGGCCCGCCTTATCGATCTGGTTCGCGATGCCTCGCCCAGTCACTGGGACTATGCATCCCGGGATGATTTAGTTAAAACCGAAGACCCGGAAGGCATTCTTTATGCTGATGAATTGGCCTGGCTTTATAATGAGCTTGGCCTCGGAAGTTATAGTCAAAGTTCAATGCTTGATGCGCTTGCGGTTTGGGAACAACAGTATGAAATCAACCGCATCATCGATAGACGAGAAGAAGGCGGTCAATACATCTTTCAGTCGCTTTGCAATTTAGGCGCGTCGAATATTCACCTGGGCAGACTTGAAATCGCCGAGACCTATTTTAAAAACGCAATGCGGCAGAATTTTTCTATCAAAGACAAAGACCACGGGGGACGCATTACAGGCTATCTTGCCCTCATTCATCATTTGCGAGGCAATTTGAAAGAGGCGGATAAATTCTACCAAAAGGCCATCAGGAAAATCGAAGATGGAGGGACTAATAATCGCGGAAAAAGTATCTTTCTTCGACACTATAGTGACCTGTTGATGACCCAAAAGAAGATGGAAAAAGCTGAGGTCGTAATGCAATCGAGCCGAGCCCTTGCGGAAGTTGATCGTTACCCAGATCTGACGGCTTACGTACGGCTCTCCTTTGGCCACTGGCATCGCCTGAAAAATAATATTCCCGCAGCCCTACAGGAATACAATGCGGCATTAAAGGAAGCTCGACAAATCGGCATTCGACGCCTTGAAGCAGAAGTGCTTACGGAGTTAGCGCGCTTATTTTTATCAATCGGCGAGTTTCACCTGGCCAGGCAGCGTGCGATTGAATCATTGATGATTGCTAATGAATGTGTATTGGGCTTAAGACAAACTCATGGATTGCTTGTGCTTGGTAAGGCAACCGTAAAGGCCGGTCAACGAGAGTTGGGGATAGCCTATTTAAAACAGGCCAAACGGCTGGCAAAACGTCAACAGTACTGGCTTCGCATGCAGGAAGCCGAGGAAGAGTTACAACGACTAGAGGGAGATAGCTAGAGAGCTTTCTGAAATTAACTAAGCAGTGAATACGGAGGGATTTTTTTGAACAATAAAATTGAAAGAGTGGCGGTGCTTGGTTCTGGCACTATGGGCGCGCAAATTGCCGCCCACTTGGCAAATGCCGGAATTGAAGTCTTACTGCTGGACATTGCGCCAAAGGAGTTGACGAAGGATGAAGAGGCGAAAGGACTCACGCTTGAGAGTAAAGGGGTTAGAAACCGCATCGTCAATGCGGGGCTTGAAGCGGCAAAAAAGATTAAGCCCGCAGCATTTTTTTCCGCTTCGCTTGTCGGCTTGGTAAAGACCGGAAATTTCGAAGACGACCTCGATAAAATTGCTCAATGTGATTGGGTCATTGAAGCGGTGATTGAGAATCTCGAAATCAAACGCGCGCTTTACGAACAGGTAGATAAATTTCGCAAACCCGGTTCAATCATCAGCTCCAATACGTCGGGGATTCCGATTCGCGCTATGGCCGAAGGTCGCTCAGATGATTTCAGAGCGCATTTTTTAGGCACACATTTTTTCAACCCTCCGCGATACCTCAAACTTCTGGAAGTCATTCCAACAGCCGACACCAAACCGGAAGTCGTAAAATTCATCGGCGAGTTTTGTGATCGTCGGCTCGGCAAAGGCATTGTGTATGCCAAAGACACGCCGAATTTCATTGCCAACCGCATTGCGGCTTTCAGTTCATTTAACACCATCAAAACCATGCTGGAGGGCGATTACACCATTGAAGAAGTTGATGCACTGACCGGCCCGTTGATTGGCCGCCCGAAATCGGCAACCTTCAGAACCACAGATATTGTTGGCCTGGATGTTTCGCTCTATGTGGCCGATAACCTCTATAAAGCGGTGCCCGGTGATGAACAGCGCGAAATGTTAATTGCGCCTGATTTTTTGCGTGAAATGGTCAAACGTAAAATGCTTGGCAATAAAACAGGCGGCGGGTTTTACAAAAAAATGAGAGGCGAAGGCGGCAAACCCGAATATCAGGTTTTGGATTATAAAACGCTGGAATATCGCCCTTCGCAAAAAGTAAGTTTTTCCTCAATCGACGCCGCTAAACAACTGGCGACTCCCGCTGAAAGACTTCGGGCGTTGATTTATGACAATGCCCGCGTTGGACAATTTTTATGGAAGACTTTAAGTCAGAATTTGATTTATGCGGCAAATCGAATCCCTGAAATTGCCGATGATATTGTGAATCTCGATAACGCCGTGAAGTGGGGATTCAATTTTGAAATGGGCATCTTTGAATCGTGGGATGCCATCGGAGTTGAAAAGTCTGTAACGCGGATGCGCGAAGAGGGAATGCCAATTCCCGAAACGGTTGAAAAACTTCTCGCTTCAGGCAAGCAGAGTTTTTATGAAAAACGCGATGGGAAAACCTACTATTTCGATTTCGCGTCATCTGAATATAAAGCGGTTCCAGACCGTCCGGGCATCTTATTACTCAAACCGCTTAAAGAACAGAATCGCATCATCAAGAAAAATGCGGCGGCATCTTTAATTGATATTGGTGATGGCGTCGCCTGTTTGGAATTTCATTCCAAAATGAATGCGATTGGCGGCGATACGATAGCCATGATGAATTATGCCGTGAAAGAGGTCGGGCAGAATTTTGAGGCTTTAGTCATTGCCAACGAAGCCGATAATTTTTCGGTCGGCGCCAATATCATGATGGTTCTTTTGGCGATTCAGGAAGGCGAGTGGGACGAGATTGCTATCTCCGTTCGCCAATTCCAGAACGCCAATATGAATCTGCGATATTCGGCAAAACCCGTAGTCGTGGCGCCCGCCGGAATGGCGCTTGGCGGCGGCTGTGAAATCACCATGCATGCGGACAAGGTTCGCGCCCATGCCGAAACCTATATCGGTTTGGTTGAAGTCGGCGTTGGACTCATTCCCGGCGGCGGCGGCGTAAAAGAGTTGGTCTTGCGGGCAACCGAAGGCGCCAGCCCGGATGAAGATTTGTTCCCGCGCATTCGCAAAGTGTCCGAGACCATCGCCATGGCGAAGGTTTCGACCTCTGCGGTAGAAGCACGCGAACTTGGCTTTTTGCGTGACACAGACCATATCACCATGAATCGCGAGCGCTTGATAGAAGACGCCAAGCAGACGGCGCTGGCGCTGGTCAGGGAAGGCTACGAGCAACCGCATCCGCGAACCGATATTCCGGTGATGGGCGAAGCGGCACTGGCGACCATTAAGCTCGCAGTTCATATGATGCAGCGTGGCGGCTTTATTTCCGAATACGATGCGCATGTGGCCAAGAAACTGGCGCACATCATCACCGGCGGCAACCTGTCGCGAAAGACCCTGGTGAGCGAACAATATTTATTAGACCTCGAACGTGAAGCCTTTGTCTCGCTATGCGGCGAGCGTAAAACTCAGGAGCGCATCATGCACATGCTCAAGACCGGCAAGCCGTTGAGGAATTAAACAGATTGGAGAATCAATAAATGAATGAAGCCGTAATTGTAAAAGCCTTGAGAACCGCAGTCGGCAAAGCGCCGCGCGGCAGTCTGAAAGACACACGACCGGATGATTTGGCAGGCGCTGTGATAAAAGCCGCAGTTGAACAGACTGAGAATCTTTCGCCCGAAATGGTTGAAGATGTGATTATGGGTTGCGCAACGCCGGAAGCCGAGCAGGGAATGAATGTCGCCCGACAGGCGGCCTGGCTTGCCGGGCTTCCGAAAGAGACTGCGGGAGTGACCATCAATCGTTTCTGCTCATCGGGGTTGCAAGCCATCGCCTTTGCAGCCGAACGCATTATGACCGGTTGGGCTGATTGTATCGTCGCCGGCGGCACGGAATCCATGAGCATGATTCCGATGGGCGGTAATGTGATTCGCCCTAATCCGACTTTGGTTGACGAGTGGCCCGATTACTTTTTGAGTATGGGACTCACGGCTGAAAACCTGGCGCAGAAATATTCCATTTCGCGTGAAGATGCCGATGCGTTTTCGCTTGGCAGTCATCAAAAAGCTTTGGCGGCCATCGCGGAAGGGAAGTTCAAAGATGAAATCGTCCCCGTCACTATCCGAACAAACGAACTCGACGGTAAAGGTAAAATCGTCACCAAAGAGCGCATTTTTGATACCGATGAAGGGCCGCGCGCCGATACTTCGGTTGAAGGATTGGCAAAACTTCGCGCTGTCTTTCACGCGAAAGGCTCGGTGACGGCGGGCAATTCTTCGCAAACTTCGGACGGCGCAGCGGCGGCCGTTGTGATGTCTGCTGATAAAGCCAAAGCGTTAAATATCAAACCGATTGCCAGATTCATCGCTTATGCAACGGCGGGAGTCGCACCTGATTATATGGGCATTGGTCCGGTTGCCGCTGTGCCGAAAGCTTTAAAGATTGCCGGGCTCACGCTTGACCAGATTGATTTGATTGAACTCAATGAAGCTTTCGCGGCACAGGCGCTCGCCGTCGTTAAAGAACTCGGCATCAATCAAGACAAGTTGAACGTAAACGGCGGAGCCGTCGCGCTTGGGCACCCGTTGGGCTGCACAGGGGCGAAACTCACGGCAACGATTTTAAGCGAAATGCAGCGGCGCAAGGCGCGCTACGGACTGGTCACGATGTGCGTTGGCGGCGGCATGGGCGCCGCCGGAATATTTGAACTTTTATGATTTAAAGAAGCCAGAATCCAGGAGTCGGAAGTCAGAATGGAAAGACTTTTGACCGCGCTCTCAGATCGCTTCTTGTATCTCATCGCGACGACCAAGAAGAAAATTCTGACTCCTGAATTCTGACTCCTGAATTCCATTAAACAAAGGAGCGAGTATTATGAGTAGCGTTTCACCACAGAAGAAAGTTTTACGCGGAGCGAGTTTTCTTTTTGAAGACCACAAACCCGAAGAAATATTTACCCCCGAAGATGTCAGCGATGAACATCGTTTAATTGCGCAAACGGCTTTTGAATTTTCCGAAAAAGAGGTGTTGCCGCTTGATGCAGAGATCGAAAAGAAAAATTACACTGTGCATCGCGAGTTGTTAAAAAAAGCCGGGGAACTGGGGCTTTTAGGCATAGATATTCCCGAACAATACGGCGGCGCCGGGTTGGATTTGCTCAGTTCACTGGTTGCCTCGGAAAACCTTTCGCATCAATCTTCGTTTTCGGGAACCGTCGGCGCGCACACGACCATCGGCACCTTGCCGATTGCCTATTTTGGCAATGAAGAGCAGAAGGAAAGATACTTGCCGCGCCTGGCCACGGCTGAACTTGTCGGCGCTTATGCATTGACGGAGGCCGGTTCAGGTTCCGATGCGCTGGCCGCAAAGACCACAGCGACCTTAACCGAAGATGGGAAATATTACATTCTCAACGGGCAGAAGATGTGGATTACTAACGGCGGATTTGCTGATGTGTTTATCGTCTTTGCCAAAGTAGATGGCAACAAATTCACGGCCTTTATTGTTGAGCGGAGTTTTCCGGGGGTTTCGACATCGCCCGATGAACATAAGATGGGACTCAATGGCTCTTCGACGTGCGCGGTCAATTTAGATAACGCGCAAGTGCCGGTTGAAAATCTGCTGGGTGAAATCGGCAAAGGTCATTTAATCGCCTTCAACATTTTAAACATCGGGCGATTAAAATTGGGCGTCAGTTCAATAGCCGGCTCGAAGCGCGTGACCACAGTTGCCACTGAGTATGCAAAACAGCGACATCAATTCGGTGTGCCGATTGCTTCATTCGGATTGATAAAACATAAACTCGGTGAGATGGCGGTTCGGTCCTATGTCGGCGAATGCATGATTTATCGCACCGTCGGAATGATTGAAGAGATGATGTCAACGGTTGACCGTAATGTGCCGAAAGAGGCGTTGAAAGCCATCGAAGATTACGCCATTGAATGTTCGATTCTCAAAGCCGCTTGCAGCGAATACCTGGCATACTGCGTTGATGAAGGCGTACAGGTTTTTGGCGGCAATGGTTATTCGAGCGATTATCCGGTTGAACGCGCCTATCGTGATGCGCGCATCGCGAGAATTTACGAAGGCACAAACGAAATCAATCGCTTGATTATCGCCGGTCAACTTTTGCGCCGCGCTGCCAAAGGCGAAAATCCCTTGTTTACCATGGCCAAGCAACTGCAAGACGAGATGCTCACGCCGTCTATGCCCGAAGAATTGCCGGAGACCCTGTTTGCAGAAGAGCGCGCAGGGCTTACGAATTGCAAAAAGGCGGTTATCGCTGTGCTCGGTTCCGCGGCCCTGAAGTACCGCGATAAAGCGCAGGAGCAACAGGAAGTCTTAGGCGCAGCGAGTGAAATGATAATGGATATCTTTGGGATGGAAAGCGCGATTTTGCGTACCGAAAAACTCGTTGCCGCAAAAGGCGAGGCGAATTGCGCCTTGCAGATTGACGCAACCAAAGTCTTCGCAAGCGACGCCGTTCAACGCATTGAACAACGAGCCAAAATTGCGCTTGCCGCAATGAGTGAAGGCGATGAACTGCGAATGATGATGGCCGTTGTGCGCCGTTATATGAAATACACACCATATAACACCATCGCCGCGCGTCGTCGCATTGCTGAAGCGATGACCGAAGCGGGAAGATACAACCTCTAAAGAATTTTGGATTTTGGGTTTTAGATTTTGGATTGCGGCGGCACGAATAGGGCAGGTTGAGGGAACCTGTTCTCATAATAGGTAGCAAGAATTAGCCCCAATCTTTTCTCTATGAATCCAAAATCCAAAATCTAAAATCCAAAATCGAATGAAGGTTCACCGAATCATTGTGCCGACTCCATTTTATGTCGGACCCGTCAATGTTTATTTAATCGAAGAAGACCCGCTCACGTTGATTGATGTCGGTCCGCGTGATGAGGCGTCAATTAAGGCGTTGCGCGAAGGGTTAGCGCGCCTGGGGCATCGTTTATCGGATATTAAACGAATCATCGTTTCGCACGCCCACGCTGACCATTATGGATTGGCGCGAACCGTGGTCGAAGAATCGGGAGCTAGTGTGTTTGTCCATTCGTGGGATGCGCCTGCGGTGTTGGCGACGGCGAATTTCGAGGCCTATAGACATTTATTAATGGTTGCCGGTGTACCCGAAGAGATGATTCAACGAATGGAAGCGGGGCAGGCGAGATTTTTAGGTTGGGTTGACCAGCTTGAGACGGTGGAAACGCTTGAAGACGAAGATGAAATTTTATTCGAACATGGAAGTTTGACCGTCGTGCATACGCCAGGGCACACGCCCGGCTCGATTTGTCTGGCGCGTCTTGGCAATCGTGAAGTCTTCGCTTCCGACACCGTATTAAAAAATATTACGCCGAATCCGGTACTCAGCCCCGACCCGGTGGATGAGAAAAAACGTTTTCAATCGTTGGGCGAATATTTGGTTTCGCTGGCGCGCCTTCGCCAGCTTGCGCCGACCCTGCTTCGTGGTGGACACGGTGATGATGTGACCGATTACGATGAACACTTTCATCGTCTTTATCGCTTTACGCAATTGCGCCAAGCGAAATTAATCGGCTTGATTCCCAAAAATGGCACAAATGCCTGGGATGTTTCGGCGCAACTGTTTCCTGCCGCCAAAGGCTACCACAAATATTTGGCGCTTTCTGAAACTATCGCCCACCTGGATTTTGCTGTATCAGAGACTAAATTGGTTGTCGAACATAGAGAAGGGCAAGACACCTATTTCCTGCCATAAAGCGCATTCTTGCGACCAGTCCTGGACTCGATTAAATGAATTGTGCAGTAAACGCTCCAACCTCTAAACAGATAGATTTGATTGCTCTATACGACCAACATATAATTGCGCAACAATGAGCAATGTGAATTCCACCTTCAATCTATTTCATTTTTTCTTCAATGATTCAGCAGCAGGTTTACCAGACCATTCAGAGGCTTTCGGTTCAATTAGTAAAGCGGAAAAACACATTCGGGCGATTGAATTCCGGCAGCAAAGCTTAACCTATGGTGAACTGGAGAGAGAGACAATTAATTGGGCAAAAAAAATTGCTTCAGGGAATATTAAGGAAGGCAATTGCGTCGCGTTGTTACTCTATGATTCGCCTGAATTCATTGCAGCGTTTCTGGGTACGGTTTCGATTGGGGCCATCGCCGTTCCGATAAACACCTTTAGCTCTAGAGAAGAAATCAATTTCATTATTGCCGATGCCGGTGCCAAACTAATCATTGCCGATGCGGAATTGGCTGAGAAATTCGCTTTGCAGGAAACCATGCCCGGTACAGTAATAACGATTGACCAGCAAAGGCGACCTTCGTTTAACTCAAATCAATCTCTGGAAAGTGAATTTGAAATTGCGAAAACGACGCGCCAATCGCCGGCCTTTATTCTTTATACATCGGGAAGCACAGGAACCCCGAAAGGCGCTTTGCATAGTCATGGTAATGTTGCATACACCGTTGAAACCTATGCAAAACAAGTCCTGCGGCTTAACTCGGATGACCGAGTTTTTTCGGCATCCAGACTATTTTTTGCCTATGGCTTAGGCAACAGTTTATCGTTTCCGCTGGCTGCCAAAGCGACCGTGATTTTAGAGAGCGAAAGACCGACGCCGCAAAAAATCGCGCGGCTTTTTCAAGAGCAAAAACCCACAGTCTTTTTTGGCGTGCCCGCCGTCTATCGCGCCTTGCTTGATTTGCACCAAAGTGGTGATTCCCTTGATGTCAGCTCTCTGCGATTGTGCGTCTCGGCTGGTGAAGCGTTGCCAGCCCGGATATTTGAAGAATGGCATGGTGAATTTGGATTGGCGATTCTTGATGGCATTGGGTCAACGGAAATGCTTCATATCTTTATCACGAACCGCGAGGGCGATGCGCGCGCCGGTTCGACGGGGAAGGTGGTTACAGGGTACGAGGCGAAGCTGCTTGATGATGCTGGCAATGAAATCAACGGGGAAGGAATCGGCAATCTATTTGTTAAAGGGGAAAGCGCCATGCAAGGCTATTGGCGACGCGACGATTTAACGGCGAGCGTGTGGCGTAAGGGTTGGATGAAGACTGGCGATGTTTACCAGCGCGACGGGCAAAACTATTTCTATCATATCGGGCGCAGCGATGACTGCTTTAAGGTGAAAGGGCTATGGGTTTCACCCGTTGAAGTGGAATCCGTGTTGCTGGCGCATCCAGATGTTGCGGAGGCTGCGGTCGTCGCCAGTACGGATGCGCAAGGGTTGGCAACGGCAAAAGCTTATATAGTCATCCGAACTAAGCAGGAGCAAGGTATAGTTAACAATGCAATTTATG
>JBIOWC010000224.1:0-21729 GCA_044868105.1 Blastocatellia bacterium
TTTTATTGCCCGGGAAGGGATTGCCCGTTATGGGGTCATGCGGCACGGCTCCGGTTAAGGTGCCACTGAAATCGCCAAGCTTTTCGGCGGCCGTGGGCACTCTGGCGCCAAGCGTATAGCCACGGCGTTCGCGCCGCCACTCTTCGCTCCAGAAAAAGAAGGCGCGATTTTTAAGAATGGGCCCGCTGAAATTGCCGCCGTAATTGTTGTAACGCAACGGCGCTTTCGGCTGCCCGGCACGATTGAGAAAGAAGTCTTTGGCATTGAGACCATCATTGCGGAAGAATTCAAAGAGCGAGCCGTGAAACTGATTGCTGCCGCCTTTGGTTATCAGGTTGATGATCGCGCCTTGAGCCTGCCCGAATTCGGCGCTGAAACTGTTGCGCTCGACACGAAATTCCTGAATCGAATCGATGGACGGAAAAACCAATAAGGTGCGGTTCGAGCCGACATCCATATTGTTGACGCCATCCACGGTCCATAAATTGTTATTTGAGCCGTTGCCATTGACCGAAATATCAACCCCGGCATCGAGCCCCGTGCCGGTAGCCGCGAAATTCCCGGCCGGGGAAGCCCCGGGCACCATTAAGACCAGCTGCGCGTAGTTGCGCCCGTTTAACGGCAATTCGGTCACTTGCTTTTCGCCAATCAGACTGCTGACATCACCACTGCGCGTTTCAATCTGAACCGAATCCGCCTGAATGGTAACGGTCTCGCTCATCTGCCCAATTTCAAGCGTTAAATTGACGACCAGATTTTCGTTGACGTTTAATTCCAAACCGCTGTTGACGGTCTTCTTGAAGCCTTGCGGAGACGTGCTGACCGTGTAACGACCAACCGGCAAGCTTAAAGCGGAAAAGAACCCTTCGTCATTGGTCGTCGCTTTCCGTGAAAACCCGGTGCGCTCCTCCTGAATCATGACTTCAGCTTTGGGAATCGCCGCGCCATTGGGGTCGCGCACCGTTCCGGTAATATTTCCAACCGTGCTGGTTTGCGCTCGAGCCTCAATGAAGAATGCCGGACTCAGCAAAAGCGTTAGTGCCAAAAAGAGATATTTACTGGTGAGCGGATTTTTATTAATTAGCATAGATTCGCCTCTTCCTTGACTTGATGAATCTGATTTCGATGCTTTGGCTCTGATTGATGAGCGAAATCAGGATGGCACACCCTCAGAACTCTACCATTGTCAGAGCCTGCTTTTTGGGCGTAGAATAGCCCCTGTCAAACGTCATGCTTGATTGCGTACAGATTAGAAATAGATGAAAACCTAGGCTCTGTATAATTAAGTCGGATCATAATAATAAGCAATAGATTTACTGTAAATTTTACCTGTTAGCTGCCGTTACTAACCCTCATTCAATGTCTGTTTAGAGTTCGAATTAGCGGGCAAAAGCATGATTGGTTTTACCAAAGTGCATCCTTCCAGCCAGGGATATAAAATGAAGACTTTCATGGCACAGCCATCTCAGCCGATTATTGGAGCGGATGAAGTCCGCCAGGTTCTGGAAAATATTTTCAGAAGCAAGCACTTCGTCAATGCCCATAAAAAGAAAAAATTTTTGCGGTTGATCTGCGATTTCTATCTTGAAGGCAAAGCCCACGAACTCAATGAACACATCCTTGGCTATGACGTATTCGGGCGTGATAAAAACTATAATCCTTCCGATGACCCTATTGTTCGGGTATTCGCTTACGAGATACGCAAAAAGCTCGAAGTTTATTACTCCCATGAAGGCGCCCAGGATGCCATTCGTTTAGACATCCCGGCCGGCAGTTATCAACCGGTATTTTCGCGTCACTTACCGGAACCGGCTTCCGAAATTGCCGCAGCGGAAGAAGCCGTACCGACGGTTCCGGCCACTGACCCCAGCAGACGACGCGGCGCCTGGTTGATTCCGGCGATGACCCTGACGATTATCGGGTTGACGATTGTGGTGATTGTTTTGGCGTTCTCCAACCGCCAACCGCCTTCAGAAAAAACGGCCAGTGAACCGGTTGAAGATGCCGCCGCTTATGGCGCGGTATGGGGAGCTTTTTTGAAAGATAATAATCCGCCGCTGATTGTCTTGAGTAATCCGCCGACTTTGCGCTTTACCAATCCGAGCGACCCGGAAACTCTCATCAAAGACTCCATTCCGGTGCCGCCGGAAATTGCCAAAGTCCTCAAAGACAAGTTTGTCATGAACCCGGAAGTCTCGATGAAAAATTCCGAAGGCAATAAAGACGACAGCAATGAACCGTCAAAAGAAGGCTGGGTTATCGAGCGCAGTAAATCGCCCAGCCTCATTCTCAGCACCAACGGTTATACGGGAATCGGCGAAGCCATCGGGCTGCATTATCTCACCGATTTTTTCCGCAAAATGAACCGCAATATTCTGCTCAAACAGAGCCGCACGTTAAGCGCCGAAGATTTGAAAAAACACAACGTGATTTTGCTGGGCGGAGCCTGGGTCAATGAATGGTCGGATAAACTGACAAAAAGCGGCGATTTCCTGTTCACTTCCAAAGCCACAATTGAAAACCGCAATCCGCAACCCGGCGAAGAACGCGAATACATTCCGCAATTTGACCGGCGAACCGGAAACCTGAAAGTTGATTATGCGCTGGTTACCATCAAACCTAATATTTCTGAAGGCAATGAGGCGATGTTACTGGCGGGCGTGTATAGCGAAGGCACAGAGGCCGCGGTTGAGTATGTCACCAGTAAAAACTATCTGGAGCAATTGAACCAACGCCTGCAACCCTTGCTGAAATCCGCCTCGCAGCCGAATTACTTTCAGGCGCTTTTAATGGTTCGTGTCGAGGATGGCATTCCGACAACCATCACCCTGCTGGCGCTTCACGAAGTGCGACTGTCCTAGCCCGATTGCCCGTTCAGCAGCGCATCCGATGAGGGGCGTTGCGTTAAAAGCGCCGGCCGGTTTTATAGACCTGAAATGAGATGGGCAAGCTTCCTGGCTTGCTTTTTTAATTTGCGGCATATCATCATAGCGATGGCCATCAGTTTGCAGGGAATTTCCAGGGTTCGGTTTGTATGCAGAGAAATTATCGCGACCCGCTTCATAACATCATCTCGCTGAACGAATCTGTCGCGGATGACAAGCTCATCGTTGATCTGATTGATTGCGCCGAATTTCAACGATTGCGCCGCATCAAACAACTTGGGCTGGCGATGTTTACTTATCAAGGCGCCGAACACAGTCGCTTTACCCATTCCATCGGGGTGATGCATTTGATGACGCGCACGCTTAATCTGTTGGCGACGCATCACGCCGTCAATGACGAAGCCCGCGTCGTCGGTCGCGTCGGCGCCTTGCTTCATGACCTGGGACATGGTCCCTTCTCTCATGTCATGGAAAAGGTTTTTCACTTTCATCACGAAGATTGGTCACGGCAAATTATTCTCGAAGCCAGCACCGAAGCGAACCAAATCCTTTGCGAGTTCGATACCGCTTTGCCAAAAAAGCTGGCCTCGCTTTACACGCACGACTATAAACCGGCTTTTGTTTCGCAACTGGTCTCTTCACAACTCGATTGTGACCGCATGGATTATCTGTTGCGCGACAGTTTGATGACCGGCGCGAAATACGGCATCTATGACCTTGAATGGGTGCTCTACGCGCTCAAGATTGATGAGCTATCGGACCGCGTTTACGTCGAATCGAAAGGGCTTTACGCCGTCGAAGAGTATCTGCAGGCGCGTTACTACATGTTTCGCCAGGTCTATTTTCATCGCACCCTCCGTTCAGCAGAAGTGGTGCTGGTGTCAACGCTCAAACGCGCCAAGGAATTGATGGAAGAAAACGCCCTGGGCTTTCGCCTACGCGATTCGGTATTTGAAAAGATGCTCAGGGGCGAAAGCGTAACGACGCAGGAATACTTGCAACTTGATGATACGGATGTGACCTTTCATCTGAAACAATGGACGAAAGAGGCCGACCCCATACTCGCGGATTTAGCCAATCGGTTCATTCATCGAAAACTTTTCAAAGCCCTGGATATTGATTTTAGCGGCGCCGCACTGGAAGAGTTTGTCGCGCGGGCGCGCGCCGCGACTATCCGAGCCGGCTTTGACCCGCAATATTATTTAATCACCGACCGCGCCGGTGATGTGCCCTATTACAATTTCTATTCCACCGAAGGGGTGGCGCCTGAAAGTTTGATCTATATTGAATCAAGCGGGACGCCGTCCGAGATTAAAGAGATTAGCGAAGTGTCGGATGTGGTGCGCAGTATGCACGGCTATCAAATTCATCGCCTCTGTTTCCCTATGGAACTGGCGGATGAAATGTCAAGCATCGCCAAAACCTGTGCGGCAAAGTAAAAAGGCAAAAGGCTGACGCAAGAGAATTTGACTCTCACTCGATTACCTTTTGCCTTCATACGGTTAAGCTTGAGGCGATTGCTCTCATTAAATTCGTCTCTTATTGGACGATGCTTCGACTATAGCGAAAAAAAATGGCGCGTCAATTCCCCAAATAGGTCAGGGAGATTAGGGCGCACAGTTAACGGTTTTGATATTTCAACAACGCTTCACGAAATTGATTGGCATAGCCGAGGCCGGTTTTAAAGGCCCAGGTTTTGTTGGGATAGCGGATTTCCAATCCGGCTTTGATGACGACGACCGTAACGCCCGTCAGGTTTGCCGAAAACGCATGTTCGCCGGTCGTATTGTAATTGACTCCCGATGAATTGACGGTCAAGGTGCCCGAGCAAGAGCCGCGTAAAACGCCGTGTTCATGTTTGACCGGGATGGAAACCGGCGTCGGTTCTTCGGCTTTGGCGCGCGCCTGCTTTTCGATTTTTTCAATCTTATCGTCGAGTTTCGCGTTACTGTAGAGCGTGCTGCCATTGCGCTGACGCGCCTCTTTATATCTTCGAAGCGCGGTGTCCATATCGCCCTGGTCATAGGCAATATCGCCGAGTGCCGCGATCGCCGAAGTGCGTTGTTCGCCGACATCGGGAACTTGTCGAAAATATTCGGCGGCCTGGGCCAGGTGTCCGAGATTTTTATGGCTTTCGCCAAGCGCAAAAATAACCTCGGCCGTTCGCTTACCGTTTTGGAAGGCGAATTCCAAATCCTTGATGGCTCCGGCAAAATCCCCGTGCCCCTTCTTTTCCAATCCTGCGAGGCGGCGCGCATCAGGGTCAGCGGCTTTGGCAAGCTCGGCGGCGCGGCGCGAGGAAAGTTCCTGTAATTGGGTGTGCATCTGCCGGACCTGTTTATCATCAGGGAAGGCCTGCGCGATACGCTCCAGTTGTTTGAAGGCGCTATCAATATCGCCACGCACCTGGGCCTGTTCAACTGCTTCAATCAAGCGCTCTTTCACTTGCTGACGAATGGCGCGCGCCTGGGCGTTCTGCCCGTCAATGGCCAGCACCTGGCGGGCAAAAAAATCGGCGCTGGTGTGCGCTGGTTCGATGAGGTTGCCGGCGCGCAAAGCGGCTTCGGCTTTGGCAACCAGGCCTTGCACTTCGCCGCGTTTGGTTGACAGTTGGGCTTCCAGGCGGGTCAAGGCCTGACGGATTTCCGGGTCTCGACCATAGTTTTCAGCCAAATTGTTGAGAATGTACATGGCGCTGCTGAAATCGCCACGCGCCGCTTCGGCTTGCGCCGATTGCAGGAGTTGTTTGCGCACCTTGGCCTTCATCTCAAGCGCAAATGCATTGGTTGGGTCATCGCCAAGAATTAATTCGGCATAGCGATAAGCGCTGTCTTCCAGGGGATATAAATAACTCCCGCGCGCAAAGGCGGCTTCGGCTTGTTCTTGAAGTTTTCGGCTGCGTTCTTCGGGCGAGAGGCTGGCAATATCGGCCGGCGTTTCCAGTTTCAATTTGCGTTCAATGGTGGGTTGCGAATCGGAAATCTCCAATGACTCGCTTAACGTCTCATAATCTTCTTTGCTGATGGTCAGCGTATAAACACCGGCCTTTAACTGCTCGATTTTAACCGGCGACATTCCATAAGATTTGCCATTCAAGTTGATTTCCGCGCCCGAAGGATTGGTCAGAATAACCACCTGGTCAACCGTGGTCGGTTTTTTCGTTACCAGATAAACAACGGCTGCGACAAGCGCAGTAATCAACAGCGCAGACGTCGCCGCCACAATCCACCATCGCGCTCCTGCGCGGCGACCTTTTGCTACGCTCAGATTGTTTGTTGCAGTAGAAATAATGACCTCCGTTTTCTCGTTAAAGCTGGCGCGCGACTTCGGCGTGCAAGCGCGCGGCGATATGGTCAACAATTCGCGGCGTGACTTCGAGCGCGTTCTTCATATGAAGTTCGCGGGTAATATGTCCTGCCACATATAAACCGGTAACCGTGGTTTCGTAGGTTTCTGTATTATATACCGGACGACCGTCAGATGCTATTTCCGCGCCCGCCGTTTCCAAAAGCCTGGTATCCGGGTCTGCGCCAATCAGCGCCAGGATGTGGTCACACGCAAGCTCTAAAGTGGTTTCTGAATCCGTAAGCGCCAGGAGCGCCGTGCGCGGGCGAATTTCCATCAACTTGGCTGACGTAATAATTTTGATTAATCCTTTAGCAACCGCCGATTCAATGGGTTCGCGCACCCAGGGTTTGATTTTCGCCTGCGCCTTGCCCGTATCGAGGTCTGGCGCCAGGTCAATCGCCGCGCGTCGCAAGGCCCAGATAGGTTTTGCCCGGGCTTCGAGCAAAAAGAGGGTCGCTTCGGCAGCCGAGTTGCCGCCGCCAATAACGAGAATATTTTTATTTACATAAGGCGCGCCTTCAACAAAGCGATAGGCGACGCGGGCCTCCGATTCGCCCGGCACGTTCAATTTGCGCTGCCGTCCGAACCCGCCGACTGCCACCAAAACGGCGCGCGCCAGGTAATCGGCCTTATTGGTCGCGACGCGAAACCCGGCCAGGGTTGGGGTAATGGCTTTGACCTCTTCGTTGGTGTGAATCGTGAGGTGCTCTTTTTCAACCAGCGCGTTGTAATGACTGAGCACCTCTTCGCGCGTCGGTTTTCTGGTGGTCGGCAAGGCGCCGTATTCAAGCTCGACTTCATTGGAGGTCGAAAAGAGATTTTTGCCGAGCGGATAATTGCAAATCGTTTGCGCGATTTCGCCGCGTTCGATGATCAAACAATTTAACTGGTGCGGTTTTGCCGACAAGGCGGCGGCAAGTCCAGAAGGACCGCTACCGATAATAAGTAAATCGTACATTGTTTTGCTCACTTCACTCTGACGGTTAACTCTAAGGATACTGGATAGAGCCGGAGAGGGCAAAGGGGATAAAGTCTGGTACTCAACTTGGTCTGATGTTAATATCCTTCTAATTTTGAGCAAACAAATTATCAGCAAATAGAGTGGTCACGTTTTAAGGCGCTCCCATTTTCAAGCCCCCGACGAAGGCGCGATAAAATCCGGCTTCTTGTTTCGATGAAGCGTTGCAGAAGAATTTATGGATAATCTATTTCCTCAGAACTCGGCGATTGCCAACCTTGGGCAACTGGATTTTGCGAATCTTTATGAGAATCGCGAAGCCCTGCAAGCCATCCTGGACTTGATTCCCGAAGGAATTATCATTGCCAGAGCGCCTGATGGAATGCCGATTTTAGTGAATCGTTGCGGACGGGAACTGGGTGGAGAGGTTTCCGAATTCACCACCTTCAGGGAGTCCTGCAATTATTGGCAACTGGAATATCTCGACGGCACGCGCGTGCCTTTCGATGACCTGCCGCTCAATCGCGCCTTTCGCGGCGAAATCGTCAATCAGGAAATCTATCGCTTCTGCAAAGCCGCGAGCGATATCCAATATCAGTTGATTAATGCGGGACCGGTGAAACATGCGGACGGCCAAATTTTTGCCGCCGTGGTGGTCTTTTGTGACATCACCGAAAAATGGCAGTCCGAAAAAAAATTACAGCATAGCGAAAAGAAATATCGCGAGCTTTTTGAAAACGCCAGTGACATTCTCTATACCCATGACCTGGCGGGAAATTTCCTCTCTTTTAACAAAGCGGCCGAGCGCATCTTAGGTTATACGAAACGCAACCCTGCACAAATGACCACCACTACGGTGGTTGCGCCTGAGTATTGGGAAACGGTCAAAGCCAAGATTGAACAATTATTTCGCGGCGAGGAGGCCCCGGCTTTTGAACTGGAAGTTTTTGCTCAAGCCGGTCATCGCGTCGCCCTGGAAGTTCATATCAAGCTCATCTATGAAAACGGCGAAGCCGTCGGCGTTCAAGGTATTGCGCGCGATATTACCGAGCGCAAAAAAAGAGAGCAGGAAACCGCCATACTCCGAGAGCGGTTTACCAAAGCTTTTCAAAGGAGCCCGTTCCCGCTCAGCATCATCGACATCAAAGACGGGCGTTTCATAGACCTCAATGATCAGGCTGTGCAGCAGGTCGGTTTTTCGCGAGACGAGATTATTGGACGCACGCCGGTTGACCTCGGGCTATTGACCGACCCGGAAATCTTTGAAAGCTTGAAACAACGGTTTATTGAAGAGAAAAAAGTTGAAGACTTTGAATTAACCTATACCACCAAGTCCGGCGACAAACGCATCGGGCTTCATTCAGCGGGGCTCATTGAACTGGATGGCGAATATTGTATCCTCTCATCAACGATTGATATAACCGAACAAAAACGCGCCGAACGGTTGCGCGCCGCGACGTATAAAATTTCCGAAGCCGCCAACGCCACCTCCAGCCTCAAGGAGCTCTATAAACAGATTCATCGGATTGTTGCTGAACTCACCAGCGCAGAAAACTTCTATATCGCGTTAGCTGACCGCGAATCCGACTTATTAAAAATCCCTTATTTTTCCGATACCCAAACCGAAGTTGCCAGAGAACTCAGGCTGCGCAAAGGGCTCACGCATGAGGTGCTCAACACCGGCACGCCGCTTTATGCGACAGCGGAGGTTTTTTCCCGACTTGCCGAACGCGGCGAACTGCCTAACCCTGAGGTCATTCCCTCTTTCTGGTTGGGAGCGCCCCTGAAAATCAAAGACGAAACCATCGGCGTGGTCGCCGTCTATACCTATCGCGATATTGTGACCCTGGGCGAGGAAGAGAAAGAGATCTTCGCCTTTATTGCCAATCAAATTGCCATGGCGATTGAGCAAAAACAGGCCGAGCAATTGTTACGCGAATCCGAAGAAAAATATCGTTTGCTGTTTGAAAGAAACCTCGCCGCGGTTTATCGCGGCACCCTCGAAGGGCGCATTGTTGATTGCAATGAAGCGTACGCCAAATTATTCGGCTACGGTTCAAAAGCCGAAATTTTGACGCTCAATGCCAACCAATTATACTCCCGCAGAGAAGAGCGCGAGGCCTTCATTAAAGAGTTACAGGAAAAAGGCTCGTTGACGAATTTTGAATTACAGCTTCGCAAACGCGACGGCTCAACCGTCTGGGTCATTGCCAATGTGCATTTAACCGCCGGGCAGGATGGCGCGCCGCCGATTATCGAAGAGACGCTGTTTGATATCACCGAGCGCAAGACCGCCGAGGAAAATTTGCGCGCTTCGGAAGAGCGATTTTCCAAAGCCTTTCACGCCAACCCCTTGCACATGGCCATTATGTCGTTTGATGAAAAGCGCTTTGTTGATGTCAACGAATCGTTCATTCAACATAGCGGTTATTTGCGCGAAGAAATCATCGGTCACACGGCGGAAGAGATCGGCATGTTCGCGTTTGCCGAAGATCGCGAGAAGCTCAAACGGCAGTTTGCCGAACAAAAACGGGTTAAAGATTTGGAGATTCGCTTCCGCAAACGGGGCGGCAAAATCATGACCGGGCTGTTTTCCGCCGAACCCATTATGCTCGGCGATGAACTGTGCATCCTGACTTCGACCCTGGATATTACCGAGAGAAAAAAACAGGAAGAACAACTGCTCAACACCCAACGCGAGTGGCGCACGACTTTTGATGCCATGCCCGATTCGGTGATATTGATAGACGCCAACGACCGGCTCTTGCGCGCCAACAAAGCCTTTCTCGAACGCGTGCAGTTGACCGATGAAGAAGCCGTCGGGCGAAGGGTCGGAGACATTGTTCACCAAAACGATAAATTCATCAGTGAAGAGTTCTGTCTGTTATGTCAATTGCGCGCGACGGCGACCCGCGGCACCATAGAACTTCCGGCCGGCGTGGTATCGGATTATCCGATACTGACCAGTATTGAACCCATCTTTGATGATCAGGGTAATCACACGGCAACCGTGCAGGTGTATCGCGACCTGACGGCGCTTTACCTGGCGCGCGAAGAAGCTGAACAGGAACGCGGCAGCTTGAAAGCGACCATCGAACAATTGGCCGAAGGCTTAATCATTTTTGATGAAAACGGCAAAATTGTGCGCGCCAATCAAGCGTCGCAAAAACTCTTTGGCCTGACGCTTGAGCAAATGCTCGCAGAGGGCGGCGTCAATCTGGTAGACGGACTGTTGAGCGATAAAGAGGGACGATTACTTTCACCGGGCGAGCATCCCGTGCGCACGGTGTTAAGAGAACTCAGCCGAATCAATAATCAAATTGTCTGGTACAGCAAACCGAGCGGCGAACGCTTACTGCTGTCGATTACCGTTTCTCCCTGGTTTAATGAGCAAGGTAAACTGACCGGCGCGGTTTCGCTGACCCGCGACATTACGGAACAATATCGCGAACAAGAACGCTTACAGCAAGCCGATAAACTGCGCGCCCTGGGGCAACTGGCCTCGGGCGTCGCGCACAACTTTAACAACGCGCTTGCCGCGGTTATCGGTTATTCGCAACTGGCGATTCGCAAAACCGACGACCGCGAAGTTCAGGGTCATTTGCGACTCATTGAACAATCCTCAAAAGATGCGGCGCGCATGGTGGCGCGGATTCAAAATTTTGCCCGCTCCCATTCTCAACAAGACGAATTCACGCTCGCCAGCATTTCCGACATCATCCGCGATGCCATAGACATTACCCGCCCGCGTTGGCGCTATGAAGCCGAAGCCTTGGGGAAAAATTATTCGGTTACCCTCGCCTGGCAACCCGAGGAAGAGTTGTTTATCAATTGCGAACCGTCAGAACTTCGTGAAGTCTTTGTCAATCTCATCTTCAATGCCCTGGATGCGATGTCTGCAGGCGGCAGTCTCAGCGTCAGAGGCGTAGCCGATGGGAAAAACATTCATATCAGTTTTGAAGACACCGGCGTTGGCATGAGCGAAGAGGTGAAGAGCCGCATTTTCGACCCCTTCTTTACGACCAAGGGCGCGGCCGGTTTAGGCTTGGGACTCAGCGAAAGCTATCGCATTATCGAACGCCACGGCGGGCTGTTCAATGTTGAAAGCCAGATCGGTCGCGGCACCACGTTTACTATCGTTCTGCCGCTTTCCGTGGCACCGGTCCGAGCTCGCGTCGAAGACCAAAAGATACAGGAGTCGAAAAACCATATTCTGGTCATTGATGACGAGAAACTGGTTTGCCGGGCGTTGGCTTCAATTCTTGAAGAACTCGGCCATGAAGTCGCGCAAGCCGCCGGACGCGAAGAAGCGATGATTCTGTTTGAACAGTCTAAATTTGATTTGGTGGTTACAGACCTTGGCATGCCGAACACCGATGGCATCGCGATTGCCGAAGAGGTAAAGGCCAAAAGCCCGCTAGTTAAAGTCATCTTGATGAGTGGCTATAGTCCAGACCGTGTGGAAGAAAGAGTCAAAGAGACCCAGGCGATTGATGCCTGCATCTCGAAACCCTTCAAGCTCAATGAAATTCGTCGGACGATTGATGATTTGCTCGGCCGCTTATGAGCCGGCGTTTTTCAGAGATCGCCAAATTTTCTCAATCGCTTCCGGCAACGGCGACGCGAAGGTCAGCCATTCTCCACTTGCCGGATGATGAAATCTCAGTTCGGAAGCGTGCAGACACAGGCGGTAGCCGGCCGTCGGTAGCCAGCAGCTGTCTGTAAAAATTTCGTTTGATTGCGGAACTGATATGGTTGCCTCAGGCAATTCTGCGCGGGTACCGGCGGCCGACGGCCAACGGCTGACCGCCGACCCGTAGATTTCATCTCCGACAATTGCGTGACCGAGGTAAGCCGCGTGAATGCGCAATTGATTGGTTCGACCAGTCACCGGTTCAAATTCCAAAAGCGTCGCGGTGTTTAGCCGCTCAAGTACGCGAAATCGGGTTTCCGCATATTGCCCGTCTTCCCTAATCCATCGCGGCGGGCGGCGACTTTCATCCTGACCGATGGGCGCGACGATGGTTCCGACCTCTTCGGTGACCAGGCCTTCAACCACCGCCAGATAACGCTTCTCAACTTTGCGTTTGTGAAAATGTTTCGTCAGGATGCTCAACGCGCGTTGCGTTTTAGCGACGACCATTAACCCTGAGGTGGCGCGGTCAAGGCGATGCACCAGACCCGGACGAATCAACAGCGGTATCGCGACGACTGCCGAATGGTCAGCAAAAACTTCTTTATTGAAATGATAGGCGAGCGCATTGAGGAGGGTGCCGCTTTTGGTATTTCGAGTCGGGTGAACGAGCATACCTGAAGGCTTCACAATAACCACAAGGTGTTCGTCTTCGTAAATGACTTCTAAGGGAAGGGGTTCAGGATTCATGCCCGACGGCAGATCATCGGCAAGCGTGAGGGCGATGAAATCGCCCTGGCGGATATGATAACCAGCGGGTTGCGGTTGCCGGTTGACCAGACAGGCTTGGGTAGCCAAAAGATTGGCAATTCTCATGCGCGAGAGTCCGCCCAGTCGTGCTGCTAAAAATACATCCAGCCGCTCGCCGGCTTCTTCGGTTTGAATCTGGAACTCGAAATGCTGACTCATCGAACTTAAATTGTACCGGCAAAGAAAAAAATAAAGCGAAGAGAAATTCAATGTTCTCTTCGCTTTATTTTTGCAATTCCAGTCAACCTTTAGTTGGGCGGTGCGCCGCCCGGCAACACCACCGCAGACGGGAAGTAGACGCGCACGGTGCCGTCAAAGTTGATGACGCGAATTTGCGGCGTTCCGCTTTTAATCACCACCTTGGCTTTGCGTCCATCGGTGAGCGTGGCCTTTTGCACAATCTCGGTTCCGTCTTTGCCGACTTCCGCAGGTTTGCTAAAGGTCAGACAAACGCCGGTAACCGGGTCAACGATTTCAAGGCGCGGGTCAATGCTGAAACCTTTGCCTTTGATGGTGATAAATTTTTTGCCGAGTTCGACGGATTCAATTACCGGCACGTTAGGAATGTTTTCGCGAAGCGACGGAATCTTGATGACCAACACCGAATTATCGGGTTGTCCACAAGCGACATAGGCGGTGAGTTTGTATAACGTGTTGGACCCGGAAAGGTCAGGGGTTTGGAGGATTTCGGTCCGCGTTGCCACGCCGCGCGGTTTCGGACAATTCATCCCGGATAGCGCCGGCGCCGTGACCACCTGGTTAATCCGCGAATCGAGAACCCCGACAGTCCCCAAGCCGTCATTGGTAAAAACGATTTCGCTGTTTTTATCAGTTAAGAAAGCGGCGAGGCCGAAGATGCCGCCGCCGCCGCCGCCCGCTTCATCGGTAAGCCCTGTGGTTGAATTGCGCACGAGCGGCGCGGTCGGCGCCAGCACTCCGCTGGCGCCGGCGCTGCCCGCCGGTGTGCCTACGGTCGCCGGGTCGCTGACGATGCGCAACAGGGTGTCGCTACACGTATCTATCTCGACAATTGCGCCATGTGGACTGTTGCTGGCGCTATTGAACGCAACATAGAGGTTGCCATTGGTCGGCGATACGACAGCCGCAATCGGGTTCTTCAAAGTCGGTAAGGGGGGAAGACCCGGTGCCGGTGGCACGGTATTCGGAATAACAATATCTTTTATTTTGGTATCGGTTCGCGTATCAATCACCGAGATGGTGTTATCGCCAGAATTGGTCACGTAGAGTTTTTTTCTGCCCAGGGCAAAAGCGCAGCTCGATGGGTCAACCCCCACCGCTACTTCGCGCAATTTGGTTTTCGTCGTCGCATTAATGACGTCAACGCGATTGGCGCCCCCGCAAGGCACATAGAGTTTGAGGGTTCCGTCTACGCTGCCCAGGACGGGCATTTTGGGTCCTTTGCCAACCGCAATAAAACTTTGTGCATAAGTGCCGTTTGCCTGTTTCGTTAAAACCGCCACCCGACCTGCGCCGACGGTTGCGTAATCAATCGGAAACTCTTTTGACGGGATGGTGTTTGAACCAAACAGGCTGACATAAAGGGTCGTTCCCACGGGGTCTGTGACAAGGCCATAGGGGCCATCGGGAGTGCCGCCCGGGCCATCGCCAACGGGAAGATTTTGGAAAGTATTGTCCCCTGTTTTAATAATTGTGAGATTATCGGAAACATAATTGGCAACGATGGCTTCGCTGCCTCCCGGATTGACCGTCACCGCCCAGGGTTCAACCGCCGCCGGGTCTTTGATTTTCGTTATGGTTGGAACTTCGGCGGTGCCGGTTTCAATCGTGGCGCGAATCATCCAACTGCCGGCCGCCGTTTCGGGCGCCCCGCCATTGCAATTCGGCACCCCGCTAAACACTGCGGCTTGCGTTCGCCAGGTCTGTCCCCCATTAAACGACACATAAGATTCGGAGCCGCGCGGGTTGGATTTACCGGGAATGTCGAGCAATGCCGACAGCGGACCAAATCCGAAATCATCTATAGCGCCGACCACAAAGCTGCCCGAATTAATCGTCACCGGAGTAATCAGATTGAAGGTCATAAAGGGGTCAATGCCGCGCACGCGTCCGGTAAAAGTCGCCAGCGGTTGTTGGTCTTGAGTCGGGCCATCATTCTCCGGGTCGGCGTAAACGACAATGCGATAGAGCGCATCGCGTATGACTTCGAGATTCACCAGATTGCGTTGAAAACCGATGGTGACGGAACGCAAGGTTGCCGGATAACTCGGCGGCGTAAATTTATTTGCCCAACCGAAATTTTTTCCGTTGAGCGTTTCACCGGTTCCGATGGCGCAATCCGGCACCCCGTCATCCTGCGAAAGTTCAATCAGGGTTCCTTGCGGCGCCAGGCTTTGCGCCGTAACAACGAAATGAGCAGCCGGTTGGGGAAGAGCAGAGCTAATAAATAAAAATGCAAGCAGTGCAAGTAGTGCGAACCTGCGCACCGTGAGGCGATGTGCTTTCATGGCTTTTCACCTGAGTCGTTATTTGTAGGGCTTCCTGCTTCCTGGTGTGGGAAGATAAATCTAGCAGAAGAATAGCAAATCGCCTAATGACGGTCGCAACTTTTTTGTAGCGATTCACCAGGGATGGCGATTATTTAATGGAGAAGGTAAATCCGTCGGGCGCTTGGCGTCTTTGCGCCAGGCGCGAGCCGGGTGAGAAACCTCCTGGAAATCCTCAACCGGATTTAATCTAAAAATGTTTTCACTTTAATAGCAAAAAGTTTTCACCAGGGCGACCAAGCCCACCAATCTCACCCCGGGCGACTCGCCTGGTTGGCAATCAACAGCTATCCAGATTTATTTGTTTTGCCGCCGCTCGCGAAAGCGGCGAACCTTGGCCAAATTACCGCAATCTTTCATATCGCACCACTGTCGGCTGCGGTTACGACTGGTGTCCAAAAACATCCAGCCGCATAACTGGCCTGTGCACTGTCTGACGCGCGCCAACTCATTTGAGGCAAGTAGTTCAGCCGCCGCTTGCGCCACTTGCCAGAGCATTAAATCGAGCGCTCCGGGGCGGTCATTCCATTGCCAGGCGAATCCTTCCCGGTCATAACTGAGTTTTTCATGTTGGTTGGCAACGGCTAATTCCAGATTCAGTTTTTCAAGATCTGCGGGTTGCGGTTGCCAACCTTCGACCACCGATTTAAACAGGCGATAAATCGTTTGGCGTAACGTCAAGGCACGTTGATAAACCTTTTCTGCGGCTCGCGGTTCCTTTTCCGCAAGCTGTAAAAGTTGCCGGGCTTCTTTGTCGGTGAGCAGGTTTGCCGCTCTGCTCCACGCCACTAAATCGGCATAATCGCTCAACTTGTCGCGTAAGAGATGGTCTTGATAATCGCGGGAACTTCTCTTTAAGGGATGGCTGCTCCAGCCGCCTACGGTATTGACGAAATCCAGGCAAGGATTACCGCCAATCTGCTTGAATTTCTCGCCACTTAAATTTTTAACCATGTCTCGCCTTCCTCCGCGCGGATTATAAGTCAGACTTCAGGTAACCCTCAAGATTCACTTGACAGGTTACAGGATTCAATTTAGTTTGTAACCTGCAAAAAGTTATTTTGCAGGTTACGTCGAATTTTACAAACACCTCAGCCGATTGTTATCCGTGCGCAATAGCAATGAGAGGAGAAGCGATGGACTCAGCTACCCAAAAGTTTTTCTCAATCAGCACGCCGAGGGGTTTTGGGCGCGCAGCAAAGCCGCAGTTCGGTAAATGGCCGAGGATTTTTCTTGGCCATTTTGGGCGGCTCGTTTTACTGGTCGGCATCATGCAACTGGCTATTTTGTTGACGCTCGCGCATCCGCGAATCAGCAAAGCGACGAGCGAAGACAAAAAATCCGAAGCCACTGAAAAGCAGGTTCCCGTCCGGGTGTCGCGTTTTGAAAAGCCGCCTTTAATAGATGGCCATCTCGATGAAGCGGTTTGGCAACAGACAACCCTGCTCAATAATTTCCTTCAGACCCAACCCGGCGATAATCTGAAAGCTACCTATCCGACCGAGGTCCGTTTCGGTTACGATGCGAAATTTCTTTACATCGGCATCCGGGCGTTTGACGAAAGCCGTCAAGTGCGGGCGACCATCGCCAAGCGCGATAATTTGTCGGGCAATGATTATGTTGCCATCTGGCTCGACACCTTCAATGACCATCGGCGGGCTTATGTGTTGCTCTTTAATCCGCTCGGCATCCAGGCGGACGGGGTTTTTACCGAAGGGCAGACGATTGATTACAGCGTGGATGTCGTGATGCAATCAAAAGGCATAATTACCGAGGATGGCTACACCGTTGAGGTCGCCGTGCCCTTTAGCTCTTTGCGTTATGACGTGGGCCGGGAAAAATTGTGGAGCGTCCATGTCTTGCGCGCCGTCAGGCATTTGGATGAGTGGGATTCGTGGATGCCGCTGCGTCGCGAGAGCCGCGATTTCAATACCGCGACCTTTACGCATTTCATGGAGCAGGCCGGGCATCTTGCAGGGATTGAAAACATCGGCACCGAGCGCACCGTAGACCTTATTCCGACCCTGACGCTTTCTGAAACGGGTCGCCGCCGTCGCACCCCGCTGATGCCTGCAGGGTTGATGGCGGCGAGCGGGTTGATTAACGAACCCGTGAAACCGGAGGTCGGGTTGACAGCTAAGTTGACGCTTTCGACCGGCATCACCCTCAATGCGGCGGTGAATCCGGATTTCGCGCAGGTCGAAGCCGACCAGCTTGTGGTTACGGCAAATCAACGCTTTCCCATCTTTTTCGAAGAGAAGCGCCCGTTTTTCCTGGAAGGCATTGAACTATTTCAAACGCCAATCCGAGCCCTGCACACCCGCACGATTATTGCCCCGGATGTTGCCGTCAAACTGAGCGGCAAACTCGAGCGCAACAGTTTCGGTTTGATGTTGGCAAGCGACAGCGCGCCGGGAAGCTTCAGCGAAGAAGAGCAGCGCGACCCCATCAGGCGTCCAGGCCTGGAAAAGTTTATCGGCAAAAACGCGGCCATCGGCGTTTTGCGGGTGAAGCGCGATGTGGGAAGCCAGTCGAGTATCGGCGCCCTGGTCACCAGCTATAATTTTGTCGAAAACCATAATCAGGTGTATGGCCTTGACGGACGCTTCATCCTGAACCCGCAGACGGATGTGACGTTTCAACTGCTCGGCACCCACTCGCGCCGTTATTTTTATGACCCCGAGGCCGACGAAAACCTTTATCGAACCGGCAACGGTTTTGCTTATTATCTGCAACTGCAACGCAACACGCGCCACCTGGCGGCGTCACTTACGGGGAGAGGCTATACGCCGGATTACCGCACGGATGTCGGCTTTATCAGTCAAACCAACACCAATCCGTGGGATTTCAATATCGGCTATAACTCTGAACCGCAGCCCAACCGAGGACTGATTTCCTGGAGTTTGACCTCTTCGACGCGCGCCCAATTTAACTGGCAAGGACGCCTGCACTACGGCTTTCAGGCCTTGCGCAGTCAGTTCAATTTCAAACGTCAAACCTACTTCAAGGCCGATGTCTATAAAGACTATTTACGCTTGTTTGAAGAAGAGTACGGGGCGCGCCGCACGGCGTCGCGGCCAGGCGCCTTTATTGGCGCGCCCGAACGCAGCACGGTTTTTAACGGGTTCACGGTTGAAACCGGAACGGCGCCGAGCAAAAAATATTCGCTGGTTCTGGTGTTTGACCGGAGCTGGAAAGCTTTCGATTACGATTTGGGCGCCGGCCGGCGATTTCCGCGAGTCAGCCCGGCGGCTTTGCTTGACCCGAATGCGCCATTTGATCCTGGAACCGGTAATACCCTGGACATCAATTCGGCTTTTGACTGGCGACCAACCGATAGCTTGAGCTTGACGATGAATTACCTGCGCAGTCGCCTGGTGCGTGAAGATACGCGGCGCACGGCTTACGACCAGCATCTTTATTCGCTAAAAACCACTTATCAATTTACGCGCTTTACCTTTGCGCGGGCGCGCATAGATTATGACACCTTACAAGCAAGAGTCTTGGGACAATTCTTGTTAGGTTGGACACCCAACCCCGGCACAGCCTTTTATGCGGGGTACAGCGATGATTTAAACCGCAACGGATTTAATCCGTTTACCGGGCAGCCCGAAGCGGGTCTGCAGCGCAACCAGCGCACCTTTTTTCTCAAGCTGTCATACCTGTTGCGCTGCAATCTGTAGGATAGATTGCCTGCCAAGGTGCCCGGTGAACACCGCAAAATTTTAAAGAAAACTTGAAAGGAGAAAACCGATGACCGAGATAACTCAAATGGTTGAAGAATTGGAGAAGATTCATTATGGCGAGGCCTGGCACGGGCTCTCGTTACACGAAGCGCTGGCCGACCTGACCGATGAACAGGCCAGCGCTCGACCCTTGCCAAACGCCCATAGCATCTTTGAACTGGTCGAGCATATCGCCGCCTGGGAAGGGGTTTGGCGGCGCCGGCTTTCGGGGGAAGCGGTGAGCGAACCGGAAGAAGGAGATTTCCCGACGGCTGCCCCGAACGGAGTAGCGTGGATGAAAACCCTGGCAAAATTGAAACGCGAGCATGACCAACTGCTGAGTGTCATTGAAAAGTTGTCTGATGCCAAACTGGAAGAGCCGGTCGTTGGTCAAGAATACAGCGTCCGCTTTTTGCTGCGCGGCATCATCAGGCACCATGTCTATCACGTCGGGCAAATCGCCTTGCTGCGAAAAGTCTTCACCGGCGATAAATGAAAAATGAGAGGCGCCAAGTTGCTGATGCAATGACGCTGGAATATAAAATGGGGTTCAAGGTGCCGCATCCTAATCGGGCAGGCAATCTGCCTGAAGGCATTTTGGACCCCCGCGCCCAACCCCTTACGCCAGAGAAGCGAAATGCCGGCTCTCACCTTGAAATTTCCGCCGGGTAAATTGTAGAAACCCCTGCCTTCCTATTGCCCGTCATGATATTCTAAACACGCTTCATCGTGAGAAGTCCCTATAGGTAAAGTCTGTTGCGCTCCGTAACAAGTTTATAGTGAGATAGAAAAAAAGTTGTTAGGATTGACCTGACATCGAAACGGTAAGTTTGTAAATAGAATGCTTCAAGAAACCATATCCCATTACAGAGTGATTAAGAAAATAGGCTCAGGCGGTATGGGTGAAGTCTATCTGGCGGAAGATAAAAATCTGGGGCGGCGCGTCGCCTTGAAAATTTTATCTCCCGATTTTACCAATGACACCGGACAATTGCGCCGCTTCGAGCAAGAGGCGTACGCGGCCTCGGCGCTCAATCATCCTAACATCATTACGATTTATGAAATCGGCGCTGACCAGGATACGCATTTTATCGCGACGGAATTTGTGGAAGGTGAAACCCTGCGCCGCTACCTTTCGCACGCCAAACCGAGTTTGAAAGAAATTCTGGAGATTGCCATACAAATTGCCAGCGCTCTGGCGGCCTCGCACGAAGCCGGCATCGTGCACCGCGACATCAAACCGGAAAATATTATGCTGCGCCGCGATGGTTACATTAAGGTTTTGGATTTTGGCATCGCTAAACTGACCGAGCATTTTACCGAAAAACGGGTTCGTTATGGGGACAACACCGGCGAATCAACCTTAACCTATGTCAACACCGATTCCAATATTGTCCTGGGAAGCCCGAGTTATATGTCGCCTGAACAGACTCGCGGGTCAGCCGTGGATGCCCGGTCAGACCTCTTCAGCCTGGGGGTCATCCTGTATGAAATGGCGGCCAATAAACGGCCCTTTGAAGGGGAAACTTCATTCGATGTAATTGCCGCCATTTTAAATCACGACCCAGTGCCGCTGACGCAACTTTCAAAGGAATTGCCGGAAGCGCTCAACCGAATCGTGATGAAGACTTTGAGAAAGGATAGAAACGAGCGCTATCACTCGGCGGAAGAATTAATCAACGATTTGCGAACCCTCGAATATCGCGTCAAACACCGCCTTGAACTGAGCCATGCCAAGGGCACAGAGTCTTATACAACCCGCGAGATGGTGGCAAAATCGGTCGTCACCGTACAGGAAACGGCGCGCGATAGTTTGGAAATGAACGCCGGACCGACGGGCTCGCTGTCGCAACAACTGCTCGCCAAAGTAAAGCAAAATAAAATTGCTTCACTGGTTATCGCGCTTTTGTTGGTGGTTGGGCTAACCGCCTTCTGGTTTTATCCGCGCAAAACGACGGTCTTAAATGAACGGGATTCCGTGCTGCTGGCGGATTTTACCAATGTCACAGGCGATACGGTATTTGATGGGACGCTCAGACAAGCGCTCGCCGTGCAGTTGGAACAATCGCCATTCTTAAGTATTTTTTCGGACGAACGCATACGCGAAACCCTGCGCTATATGAACCGTTCGCCGGACGAACGGCTGACCGTCCCCGTAGCGCGCGAGATTTGTCAGCGTCAAGGGTTGAAAGCCTTGTTGACCGGTTCGATTTCCAGTCTCGGCAGCCATTATGTGATTTCGCTCGAAGCGCTCAATGCTTATACGGGTGACGCCATTGCCCGTCAGCAAGTTGAAGCCGAAAGCAAAGAGCGCGTGCTGACGGCGCTCGGTAATGCGGTCTCGCAGTTGCGCGAAAAATTGGGCGAATCCTTGCCCACCCTCAACCGCTACGATGCGCCGATTGAGCAGGCCACGACCTCATCGCTTGAAGCCTTAAAAGCGTTCTCTTTAGGCAGCGAACAACAGACTCGCGGCCGGTATCTGGAAGCCATTCCCTGGTATAAACGCGCCGTTGAATTAGACCCGGCCTTTGCGATGGCCCATGCGCGCCTTGCGGTGGCTTATGATAACAGCCGTCAATCGGAACTTGCGGCGGCCTCGGCAACCAAAGCCTTCGAGATGAAAGACCGCGTCAGTGAACGCGAAAAATTATTTATCTCCTGGCGCTATTATTCAATCACCACGCGCGAACTGGATAAAACCATCGAAGTCCTTGAACTCTGGCGGCAAACCTATCCGCGCGCCGCCGAGCCGCCCAACACCCTGGCTTTTTATTACGCGCAGATGGGACAGTTTGAACGCGCTATTGAAGAAGCGCAGGAAGCCATACGGTTAAATCCGACG
>JBIOWC010000225.1:0-6398 GCA_044868105.1 Blastocatellia bacterium
GCAAATCTTCTACCGTGAGCGAGTGGAAGACAATCGTTTCATCCACGCGATTCAAGAATTCGGGTCTAAAATGATGCCGCAATTCGTTCATCACGGACTCTTTCATGCGCTCGTACTTGTCGCCCTCCGTATCGCCGTGATACTCCAAAATCAGATGGCTACCGATGTTCGAGGTCATAATGATGATGGTGTTTTTGAAATTCACCACGCGACCTTGCCCGTCGGTGAGCCGTCCGTCATCGAGAATTTGCAAGAGCACATTGAAGACATCGTGATGGGCTTTTTCAATTTCATCAAACAGCACAACCGAATACGGGCGACGACGCACCGCTTCTGTCAATTGTCCGCCTTCCTCATAACCGACATAACCCGGAGGCGCGCCAATCAGCCGGGCCACCGTATGTTTCTCTTGATACTCGGACATATCAATGCGAATCATGGCGTGTTCATCATCGAATAAAAATTCGGCGAGGGCGCGGGCGAGTTCGGTTTTACCGACCCCCGTCGGCCCTAAAAAGATGAACGAACCGATCGGACGATTGGGGTCTTTGAGACCCGAACGGGCGCGAATTACCGCATCCGATACGGCGCTGACGGCTTCTTCCTGTCCGATGACGCGTTTGTGCAAATGGTCTTCGAGCGACAGCAGTTTTTGCATCTCGCCTTCGAGAAGTTTCGAGACCGGAATGCCCGTCCAACGGCTGACGACTTCGGCAATGTCCTCTTCATCAACCTCTTCTTTCAGCAAGCGGCTGCCGCTTTTCGGTTTATCCAAACCCTCTTCATACTCATGCAGTTGTTTTTCGAGTTGCGTCAGTTTGCCGTAACGCAGCTCCGCGGCTTTATTCAAATCATATTCGCGTTCGGCCTGTTCGATGGCGACTTTGGTTTGCTCAATCTCTTCACGAATCGAGCGAACTTTTTGCACGGACTCTTTTTCGGATTCCCATTGCGCTTTGAGCGCATCGGCCTGGGCTTTTAAGTTTGCCACCTCTTTTTCAATCTTTTCCAGGCGCGCTTGCGAGGCCGTGTCCGTCTCTTTCTTCAACGCTTCGCGTTCGATTTCAAGTTGCATAACGCGGCGCGAGGTTTCATCCAACTCGGCCGGCATCGAATCAATTTCGGTGCGCAACTTCGCCGCCGCTTCGTCCACCAAGTCAATGGCTTTATCGGGCAGGAAGCGGTCAGAGATGTAGCGATGCGACAGCACGGCGGCCGAGACCAGCGCCGAATCTTTGATGCGTACGCCGTGATGCACTTCATAGCGTTCTCTGAGTCCGCGCAAGATAGAGATCGTATCTTCGACCGTCGGTTGGTCAACCATCACCGGTTGAAAACGCCGTTCGAGCGCCGCGTCTTTTTCGACATGCTTGCGGTATTCATCCAAGGTGGTCGCGCCGATGCAATGCAGTTCGCCGCGCGCCAACATTGGTTTAAGCAGATTCGACGCATCCATTGAACCTTCGGCGGCGCCTGCCCCAACGATGGTATGCATCTCATCTATAAAGAGGATAACTTCGCCTTCCGATTCCTGGACTTCTTTTAAAACCGCTTTAAGGCGTTCTTCAAATTCGCCGCGATACTTGGCCCCGGCAACCAGCGCCCCCATATCGAGCGTAACGATCCGTTTGTTTTTTAACCCTTCGGGGACATCGCCGCGAATGATGCGTTGCGCCAGGCCTTCAACGATTGCCGTCTTCCCGACACCCGGTTCGCCAATCAGCACCGGGTTATTTTTGGTGCGTCGCGAGAGCACTTGAATGACCCGACGAATCTCGTCATCCCGACCGATGACCGGATCGAGCTTGCCTTGCGCGGCGGCTTTCGTCAGGTCGCGCCCGTAGCGTTCCAGGGCTTCATAAGTCGCCTCGGGGTTTTGCGAGGTGACGCGCTGATGTCCGCGCACCTGTTTCAATACTTCCTGTATGCGTTTGCGTTCGGCGCCCAGGGTTTTCAGGATGCGCGAAGCGGCGCCGCCTTCATCTATGATCGCCAGGAGCATATGCTCAACGCTGATGTAGTCGTCTTTTAATTTCTTGGCTTCATCTTCAGCGGCAACGAAAACTTTATTCAAACGCGCCGTGATGTAGACCTGGTCAACCGGTCCCGACGGGCCGGTGACCTTCGGAAACCGGCCAATCTCTGCATCAACGTTTTGCCTGAGCGAATCAATATTGACGCCCGCTTTTGCCAGAACCGAAGCTACCAGCCCACCTTCCTGTTCAAGCAAGGCGAGCAGTAAATGCTCAACTTCAATTTGTTGGTTGCTGTTTCGTGTGGCAATCGTTTGTGCAGCGCGAACCGCCGCTTGTGCTTTTTCGGTAAAACGATTTATATCCATCTTAGAACCTCTTAAATATCCCTATTTTATAAAGCCGTATGCATTATAACTATAACCTTAGCACTGGGGCAATAAAAAATTTGATAATAATATGCTCAGATTTTGCTTTTGACGCTTACATCGGCTGTTAATTAGCTGAAAAGACAAGGAGGGAATTAGAAAATTTGTGATGAGCGGCACTGCCTAAGCGTCTAAAACGGGTTTACTGATAGAGGGGATTGACGGGCGTTTTGTGATGGGTTTCCGGTAAAGGAATGGCTGTGTCGGGCGGCGGGCTGGGCGATTTGCTTTTCAGGACATTCTCGAGTTGTTGTGGGGTTATGGGTTTTGAAAAATGAAATCCTTGTCCCAATTCGCAACCCAGGGCCTGCAAAATATCCATCTGTTCGAGGGTTTCAATGCCTTCGGCGACAATCTTCAAACGCAGAGTTTGTCCCAGGCTAATAATCGCCTGCACAAGAGCCGCCTCGTCCGTGCCTTTGCTCATCGCTTCAACAAAGGAGCGGTCAATTTTGAGAATATCAACCGGGAAGCGTTGCAGGTAACTGAGCGAAGAATAGCCGATGCCGAAATCATCTATGGCCAGTTGCACTTTCATAGCTTTCAGTTCATTTAATTTATTGAGCATGGTCTCGGTGTCGTACATCATCATGCTTTCGGTAATCTCTAAAACCAGGCGTTCAGGCGGCAGTCCCGATTTTTGCAACGCTTCAGCGACCGTTTCGGCAAAGTTCGGTTCAAGCAGTTGTCTTCCTGAAAGATTGACCGTAACGGTCAAGGTATTCGGTAAGATGTCGTGCCAATTTTTACCTTGTATACAGGCCTTTTCGAGAACCCATTTACCGATGGGGACAATCAAGCCGGTCTCTTCGGCGAGGGGGATGAAGGTTTCCGGGGAGATCATGCCGCGCGTTTCATGGCGCCAGCGAATCAAGGCTTCGATGCCGATAATGTGACCGGTTTTAAATTCGACAATCGGTTGATAGTGCAGGGTGAATTCCTGACGTTCAAGCGCCTGTCTGAGAGCCGCTTCGATTTCCAGGCGATTGAGGACGGCTTCGTGCATGCTGGGCTCAAAGAGTTCATAGCGGCCTTTGCCGCGACTCTTGGCGCGGTACATGGCGGTGTCGGCATTTCTGAGCAACACATCCACATCGCTCTCGTGCGTCGAACTCACACTGATGCCAATGCTGATGCCGACAAAGACCTCCTTGCCCTGCAGCGGCACCGGGCTTTCCACCACGCCGATAATTTTTTCGGCGATGGCAATCGCTTCGCCAGGATCGGCGCAATCTTCGAGCAGGATGGCAAATTCATCGCCGCCCAGTCGCGCAGAGGTATCGCCGGCGCGCAAACAATTGCGCAAGCGATTGGCAATGGTGGTCAGCAGATAATCGCCTTCCGTATGCCCCATACTGTCATTGATGGTTTTGAAATTATCGAGGTCTAAAAACATGACGGTAATCGGTTGCCGGTCTCTTTGCACGCGCATTAACGCATGTTCGACGCGGTCGCGAAACAGGGCGCGATTGGCGAGCCCCGTCAACGGGTCGTGGAAGGCTTGATGGATGAGTTGCTCTTCAAGGATTTTGCGTTCCGTCACATTTCGGGTATTGATGACGATGCCCTGCACGTTGGCATCGCTGATGAGATTATTACCGATACTTTCGACATAAACCCAGTACCCGTCATGGTGTTTAACGCGCCATTCGCCAGGCATCGTGATTCCCGGACAGGCCAGCGCTTCGGCAAAAAATGTCGTCGCCTCTTGCAGATCATCTTCGTGCAATAAATCCCGCAGATTGGTTCCGACTAAGGCCGCCGCTCGATAACCGAGCACCCGCTCAACCGCTGAGCTGATGAAGGTCATCGTCATATCAATATCGGTGATGATAATGACATCGGAAGAATTTTGGACCAGTGAACTGAAGCGCAATTCATTACGACGTTTGGCTTGTTTGGCCAGCAATCGGGCGTTGTCGCGCAGCGCGATAATTTGCCGCGCGACAATCAATCCCGTAAGCCCCATGGCGCAATAAATTAAGATGTGTAGCGGCGCGGTGTGTTGGGCGTCCCACTCCGTAAAGGTGACGCCGAGCAATAATCCATATCCGAGAAAGATTCCCGAATAAGGCAGCAGGACGAGAATTTTGCTTGGCGATTTAGGTAAGATGGATGACTGCTTTTGATATTTCGTCTGCCAGTATTGATATTGCCCGCTGACCGTCATGAGATAAAACGACAGAATAAACATGGCATCCACCAGGCCGCCGCCCGTGTAAGCGTTTTGCAACATCAGATAGCCGAAAGCCAAATCGGCAAGCGTATTGATAATCAAGGACAGAATGAGAATATTGAGCGGACTGGACACTTTATCTTCGGGATTGCGGAGCAAGACCACGGTAATCGCGAATATCAAAGCCAGATCGCCTATCGGATAACTGAGCGCGACGACCAATTCCCAGGAGTTCCGGTAGTGCGCGGCGACAATCGGCTGCAGCAGGAAATACCAGATGACCATGCCGGTTCCGAGCATCACGCTTGCCGCATCCAGCCCGAACGTCAACCAGGTCTTGCCGCCTTTTTGCTTCATGGGAAACATCAGCACGCCGCACAGCAAGACCGGGTAATAGAGCATATAAGGAATTTCAGACCAATCGGTATTGGCGGTCGTTCCTATAATAACTTCCGTATAAAACCCGACCCAGTTGCCAATGGCGCGCAACAAGACCACCAGCGCGATGGTGCGCCAGGCCCAACGAGCGCGTTTTTCGAGGGTCGGCAGGAGAGAGACGCGAAGAATAATGATGAAGGAGATGATGCCAAGCGGCAGAAACCCCAGATAAGAGATGAGAACTTTATATTTTTCCCCGCCCCATTCAAAAAATGTCCAGACAATGTAGAGCAAGACAAAGGCGCCCAACCCGAGCGTCAATTTACAACTCCAATCACATGCGAATTTCAATAACGGCACTTTGCTTCGCGATGGATGATGGGTTTGGGACATTGCAGATAATTCCAAACGATTAATTAAATTATAAAAAAGCCCAGGGCAGCGATCATTTCAGCGACTCGTAAAATGGCTACTGCCCGGTGTTAACTTGAGAAGGGGACGAAAGGCAACGCTTATCCGCTAGATGAGGAGCAAATGATGTGCCGTCTTGTGGAGCCATTTGCTTAAATTCAGGGAGGTAATTCAAGAATTGCTATCCGCGCTTAAGCGGCTTGCCCAAACGGGTGAGCTTGGTGCATAAAAATAAAAATTTGTTTTGCCTGGCCCTCGACAAATCGGTAAATAAGGTAAAAGTGAATTTTTTCATACAGTCAATGTGAACGAATCACCTAATCAATTTGCCTTGAACGAACCGGGCAAATCAAATTCCAATTTATCCCTGCAAAAAATGTAAGCCTGGGCTGAACTTTTGTGTCAGTTTGTTGACCACGTTAAGCGATGAATGTTCATAGAGACTAACCCCGGAGGCTTAAAAACCCGGCGCGCTTTGCCCTATCTTCAGCGCACGGTTTGGGACTGAATCATTACACCTTCAATCCTGGCAGAGCGTTTTTCATATCGAACGAAGCGGCTTTTTCTATAGCCGCTTGCTTTTCCCGGCCTCCGCTCAGGCGAATAAAAAACTAGCAAGCACCACTTGATTAGTAGTGCTTGCTTGAATGTTCTTTGCCGCGTTTCTTGAACTTTTTCGCGCGGGTCCCTTCCGTGCCTTTTAAGGAGGCGAGCGGAAAGAGCGTGTATTCAATCTTCGCCAGACGAGCGCCGACGACCGCCGCGACGACCTCTTCGGCCGATTTATAACAGCGTGCCGATTCATCAATCGGCACGCGCCCGTCGGCGTTTACCAGAATGCCGGCGGCGCGGTATTCGTCATCAATCTGGCGTTGATTTAAAGTCTTCGCCGCCGCCGCGCGCGACATTCTGCGCCCCGCCCCGTGATTGACGGAATAGGCGCAGAATGTCGCGCGCGGCGGCGGCGAAGACTTTAAATCAACGCCAGATTGATGACGAATACCGCGCCGCCGGCATTCTGGTAAACGCCGA
>JBIOWC010000226.1:0-19578 GCA_044868105.1 Blastocatellia bacterium
CCCGCTTTTCGGTTGCGCAGAGAAGTCGTTATGACAGAACGAGCAAATCATAAAATATCAGAGAATAATTTATCATCGGTTTTGATGCATGACTTATATGGAAATCAACCTTCTCAAGCGGCAGAAAATTTAACACCAAATTAAACAGTTCGAAGCCCGAAACAGATGGTGAGGCAATGTTTCGGTTTCGATAGGGAGATTCTAAGGATGGCAGCAACCAAAAAAGAACTTTACGGGAAATTACAGGAAGGCATTCCACCCATATACGACCTTTACAAAAAATCGCCTGCCCATGACAGCCGCGTCAATATTAATGGCGCGGAACGCAAGGTTTCGAGTGTCGCTGGCGGCGCGCTGGCGATTTTGGGTTTGAAACAGGGCGGCTGGTGTGGCATTTCGCTGGTGCTACTGGGTAGTGGTTTGCTCCACCGAGGGCTGACCGGACATTGTTATGTCTATGACGGCTTGAAAATAAATACCGCGGCCGGCAAGGGGGCGCGCACCAGCGTCAAGCACGGCGAAGGCATTAAGGTTGAACAGAGCGTAACGATTAACCACTCGCCGATGGAGCTTTATCAATTCTGGCGGAATTTTGAAAATCTGCCGCGCTTTATGAAGCATCTCGAATCGGTTCAAGTACTGGATAACAACCTTTCGCATTGGGTGGTGAAAGCCCCGGCCGGAATGACCGTCGAATGGGACGCGCAGATTATCAATGAAAAAGAGAATGAACTCATCGCCTGGCGGTCGCTCGAAGGCGCAACCATTGACAATGCCGGTTCGGTTCAATTTATCGCAGCCCCTGACGGACGCGGAACCATTGTTAAGGCGGAAATCAATTATGGCGCGCCGGGCGGTCTGCTCGGCATGAACATCGCGAAATTGTTTGGCGAAGAGCCGGGTCAACAAATCCGCGATGATTTGCGCCGTTTTAAACAGTTAATGGAATCTGGAGAAATCCCTTCAACCAATGGGCAACCATCAGCAAGAGAAGCCCGGAAACAAGAACCGTCGGTAAAAAGAGGGGCGACGAGAACAGTTCAAACCCAGACTTCTCAATTTGAAGGCGACCAGGCGCCGGAGTTGATTCTGTCGCATGGCAGGTAAGGCAGTTGATCTGAACGCCAGGCGCGACAGATTAGCAAACCTGCTGTGCAACCTTCAGGGCAAAGAGCAAGGCTTGTGCTTGCCCGGATAGTAGGCGGCGAAGGAAATCTCACAGCCCCTATGGATTCGGGCGGACCTAAGGCTTGCTCTCGCCCTCATGCTTATCCAAATAAAAGCGAGCCGAAGCCGGACTTAAAAATCCGGCTTCCGGGCTCTCTCTTTTAACCAAATTTAACGAGGCCTTATGAAAGCACTTTGTTGGTACGGAAAATATGATGTCCGTGTGATGGATGTCCCTGAACCTAAAATCATCAACCCGCGCGATGCCATTATCAAAATTACCACGACGGCAATCTGCGGTTCCGACCTGCATCTTTACGACGGCTATATTCCGACGATGGAGAAAGGCGACATTCTCGGGCACGAATTTATGGGCGTCGTCGTTGAAGTCGGTCGAGAGGTAAAAAATTTACAGAAAGGTGATCGCGTCGTTGTCCCATTCACCATTTCCTGCGGGCGTTGTTTTTTCTGCGAACGGCAAATGTTTTCGCTATGTGATAACTCGAACCCGAACGCAAAAATGGCTGAGACCCTTTATGGATTTTCGGCGGCGGGGCTTTTCGGTTATTCGCATATGATGGGAGGGTACGCGGGCGGACAAGCCGAATACGTCCGCGTGCCCTTTGCTGATATTGGTCCCATTAAAATTCCCGAATCGCTTTCCGATGAACAGGTTCTATTTTTGTCGGATATTTTTCCGACCGGCTTTATGGCTGCCGAAAATTGCAATATTCAGGCGGGCGATACGGTTGCCGTCTGGGGCTGTGGTCCGGTCGGGCAATTTGCCATCAAAAGCGCCTATATGCTTGGCGCAGAGCGCGTCATTGCCATTGACCAGGTGCCCGAGCGTTTACGTATGGCGGAGGTCGAAGGTAAAGCCGAAACCCTTAACTTCGCGGATACGGATGTCTTCGAGGTATTGAAAGAGAAGACCGGCGGGCTAGGACCCGATGCCTGCATTGATGCGGTTGGGCTTGAAGCACACGGCAGCAGTCCCGATGCGATTTATGACCGCGTGAAAGCCGCGATGTTTATGACCACCGACCGCCTGCACGCGCTCAGACAGGCGATTCATTGTTGTCGCAAAGGCGGCACCGTTTCCATTCCCGGCGTCTATGGCGGCTTTCTCGATAAGGTTCCGCTCGGCGCGGCATTTCATAAAGGGTTGACGTTTAAAATGGGGCAAACTCATGTGCATCGCTACTTGCAACCGCTGCTGGTGAGAATTGCCAAAGGCGAAATAGACCCTTCGTTTGTTATCACCCACCGATTGAATCTTGAAGATGCCGCAAAGGGCTACGAGGTCTTCAGTGAAAAAGCCGATACCTGTATCAAAATTGTAATGAAGCCCTAAAAGGTGAACTATGAGTTTGAAAAGTCTGATTATCAAAAAAGCGATTAAAAGTTATCTGCTGTCAAACACCAGGCGCAAAAGGCGAGAGTCCAGTGGCCTATGGTGGACGGCGGCCGGAGTCGGCGCCGTTCTGGCGACGCGCGCTTTAACCAAAAAATTTTTGCAGTATGATCTTCGCGGCAAGACGGTGTTAATCACCGGCGGTTCGCGCGGGCTCGGCCTGGTGATGGCGCGCGAATTCTTGCGCGAAGGGGCGCGCGTCGCCATCTGTGCGCGTGATGAAGACGAACTCGAAAGAGCTTATGATGATTTAATGAAATATAGCGCCAATGTCTTTACAGTAACCTGCGACGTCACCAGCCAATTCCAAATCGCCGAGATGGTGCAAAGCGTGCGCCATCGCTTTGGGCAGATTGATGTGCTGGTCAATAACGCCGGCACCATCAGTGTCGGCCCTGTCGAAGCCATGACTATTGCAGATTATGAAAAGGCGATGGACACAAATTTCTGGGCCGCGCTCTATTCGATACTGGCAATCTATCCCGAAATGCGGGCGCGCGGTGAAGGGCACATTGTCAACATTGCCTCAATTGGCGGCAAAATCAGTGTGCCGCATCTGCTGCCCTATTCGGCCAGCAAGTTCGCCCTTGTCGGCTTGTCATCAGGGTTGAATGCGGAACTGAGAAAAGACGGCGTCGTGGTCACCACCGTATGTCCGGGCCTGATGCGGACGGGGAGTCCACGCAATGCCAATTTCAAAGGGCAAAATCAATCGGAGTTCGCCTGGTTTAGCATCAGCGATTCATCGCCGCTCACGTCTATCAGCGCCGAAAGCGCCGCCCGACAAATTGTCGCGGCTTGCAAACGCGGCGATGCCGAAATCATTCTTTCGCCGCAAGCCTGGCTGGCGGTAAAGCTCAACGCGCTGTTTCCGCAACTCACTGCCGATTGTCTGAGTCTGGTCAATCGCTGGCTGCTGCCGGCGCCCGGCGGCATTGGCACCAATTCAGCAAAAGGAAGAGAGAGTTATTCGGCCTTTGCGCCTTCCGTGCTGACGGCGCTAGATGAAAAAGCGGCGCGCGAAAATAATCAAATCCCTGAGTTCCCGCCAATCAATTGAGCACTCGGCGCCATCTAAACACCCGGCTTGTTAAAACATTCAGCGGCTAACGAACGAAATTCGTTAGCCGCTTGAATTTTCCAGCTCATGGAAGAGGTTGAAGAATGTGTAAGAAAGGTCTGTTGGAAGCGAGCGGACTCAGGCAACCTCAGCGAGCGGCGGGAGTAAGGGTGAGCGGGCTCAAGGAAAATCAACGAGTCAGATGTTCACGGTGAGCTTCCCCGCTGATCGGGCGGAGGCGGCCGGTGAACGCGGATTTTTATGGCTCAGGCATCCGCGTTTACCCGCTCCATCCGCGCCATCAGCGGGGAAGCTGAGCCCTGAGCATGAGCCCGGTGGTTTTCCATTACGAGCCTGACGGTTCTGGCAGTCTTTGGGACACCCTGAGCCCAGTGGTTTTCCCCTACGAGCCTGGCTCCCTCCACCCTTCAGTATTCCGCTCAGCCAGCGGCTCTCTTCTCTGAAGGTTCTCCGGGCATCAAGCTCCCCATCTACGGCTAATCATTTTTGCTTGATAGAAAAGGGTTTTCCGGCAACCGTAATAGTAGATTTGCGCGGAATGCCGCTCGCATTGGCGCTCACGGAAAACGTCACGGTCCCGCTACCTACACCGCTGTTATCCGAAGTTATATTGACCCAACCGGTGTTACTCGCCGCCGCCCAAATGCAGGTTTCACCGGCCGCCACATTAATCGTTCCACTGCCTCCGAGCGCCGTAAAGGTTTGCGCCGTCGGCATGATGTTGGTCGTGCAACCGCCGGTCGTCGTGCCTTCCTGACGCACGGTGTACTGGCGATGCGCAATGGTAATCGTTCCGGTGCGAAGTCCCGTACCGAAATTGTCTCTTACGGAATAGAAGACTGTGCCATTGCCGGTGCCGCTGTCGCCCGCGGTGATGATAATCCAGCTATCATTGCTCACCGCCGTCCAGGCAGTTCCTGCCGGAGCCGATACCGCGAGCAGGCCATCGCCGCCTGCCGAGCTGAAGGCTGCGCTTCGGGGTGAAAAGGTCGTCAAAGCGATACCGGCCGCCGCTTTCGCATCCAGACGTCCATGACCGAAGACATTGTTGGGCGTGCCACTGCTGCTACAGGAAGTTGAAGCAATATCTACGGCTGCATCTTTCAGGATATTTTCAATAATTGAGACCTGTCCGCGAAGACTGGGTTGCGCCGATAATACCAGCGCAATTGCGCCGGCAACATGAGGTCCGGCCATTGAGGTGCCGCTCAGACTGCCATAAGAGGTGGTGCTGGTCCGGGTGCTCGAACGGGTATTCGTACCCGGAGCTGCAATATCGGGCTTCTGGCGATTGCTGCCATCAACGATTACTGGACCGCGGCTGCTGAACGAAGCAATGCCATCCGTTCCGGTGTTTAAGGCGCCAACCGTAAATGATTCGGCATAGATTGATGGCGGGTCTGATACGGTTGAACAACCCGAACCGGAATTGCCCGCTGAAACAACCGTGACAATACCGGCGGCGCGTTGCGCGGCAATGGCCGCTTGCAAGGAGGCCGGAGAGCAACCTTCCGATGGCGGACAACCCCACGAATTGGTCGTCAGGTCCGGGGCTTTTGTCGGATCGCCCTGCGCCGGTGTGCCGCCGAGTGGATAAGGCGCGAGGAAGAACTCAAAGCATTCAATATAAGTTGCAGGCGTACCGTTGCCTTGATCCATATTGCGACAACTAATCCATTTTGCGCCGGGAGCCATGCCGATTTGATTGCCCGCGCCATCGTCGCCGGTAGCCGTTCCGACGGTATGTGTGCCATGACCCTGGTCATCGCACGGTTGTGTGGAATTTGCGCCGCAAGACCCGCCGCCGGAATGAATGCTGTCGTGCCAGTTAAAATTATGGTCGGCCGTCGCGCCGTTCCATCCGCGATAGTGATTCTTGAGCGCCGTGTGATCCCAGCGATGCCCGGTGTCGGCAGCCCCAATGACAATTCCCTGCCCCGTAAAACCCATTGCCCAGACCTGGTCTGCTTTTGAGTAAGAGATGCCGGGTTCAATGGCGGTGACGACTTGCGGTTGCTTTACCTCGCCCGCTTCAGGAAGTTCAATTTGGTTATGGACAACCGGATTGCCTTCAATGCGCTCGACATCGGCGCGCAAGGCAAGCGCCAGCGCAACATTGAAATTGCCTTTTACCCAAATCATATTGACGATGTAAAAGGCGCGATGCTCAATCCGATTTTGCGTGAGCCAATCGAGAATCGGTTTTTGTGTCGCCAGCGCTTTGTTGTAAAGCGTGTGATAGACAAAGCGCCCCTTCTCTTCTTTGGTTTGTAGCGCCGTGGCGCCGCTCAAATCCGCCTGGTCAACCAGCACGACAAGAAATTCTGCGTCCTTATTATCGGTGGTATGTTCAAGCACCCAGGGGGCAATCTTTGCCACAGCATTCGGGCTTTGCGCCCACGTCGAAGATTTAAAATTGACCGACAATAAAGCGGTTAGAAAAAAGATAAAGATAGCGAGCCAACGGATTTTCATACTTTCCTTCTCCAGATTGAATGAGCTGTTTCAAGAGGCTCAGAGTATAGCAAATCAAGATTGGGAAATAACAGAGTAATAGCGGCCGAGAAAAGTCGCTGGGCCTGAGAGCCGAGGGGCGCGGTGACCTAGCGGTCTGGATTTGTCTGCGCAACTTCTATTTCATCTTGCACACCTGACGGTTAGAATTGCTAGTGATGGAAACAGCAGCGAATCAGGCATCAACCGAGCGCCCTATTTGTGAAGTTCAATATCTTGGTCGCGTACCTTATGAGGAAGGACTCGCCATACAAACGCGCGCCGTCGAAGCGCTTAAGGAAGGCCGCGGCAACGAACGATTATTTTTACTTGAGCATGATCACGTCTTCACGCTGGGGCGAAGCGCCAAAGCCTCGCATATCTTAGCGAGTCCGACAGACCTTGCAGCCCAAGGCATCGAAGTTTACGACATCGGGCGCGGCGGCGATGTCACCTATCACGGCGAAGGGCAACTCGTCGGTTATCCGATTATCAACCTCAAACCGGACCGCCAGGATGTGCATCGTTATGTGCGCGATCTCGAAGAGGTGTTGATTCACACGATTGCCGAATATGGCATCGAAGGCGCGCGCATCCAAGGGCTCACAGGGGTTTGGGTTGGCAACGAGAAAATCGCTGCCATCGGCGTACGCATTGCGCGATGGATTACCAGCCATGGATTTGCGCTCAACGTCAATACGGATTTGCGCTATTTTCAGATGATTGTGCCTTGCGGCATCCCCGATAAAGGGGTGACTTCAATCGCAAAACTTCTCGGCCGAAGCGTCGCTTTAGAAGAAGTAGCCGAACGCACAAGCCAGCATTTCGCCAGGGTCTTTGCGCGCCAGGTAACCGAAAGGGGCACAACGAGCGTTTAACCCGGTTGCGGTGGAGCAATTTTTTCTCGAGCTCTTTTGTTTTGCTGCGCTACAAATGTCTGTAACGCATAGCAGGGTCGCCACGTATGAACTTGTGAGGCCGATTTTTATTTACTAAAGTAATAGCAGCAAATTAGTTAACACCCCCTAAATTTATATTGCGATGATGAAATTGATTAATAAAGTTTTTTCTTCTCACAGCGCCGCATTACTACCTGTTTTTGCTCTCTGTGCTCTCCTCTCCTTTACCTCATCAGCTTGTAAAAGTGGCTATCCGGTTTCGGCCAGACAAACTGCCAGCAGCGAGCCCAGGCCGGTGAAAATCACCAAAGTTACGGATGTGCCGATGGAGAATGCGATTACCGTGACCGGCACCCTTGCGGCCTATGAAGAGGCAACCATCAGCGCCAAAATTGCCGGTCGTATCAATTCGCTGCCCGTGGATTTAGGTAGCCCGGTTGCGAAAGGTCAGGTGATTGCCGAACTCGAAAAGCGTGATGCGCAACTCGCGCTTCAACAAGCCGAAGCCTCTCTGGCACAGGCGCGCGCCCGCCTCGGACTTGACCCAACGAGCGATGATGAACGCGTACGGATTGAAGAGACCGGAACGGTTCGCCAGGCAAAAGCGGTTTTAGATCAGGCCGAAGCGACGCGCAAGCGTATGGCATCGCTTCTTCAACAAGGGGTAATTTCCCGGTCCCAGATGGATCAGGCGGAAGCCGATTATAAAGTCGCGCTCAGTCGCTATCAGGATGCCGAAGAAGAGATTCGCAACCGTCAAGGGGTTCTTCTGCAGCGTAAATCCGAAGTCAATATCGCCCGTCAACGTCTCGCCGACACCACCATCCGCGCGCCTTTTGATGGCATTATTCAGGAACGCACGGCAAGTCTGGGCGAATTTGTTGCATCCGGCGCTCCGGTGGTTAAGGTCGTCAAGATTGACCCGCTCAGATTGCAGGCCGAAGTGCCCGAACGGGATTCGCGCGATGTGCAAAAAGGACAACTGGTTCGGGTCACCGTCGAAGGCAACGCCAATGTTTATAGCGGCGTTATCAAACGCATCAGCCCGGCGATTTTAGCGCAAAACCGCGTGCTGATGGTTGAGGCCGAAGTCAAAAACAACGGGCAGTTGAAACCCGGCGCCTTTGCCACGGCTAAAGTCGTCCTCAATCCGAATAATATGGCGATCGCGGTGCCGGCCGATTCGATTGTCTCTTTTGCCGGTATTGATAAAGTCATCACCATTCAAGATGGCAAGGCTCAGGAGAAACCCGTCACCCTTGGTCGGCGCGCCGAGCAATGGGTTGAAGTCTTATCGGGAGTTAAATCAGGTGATATGATTGTCGTGCAACCCGGCAATCTGCAAACCGGTCAACCGATCACTATTACTGAGTAGAAAGGACTGCGTTGCGGAAACGATGAAATATGAAGGATGAACGATGAACAAAAGAGTTCCTCAGTAATTCATCATTCATCGTTCATCCTTCATACTTTCTGAAGTTCAGTCCTCAGCACTAATTAAAGTTATGCAGAAGCTCGCAGATATATGTATTAAGCGTCCGGTATTTGCCGCGATGATTATTCTCGCGCTCGTCGTGATTGGCGCGGCCAGTTATTATCGGTTAGGCATTGACCGATTCCCGGCCTTTGACCGTCCTTCCGTTACGGTTCGCACCTCTCTTCCGGGCGCCTCGCCTGAAGAGATGGAAACCGAAATTTCCGACAAGATTGAAGAGACCGTTAACACCGTCGCCGGGGTTCAGGAATTGCGCTCGGTTTCCAATGCCGGAAATTCATTTGTGATTGCCACTTTCAGCCTCGATACCGATATTGAAACCGCCGCCCAGGATGTGCGCGACCGGGTTGCCGGCGTCATTCGTCAACTTCCGGATGACACCGACCCGCCCATTGTATCTAAGTTCAACAGTGATTCCGGCGCTGTCATCAGCATCGCGCTTTCCGGCCAGCGCTCGGTACGCGAACTTACGGAGATTGCCGATAAAGTTATTCGTCCTCAACTTGAACGCTCCACAGGGGTCGGCGAAGTGCAAATCCTCGGTGGCCTGAATCGCGCCATCAATGTATGGATTGATGCCGACCGTCTGGCCGCCTATCAAATCCCGGTTAACACCGTGCGTGATGCCATTGCGCGCCAGAACGCCGATATCCCGGGCGGCAATGTCACCGGCACCAATGTTGAACAGACGCTGCGGACCCTTGGGCGATTGAATAACGCCGAAGCTTTCGCAGACATTGTGGTGGCAACCGTCAACGGCGCGCCGATTCATATACGCGACATCGGCACGGTTGAAGACGGAACGAAAGAACAACGCACCCTGGCGCGCTTGAACGGTGTGCCGACCGTGTCGCTGGAAATTCGTCGTCAAACCGGCGCCAACACCATCGAGGTCATCCGTTCCGTCAAAGAAAATCTGGCGCGGGTAGCGAATCAAATTCCTGCCGATATGAAAGTAGAAGTTATCCGCGACCAGTCGCGCTACATTGATGCGGCGCTTCATGAAATTACCCTGCACCTGGTTCTCGGCAGTATTCTCGCTTGCATCGTGGTGTTGCTGTTTATGCGCAGTTGGCGTTCGACGATCATCGCCGGTATTGCGATTCCGGCGTCGGTGGTGGCGACCTTCGGCATGATGAAAGCGCTGGATTTTACGCTCAATTCAGTCACCATGCTGGCGCTGGTATTGATGGTCGGGGTGGTGATTGACGACGCCATTGTGGTGCTGGAAAACATCTATCGTTTTGTTGAAGAAAAAAAGATGCGCCCATTTCAGGCAGCCAAAGAAGCGACCGCTGAAATCGGTCTCGCGGTGATGGCGACGACCCTCAGTCTGGTCGTCATCTTTCTGCCGGTTTCTTTCATGTCGAGCATTTCGGGGCGCTTTCTTTATCAATTCGGGATCACCGCAGCCGTCGCTATTATGGTGAGTTTGCTGGTGTCGTTTACGCTCACACCAATGATGAGCGCGCGACTGTTAAGAACTGAAGACGTGGAAGCGAGCAAGCATCACGAAGCCAAATCACGCGGCGGGTTTTACGGATGGTTAGACCGCATTTATACCAAGTTGCTCACCTTCGCCATGCATCATCGCGTGGCGGTTGCGACGCTGGGACTTTTAGTTATCTTCTCTTCCGTGCCGCTTTATGGAATTGTTCGTCAGGATTATATCCCTTCTGATGTTGATGAATCGGAATTTGATGTCAACGTCACCGCCCGCGAAGGCACCAGTGTGACGGCGATGAACGAAACCATGAAGGTCATCGAAAAAGAGATTATCAACACCCCCGGTGTACAAATCGTGCTGGCTTCGGCGGGCGGCGGATTCGGTGGCGGGGTCAATAACGGCAGCGCGTATGTGCGTATCGTGCCCATTGAAGAGCGCACCTTCTCTTTGACGCGCCTGTGGAAAGGCCTCATCAGCGGGTCTCCGCTTGCGGCCTTCAAAGGCAATTATTCACAGCGCGAAGTGATGACGGAACTGCGCAATCGTTTACGAAAGTATAAAGACTTACGCAGTTCGGTTCGTAACGGGCAAACCATCAATTTAGGCGGCGGCAACGCGGAGATTGACTTTGCGATTCGCGGGCCCGAACTGGAAGCGCTGTTTAACTATGCCGAACAACTCCGCGAAAAATCTCAGGAACTGGGTATCGTTGACGCGGATACGACATTAAAACTGGATAAGCCGGAATTGCAGGTTCACATCAACCGCGAACGCGCCGCCGATTTGGGCGTGTCTACGTCCGACATTGCTTCGGCGTTGCGTTTGATGGTTGGCGGCGACCAACAGGTTTCGCGCTTTCACGACAATGTCGTCAATGATGATTACGATGTGCAACTGCGTGTCCGCGAAGGCGAGCGCAATAACATTGATACGATTTCGCGCCTTTATGTGCCGCGTCAAGGTGGCGGACTGGTGCGCCTGGATAATCTGGTTGAACTCAAAAACGATAGAGCGCCGTCGCGCATTGACCGGCTCGACCGTCAACGACAAATCAGTTTGCGCGCTTCGGTGGCGCCCGGTTATGCCCTGGCCGACCGCATTGAAGCGCTCAGACAGGAAGTCGCAAAGATGAATTTGCCGTCCACCTATTCGACAGCGGTTTCGGGGCGCGCTAAGGAATTAGAAGTCACCTTTCAGGAATTCATCTGGGCCTTTATGCTCTCGATTGTGTTTATGTACATGATTTTGGCATCGCAATTCGAGAGCATTGTTCACCCGTTTACGATTTTACTTTCTCTGCCGCTTTCTATCCCCTTCGCCTTGATTTCACTGTGGGGAACCAATAACACGTTGAATCTCTATTCGGCGCTTGGCATTCTGGTTTTGTTCGGCGTGGTGAAGAAAAACTCCATTTTGCAGATTGACCACATGAACAATCTGCGGGCGCAGGGTATGGAACGCTTCAACGCCATCATTCAAGCAAACCGCGACCGTTTTCGTCCGATTTTGATGACCACGCTGGCCTTGGTTGCCGGTATGTTGCCGCTCGCTTTAGGCACCGGACCGGGCGCCGATGAACGCCGCGCCATTGCCGTTGTGGTTATCGGCGGGCAAAGCCTCTGTTTGTTGTTGACGCTCATTGTGACGCCGGTCGCCTATTCGTTGCTGGATGATTTAGCTGAACTGGCTTGGGCGCGTAAATTGGGAGCCGCCATGATGCCGTTGATTCATCCCATCAAAGCGGTCTTTGGGCGGCGACGCAAAGCCCAGGCCGAGAAAGAGAAATTGGAAATCACTGCCGAAAGCGGCGATTGATGTTTGCACCATTCGTTAACAGTTAAAGCGGCTTTGCGGCTTTGATGGGCAGAAGATTTCATGCCTTCTGCCCATCAAAGCTGCAACAAATAGCCCGCAAAATTTGCCTCAGGCACTCACCTCTTATCTTTGCTTGTATCGGTCATCGCTTTACACTCACTCGCAAGCCTTCCTATAATCTCGCTCAAGTTATGACAGCAAATCACGAAACAGTTCTGGTCCTCGATTTCGGTTCACAATATACGCAGCTCATCGCCCGTCGCATACGCGAGATTGGCGTCTATTCCGAAATCGTTCCCTTCAACACCTCAATCGAAGTCATCAAACAGAAAGCGCCACGCGCCTTAATTCTTTCGGGCGGCCCTTCATCGGTCTATGAAGAAGGCGCGCCGCACCCGGACCGCGCTGTGCTCGACCTCGGCGTTCCGGTCCTCGGTATCTGTTATGGCGTGCAACTCCTGGCTTACTTTTTGGGCGGCGAAGTCAAACCATCGAACCGCCGCGAATATGGTTATGCGGAAATCGAAAAACAGTCCGAGAGTTTGTTGCTCAAAGATTTGCCCGAGTGTTTCAAAGTCTGGATGAGTCACGGCGATTATGTCAGTCGTCCGCCCGATGGCTTTACGATTACGGCGGTGACCGAGGCCGCCATCGGCGCGGTTGAAGACGTGTCGCGTCAGCTTTACGGCATTCAATTTCACCCGGAAGTGGCCCACACCCCTTTAGGCAAAGAGGTCTTGAAGAATTTTCTGGTCAACGTCTGCGGCTTGCGCTGCGATTGGACGATGGCTTCCTTTATCGAAACCGCAGTGGCGCAGATTCGCGCTCAAGTGCAGGACGGTCATGCGGTTTGCGGACTATCGGGCGGCGTGGATTCATCGGTCGCCGCAGCGCTGGTGGCGCGCGCCATTGGCGACAGGCAAACCTGTATCTTTGTAGATAATGGGGTGCTGCGCCAAAGCGAATTCGAGCAGGTGCTCGAAGCCTATCAAGAGATGCACCTCAATGTCATAGGCGTCGCGGCCGGCGAACGATTTTTAGGCAACCTCGCAGGCGTTGCCGACCCCGAACAGAAACGCAAAATCATCGGTAACGAATTCATTGAAGTCTTTCAGGAAGAAGCCAACAAACTGGGCAAGGTAGATTTTCTGGTGCAAGGCACGCTCTACCCGGATGTGATTGAATCGGTGTCGGTCAAGGGCCCATCGGCGGTCATTAAATCGCATCACAATGTCGGCGGCCTGCCGGAAAAGATGCACTTGAAACTGGTCGAGCCTTTGCGCGAGTTATTCAAAGACGAGGTGCGCAGAGTCGGTCGCGAATTGGGACTGCCGGAAGAGATTATTTCGCGGCAGCCGTTTCCCGGCCCGGGGCTAGCGGTTCGCATACTGGGCGAGGTGACGGCCGATAGAGTGGCGCTGTTGCAGGCAGCCGATGCGATTGTCACCGAAGAGATCCGCCGCGCCGATTTATATGAAAAGATCTGGCAGAGTTTCGCCGTCTTGTTGCCGATTTCGACGGTTGGGGTGATGGGCGATCTGCGAACCTACGAGAACGCTGTGGCGATTCGCGCCGTTGATTCCGTAGACGGCATGACGGCCGATTGGGTGCGCTTGCCTTATGAAGTTTTACAACGCATTTCATCGAGAATTGTCAGCGAAGTCAAAGGCATCAACCGCGTCGTCTATGACATCAGTTCCAAACCCCCATCAACCATTGAGTGGGAGTAGTTTGCTATTGCTTATTTGAAAAACCTGTAAGGCTAAAGTTGTATGAAAAAGCCTAAGCATAAATCAACGCCAGAGAAAATCACGCAGGAAATCTTTAATTCTACCCCTGATGATGAATTGCCAGATTTAATCTGGAATTTTATTTGGCTCAAAATCGGCAAGGACGACGATCGCCGTTTCGACATTTTTGCGACTTTACCGGTTGGGTACGAAATCATTTATGTTGTCAACATCTTAAATAATGAAGTAACTAATGGGGGGTTCAATCAATACTTTGTTAATGGCGGTAACAGTTACGCAGAATTTCAAATTGCTGCATTAAAGAGAATAGGTGCAAACCTTCACTTAATAATATTTCGTAAAGCCTTAAAAATACATGAACAAGAAAAGAGCAATGAAGCTTTGCAGGAACTTTATAAAGACCGAACTCTGGAATCTATTTCGCTGACTTACAAAATAACCAATTTGGGAATGTGCGATGATGAATGGTATGTCCTAGCAAAAGAATTCGATACACTTCAAAAAAATTTTATCCGCCAACATCCCAGGCTATTTATTACAGAATGAATATCAAAAAGACACAGAATCGGCTGCTGTCGCCCGTTTCACGGGCTTAAGACTTTTGCTAACCCTCTACCCAGCGCTGATGCACTGGGCTCTATTCTGTCGTCCGCGTAAGCGGGCTCGATATGGAAAGTTAATAATAAATCCGTATCCCCAAATCAATTTCAAAATTGAAGGAATCTTTGTCTTCGATTATGATGTCTGCCTACATATTGAAGTAGGTACGACAGACGAGGCTTACAAAATAAGCCCTCTTAATTTGTGGGAAATTAATCACGACAACGATCGCCAGGTGAGTTAAATTAAGCGTGCCGAGTTTTGCGTATCTTGATCCCTGGGGTTAAAAGGGAAACTATCGTTGCGGAAATTATACGAACTGAAGTTGGGTAACAGGGAAATCCAAATGAAACTACTTTCGACAGCAAATCAATTAAAGCTAAAAACTGGCGGGTCAGGACAGCGTTTTTAAGTCAACCCGGCTACCGCTTTAGCTGTATGGCTTAAGCGGTCCTATTGGCGCGGGCTGGCTATTTGCGAAAAGGCGCGGGAGCCGGAAGCCGAATTTCAAAAGATGCTCACGCACAGGAGTTGGTCGCTACCGACCTGGACGCAACTTTATCCGCTCGCCAGTCGCTGGCTGGCACGCGCCGCCAGCGTAAGCGGCGACCAGGTGAAAGCGCGCCGCGCTTATAAAGATCTCTTTGCCTGATGGAAAACCGCGGATGCTGATTTACCCATCCGACAAGCAGCAAAGCAGGAATATGAAAAACTCAAATAAACGACCTGTTCAATTTAAGGAGTCGTGAATGAAAACTGATTCAACGGCCGGGCAAATCATTAGCCTTAACGGCATGGAGATGTACTTTGAAACCTACGGGCAGGGCGAACCCCTCGTACTTTTGCATGGGTTTAGCGGTTGCGGCAAAAACTGGCAATCGTTTATGCCTGAATTTTCAAAAGCCTATCAGCTCATCATTCCCGATTTGCGCGGACACGGGCGTTCGACCAATCCGTTAAACGATTTTACTTTTCGACAATCGGGGCTTGATGTGCTGGCCTTGCTCGACCGCTTAGGAATTCAGACCTGTAAAGCTGTGGGACTAAGCGGCGGCGCGAAAACCTTGTTGCATATGGCGACGCAGCGCCCAAACAGTTTAGAGGCGATGGTGATGGTCAGCGCCGCTCCCTACTTCCCCTTCGAGGCGCGCGGACTCATGTGCCAGATGACCCCGGCCAATCACACCGAAGAAGAGTGGCAATTGATGCGCGAATGGCACCATCATGGCGATGAGCAGATTCGCCGGTTGTGGACCCAGGCGCACGAATTCAAAGATAGCTATGATGACATGAATTTTACGCCGCCCAAGCTGGCCACCATTCAAGCAAAAACTTTAATTGTCCATGGCGACCGCGACCCCTTTTATCCGGTGACCCTGGCCTTAGAGATGTATAAAGCGATTCCCCAGGCGTATCTCTGGATTATTCCCGCCGGCGGACACGGCCCGATTTTTATGGAGATGAGCGCGCGGTTTATCGAAACCGCGATGGCTTTCCTCGCCGGCCAGTGGGAGAAAAAATAGGTAAGCAAATCTCGCGACCATCCAGCGGCTCAATCTGTTAGACTCTAAAGCGATGACCAATTACCCAGACACCATCACCTGCAACGCTGAGTGTTTTGAAATTCGTAAGCTCGGTGATAAAGGCGTTGGACTTTTTGCAGGTCGCGACTTCAAAACCGGAGAAGAGATTTATCCTTTCGATTACTGGTCTGAAGCAATCAAACCGATTCACGCGACCAATCATTCTTGCGACCCCAGCGCCTCTTTCAATGAGGAAGGGATGTTGCTGGCGCTGCGCGACAATCTTACCGGAGAAGAAATCACTTTCAATTATTTGCTCCATCCGATTCCGGCATCGCCCTGGAATTTTGCCTGTCAATGCGGGTCGGCCAATTGTTTCGGCTGGATTGATGCCCGCCCGGAGCCGGACCCGCCTCTGAGTAAATGAACCGCTATTAAGCCCTGCGACGGATTTCTCTCTGTCATTCAGTGTGATATAAACACTCAACATTTATGTTGACGACACTCATTGGGCAAACGCTGGATGGCAAATACTACCTTGATAAATTGCTCGGTCAGGGCGGTATGGGGGCGGTCTTTCTGGCGACCCATCTCGGCACCAAACGACCGGTGGCGCTCAAAGTCATTGCGCCGCAATTTATGGCGAATGAAGAGGTCGGCGAACGCTTTCGTCGTGAAGCCGAAGCCGCCGGGCGTTTGCGCCATCCGAATGTGGTCAATGTCACAGATTTCGGCGTAACCGTCGTGGATAAAAATCAATTCGCCTATCTGGTGATGGAGTATCTGGATGGCGCTTCGCTTGGCGATTTGTTGAAAGAGGAAGGCAAATTGCCGTTGCCTTTCGTGGTGGACATCGTTGAACAGATTTGTTTAGCCATCGGCAACGCCCATAAACTCGGCATCATTCACCGCGATCTCAAACCCGATAACATCTGGTTACAACCCGACGGACGCGGCAGCTACCTCATTAAAGTTTTGGATTTCGGACTCGCCAAACTGCGCGACACTTCGGCGGCCGATGAAGCAGACAATCCAATACAATTAAATACCCCGGCGACCGGTTCAAACCGCACGGTTCGCGCGGGAGCGGTCACCCAGGCGCAATTTGCCGATGACGCAGAGACGCAACTTCAACTCGCGCCCAGAGAGGTCGAAGCCGCAACGGTGATGCAATCGCCTACCCGAACCGAAGTTGAGGCGGCGACGCTCGTGCAACCGGCTCAGCCGATAACTGAAATCGAAGACGCAACCTTGATTCAACCGGCCGCTGGCGCCGAAGCGCGCGCCCAGCTAGTGAACCCGCAGGAAGAGACCGTCACCCAAATTCAAACCCTCCAACCTGCGCCAATCGCCGATGACGATGATACAACCCGCATTCAACCCGCGCCGCCGCGCCCTACCCTCTCTTCTGCTGCGCAGAGCCCTACGACTTCGCCAAGCTCCACGGCTTCGCCAAACGCCCATACAGGTTCGACGGCGCGACATAGCGGCGCGATCACCAACTCCGGCTCTTCAGCTTCTACAGTTGAACTCACGGTGTTCGGTTCGATTTTAGGAACGCCGCTCTATATGTCGCCGGAACAGTGTCGCGGCGAAACCCTTGATGCGCGTTCGGATATCTACAGCCTTGGCGTCATCGTCTATCAAATGCTTTCGGGAACAACGCCTTTTACGGGCACCATGATGGAATTGATTAACCAGCATTCAGAGGCGCAGCCGCCCGCTCTGAAAGAGCGATGCAAAAATATTCCCTTGTCTCTCTCGACGCTGGTGATGTCTACGCTGGCGAAAAAACCTGAGGCGAGACCGGCAACCGCCGAAGCTTTTGCCGGCGCCTTTCGCGCCACCGCTGAAGGCGAAGATGAATTGTTACGCGAGGCGAAGCGTTTTATTTATACCTCGCAAGGCGCATTCTTCGCATTAAGCGTGCCTCTCTATCTGAGCTTTGCCATAGCAACCCTGGGGCTCAGTTTTATCTTTAGCACGGCGCTTTCTGCAAACGGTTATCTGGCGGTCGCCTTTTATCTGTTTATGTTTGTGACGATGTCGCTGGCGACGCGGCTGAACACCGCGATGAACGCGCTGTTGATTCAGGAACTGCGGCTCAATCCGTTGAAGCGCGTTGATAAAAAGACCCTGTGGAAAAGGTTTTTCAAACGCCTGCCGACATTGCTTACCACCATTGCGGCAGGTTTCGTGAGCGTGATCACAGGTTTTTTGCAACTGCTCGTTCCGGGGTTGCGAAATCAAATTAACAACGCCTTGGTTCCCTGTGTAGTGGCGCTTGAAGAGGCGGGCGGCCAGGCGGCGCTCCGGCGCTCCAAAGATTTGGTCGAACCTTTGCGCCCGGTTGCAAAATCGTTGTTAGCCCGCGATTTCGGCATCACGCTTTTATCGCTGATTGCCATTTCCTGCTCAATGGTGCTGACGACCATGATTTTCGGGGGCAATCGCCGCGATGCTTTTGCGGTGATGCTGATTCCGGCAATCCGCCATATGGTTGTCACTTATTGTTGGTTTCTGCTGATTACGGTTCACGGCGTTTATGCGGCTACCCCGCTGGCGGTGCTTTATTTCAAAGCGCGCCAGGCAAACGGCGAATTGTTCAACGAAGCGACGGCAAAAGATTGGCAGGGCGAACAGAAGAAAAACACAGACAAAATGGGCAAAGCTTCCAAGGCCTGGCTTTTGATACCGCTGGCCTTGTTGGCAGTGATGATTATTCTTTCGCTTTCCAATATCAATCGCCCCGAAGAAGATTCGCTCACCGATGCGGTGCGCAAAGGTCGGCGGGAGAATGTGCGCGAGCGGCTTGCCAAAGGCGCGAATGTCAATGACAAGACGTTTAGAAATACCTCGCTGTTAATGACCGCGGCCAGCAACGGGTATGCGGAACTGGTTAAAGATTTGCTTGCCGCCGGAGCGCAGATAAACGCTAAAGACAGCGACGGCGATACGGCGCTCAGTTATGCGGCGAATGCCAACCGGCTCGAAGCCTTACAAACCTTGCTTAACGCCGGCGCTGAGGTAAACGCCAAAAATAATGAGGGAGAAACCGCTTTGCTGGGCGCGACCCTGAGAGGTCGCGCGGAAATCGTTCAAGCGCTGCTGGCGGCTCAGGCCGATGTGGCGATTAAAAATAGCCGGGGCAAAACGGCTTTGCGTTATGCCGAAGAAGAAGGTCACCGCGAGATCGTTCAGCTGTTGAAAGCCGCAGGGGCGACAGAGTAAATTTAAGCCTGCAAAAAATATCACAAAACAAAAGGAGAATCAGATGGCACAACAACAAGTGCAACGCGGCAATGCGATGCAGGATTATGTCACGGTCGCCGAACGCATAGAGAAATTTTATCGCTCGCATGAGCAAGGCCGAATTATCACGCATATTTTAGAACACGATTCCGAGCGCGGCTTCATCTTGATGCGCGCCGAAGTCTATCGCAATGCGGATGATGCGCAACCGGCCGCAACCGGACATGCCTATGAATATCGTGACGCGGGATTTGTACAGAAAACTTCATATATTGAAGTATGCGAGACATCAGCCGTAGGTCGGGCGTTGGCTTTATGCGGCTTTGAAGTCAAACGCGGCATCGCCAGTCGCGAAGAGATGGAAAAGCAAAACCGCATGGCGCAAAATTTTCGTGAGAAAGTCGTATCCGCCGTCAAAGAGGTTTCACCCGCAAAACAGGAAAAACCGGCCGTTGAACCGGCAACCCCTCCGGCAACCAAAGCCGAACGCATGGCGACCGATATTCAAAAAGATGAAATCCTTGATTTACTGGAAATCGTCAGACCCAGTCAACGCCCGGCACAAAAACAATTATTGATTGAACTCACCGGCAAACAATCACGCGAAGAGTTGACCTATCAGGATGCCGTGCAGCTAATTG
>JBIOWC010000227.1:0-10977 GCA_044868105.1 Blastocatellia bacterium
GTGGTGCAAATCGGCACGGAATACCGCGTCGTCCCGAACATCACTTACTTGACGGCAAACAACTATGAAGCCAAGTTGGACGTTTATGTGCCACGCAATGTCAGCACCCCTAACAAAACGCTGCTGATGATTCACGGCGGCGGCTGGGTTGGCGGCACCAAAGAAGGCGCGTCGCTGGCCATTTTGCCTTACCTGGAATGGGGCTGGTCGGTGGTCAATGTCGAGTATCGCTTAGGAAGGCATAGCCTGGCGCCCGCCGCCGTTGAAGATTGTCGTTGTGCCCTGCGCTGGCTGGTGGCCAATGCCAAGACTTACAATTTTGACACCACCAAAATTGTCATCACCGGTCATTCGGCCGGCGGGCATCTTTCTCTGACGACCGGCATGTTGCCGACTTCGGCAGGACTTGACCGCATCTGTTATCCGGGCAAAGAAGATATTAAAGTTGCCGCCATTGTCAATTGGTACGGCATCACCGATGTAGTTGACCTACTGGATGGCGAAAACCTGAAAAGTTACGCCGTGCAATGGCTGGGCAGTACGACGAATCGTGATGAAATCGGCAGACGGGTTTCGCCGCTTACTTACGTTCGTAAAGATTTGCCGCCCATTATCACCATCCACGGTGACGCCGACCCGACAGTCCCTTACTCGCACGCCACACGCTTGCACGAAGCTTTGAATAAAGTCGGCGCGGTCAATCAGCTCATCACCATTCCGAAAGGCGGACATGGAAATTTTCCGCGAGAGGAGAATCTACGCGCTTATACGGCGATTAAAGAGTTCTTGTGGAAGTTGGGGTTGTAACACCCCCGGTTTTCAAAGACCAGCCGCTTACCTTTCAATGATGGGAACAGGGTTCACCCTTTTCCACCGTTAACGAATACTCAACTGTAGACAAGCGGGGTGGTCGTAATCTTCTTGTTTCTGCTCTCCCTTTGTGGTCTTATCGAATTTCAACGTAGAACAAAATTACAAAACGCCCTTCGCAATCAGCTATAAATTTCTATTCACATCTATGAAGGTCTATGCTGATGACTTTTATTCAAAGGCTGATTGCCCTGCTGTCTTCCGTCTTAACGCTCACTTTTCCGTCAGGAATTATTCCGGCTTGCCAACAACTGACGACCTTAAGCAAAACCGATTATGAAATCATTGAAGGCCGATTTCACGACGGACTCGGAACCTTTGCCGAACTCAGTTTGGCGAATGAATTAATTAAAGCTGCCAATCTTGCGCAACCGGCTTTCGACACCTCACGGGCTGAAGCAAAGATGCGTGAGGCCATCGCTAGCCTTCCTGAATCGCATCGCAGTCGGCGAGTTTTCCAACAAGAGATTGGCAACATTCAGCAAGCAACAAAAGAGGGCGCTTTACTTTTACTGGGCAAAATCAAACCCGACAAACTGCTTCGCGTTCGCCATACGGCGCGTGAGTTTGCTGGCGCAAAAGCCGGGGATTTGCGACTGGAGATTTCGGGGCGGGTAGATTTACCGATTTCTGTAAAAACCGATAAATCGAAAAAGGTCGCCGTTGCCGAAGGGCAGACGCCTCAGATTGAAGAGAAATGGGCAACCCGTTATTTCCGCGTGTCAGGCCAGGAGTTAGAGCAGATGATTCGCGACCTCGGTTTCACTTCACGGGTTGAACTCCGGCGCGATTATTTAAATGTGGCGCGACTGGTTGCGGAAATTTTAATTCGCAAGCTCAAGCTCACGCTTTGCGCGCCGACCGATTTCAGTCAAGCCAAACTTGGCGATGTGGAGGCGGCAAAATATCTGTTCTACCAACTGCGTTATTTTAAAAGCGGCAATGACCGCAGCCGGGTAATAATCTTTGACCGTACGACCGGCGCAGTAAAATGGGAATCCCTGCTTGATGAAATCGTCATTGACAATTTAACCGTCGAACAAATTACTTTTCTTCCCTCGCGTCCACGCCATGGCCATTCGATTAGTTCAGAATTCGGCATTAAGATTGACGGTCGGACGATTGTGTCGTTTCAAATCAAACACCGGCGCGGGCAGGCGCGCGGGACGGCGCGCGAGGTTGAATTTTCCGATATCACGACGCGGCTCAGAATTTAATCGGCGCCACAATCCTCGGTTGCAACGCCCACCATTGGGCTAACCTTGATTCTGAAAATTCAAGGGCGTATGATGCTGCCATTCTTCACAAGCAGGGTAACGAAAATTAAATCATGCAGATTCGCCGGGAACAGATGGAGGTCTTTCAGCGTCGAGCCGAAGAAAATTTTGTTCGTAAACTTGAACTTTATCTACGCCAGCATCACGCCGAAGCGACCGCTGTTTACCCGGATGAACTTTTCCACCAGATGGTAACTAACGGCATTGCCCGCGCCCGTCGTCACGGATTAACTTTTGAGAACAAAATTGGCTTTTTCGTCGCCTTAATGTTTGAAATCGCTCCCAATTTTGATGAGCATCCGCGCCTGCGCGAAATCCTCGAAGATAGGAGTGCGCCGACTGATGAACAGATAGAAATGCTAACCGAATGGGCGATAGAACGGGACTGGCAAGAGGCTAAGGCGAATTACGATGCGCAGGCTTGGCAACTATCTTAGGAGGCGCAATGAGTGCAAATTCCCCACCGGATTCCAATCCACCGCCGCCGAAGAAAAAGTCCAAGGTGATGGGCGCTCCCCCATCGCCTACGGTCGTTCCTATGGCGGTTGCACACCCTTATCCACCGCCTTCGAGTTCATCTTCAAGTTATACGCCTCCGCTTGTTCCGTTGCCGGCGCTAGCCCCTGGACCGCCATTTTCCAGCGCCGTCAGTCGAGCCTACAGTGGCGCAAGCTCTTCTGGGATGCTCAATTCGGGACCGCCATCCGCCCTCGGAAGGTGCCCGGCACCTTCGCTAATGCCGTTGCCCAAACCTTCCGCTAAACCTTCTGCCGGACCGCTGCTCAAACCGGCTTCATCTCCTGCGGCAAGCAGCCCGTCTGCGGTATTTCACGTCGGCGCTCCCCCGTCCAAACCAGCGCCGCCGCCCGTAGACCTGGTCGCGAGGAGACAGAGAACGATTAAAGAAGGAACCGATGCGATAGATAACATCATCGGCGTGTTTCCTGCACTTGTGCCAGCAAGGGAGCGGGCGGCTTTGCTCGCCTCAGTTGAAGCCCATGCGAAAGCCGACAGTTTTGTCCAAGACCCGAATATGGGCAAGCGAACCGTAGTATCGGACGGCAACCATGCGATTAGCTGCAAAGCGCCGCCTCAGTACCTGCCTCCGTTGGATAAAACAGCGGCTTATCGAGACCCCAACTTTGTCTATGTATCAGAGAGTGATATTACAAATTATTGCAGAACCATCGGGCACGTATCTAAAAATGATTCCCTCTTCCATGCCGACAAGCAGTTGGCCGTTTATCTTACGAAACAAAACATACCGCTGCCGCCGATGGGCGATTCCCGCATCATGTGTGAGGACTGTTTTAACTTTTTTGCTAAACAAGCGGAGGCCACACGGCAACCGCTCTATATCACCGACCCCTCAATGATTATGACCTTTTACCCGGACGGCACCGTCACCAGATTCGTTTACAAATACCCTGAGATGAGACAGTTTACCGAGCTCCCCTCGACGCCGCCCGATACCGAAAAAGGTTGCGTCTTTGTCACCAACACCAAAACCGGGGTGACCACGAAATACAAACCCGATACAACGGTCATCGAATATCGCCCGGATGGCAGCCGGGAAACCAGGCAGCCCAATGGCACAATCGTCACCCGAGCCAGAGATGGAGCAGAAACCGAAGTCCGACTCGATGGCACCGTGATTGAATATAACCGTTTACGTGAGCCGATGAAGGAAACCCGAGCGAATGGAACGGTCATCACCTATGAGCGCACTTATACATCCTTAGCCGATGACCCAAAATATTCAGCTCAGAATGTGGAAACCACACGGGAAACCAGACCGGATAAATCCGCCCTTGTTACCAGCCGGACGACGAAATATTTGAAAGGCTCTCTGGGGCGCGAAATTGTAACGATGACCGTCGAATATAACGCGGAAGGCGATATTATCGCCTTCGACATGTAAAAGCCCTATAGCGATTGCTGCGGCTTTGGCAAAATTACCCGAATCATTTGTTGAAAGGTAAACTTCCGGTGACTGCATTAACTGAACTCTTCGATACCATAGACCAGGCGCTCGACGCGTTAAATCGCCACCCGGACCATAAGCTGACGCTCGCCAGTCGGGCCCAGATTTGGCAACTGATGGGCGAGCGCTTGTTGAATGAAACGAGCGCCCTTCCAACCATCGGGCTGTGGCGACGAACGGGGCTGGCGCTGCTGTGCACCAAAAAGGTTTTGAATTTATGGGAAGAAAATTTTCCCGAAAACCGCCAGCCGCACAAAATGCTGACCACGGCGCGTCACTACCTCGAACAACGAGTAGACCACTTCAGCGCCTGGGATAGGATGAATGATTTTTGGGCTACTCTGGACGGGCTGTTCTATGCCCAGAAGACGAAGTGGGCGATCTATGCCGGGTGTGCGGCGGCTCAAACCGTCAAAGTCGCTCTCTTTGATGAAACCTTCGACACCGGAAATATTCAAGACCCAAAGGCCGACCGAGCCCCGGAACAGGATGATTGGGACGCCGCACTATTTGCCGCGCTGGCCTATTGCCGTGAAGGTTATTTGGATGAATCAATGAGCCGCTTGCTGCGCAGAGAGTTCTGGCAGTGGTATCTCAAAGAGGCGGTGCCCGCCGCCTATCAATCAGTTTCCTGATACTCAAATGGTTATTACAACCCCAAGCTCATTGCGCCAAATCGTACGTAATAGCTGGCACGGGGCGCGGCTGTTTTTCGGCGTGCGTCAGTTTTTTTCCGAACAACTCAAGTTGTGAATTAATGACCCCTGATAAATTTTTATCATCCCGCGCCGTGGCTATAGCCAAGGCCTGTTTCGCCACATCAATCGCCTGGTCAAATTGCCCGTCTTCGGCATAAGCGACAGCTAGCGCATCAAGACAGAGGGGATTTTTTTGTTGTGAAAGTTCGACGGCGTGCCCGGCAAGTTGAATGGCGCCTTTGGTATTTCGCAAGTTCGCATCGTCCTGGGTTGCCAGAATTAAAGCCAGTCGGGTAAAGGGCTCATAGGCATTGGGCTGCACTTGAGCGACCCAATCGTGGGTCTTCGCCGCATCCAAAAATTTGCCCTCTTGCTCCATCACTAAACCTAAATTGTAAGCAACGACGGCGCTGTGCGGATTAATTTTCAAAGCTTGCAACAGATGGGCGTGCGCTTCGTCGAGATGCCCTTCGACAGCGTGCGCCTGTCCCAATTTATACAGCGCGTCTTCATAATTGGGTTTAATTTGAATGGCCGCCAGCAAGTGCGTCTTCCCTTCGGCAAGCTCGCCGCGCCTGAGTAACACCCGACCTAAATTATATTGCGCTTCCGGGTAATCGGATTTGCGGGCGACGACTTCGGAAAACAGAGTCTGCGCTTCATCTATTTGGCCGACGTTGAGAAGCTCGACGCCTAGGTTGTTATAAGCGCGCAGATTATCCGGACGTTTTTTGATGACATCGCGCCACATCGTGATTTCACTTTGATAATCGAGATTGCGCTCGGACGTGAGATAGCTAAAGAGAGCAACTACCGTAGTCAACAATAACATTGCCGCCGTATAGCCCAGTGTTTTTTGTGATGCCAAAGACGAATATTTTTCAATCAGGCGTTTACCGAAAACATAAACCCCTAAGACAACGGCTGTGACAATCGCTGCGAGCGGCAAATACATACGATGCTCGAAGATTAAATCATCAATCGGTATAAAGCTTGAGGTGAGCGCCAGAATACCGAAAAACCAGATGCCGAGAAAACTCAGCAAATTGCGCCGCCATACTCCCCAGAGCGTTGCCGCTTGCAAGCCGATGACGACGACCGCATATGGAATAATGTCCAGGGCGCGGTCGGCCTTTTGCCAGGCGTAATCTATGCAGAGCGCGTTCGGGAAGAGCGCCAGGCGCAGGTAGTAAACAATGATTTGAAATTGCGATTTAAAATAATCGAAGGGCGTGATGGATTGTACGGCAAACCCGGCCGTGGGATTTACCGGCGCCGCCAGATGGATGACGACTAAAATAATCCAGGTTGCCGCCAGCCCGGCATACAAATTTTTATGTTTGTTTAAAGCCCCTTTCAACGAACCTGAAACAAAAAGATAGTCATATATCAAGACCACCATCGGCGCGGTGACCATCACCTGTTTGGCAAGCATGCCGCAGGCGCAGGCAATGATGGAAACCGCCAGCCAACCGGTTTTCTTCTCGGCCGCAAAACTTCGTATGGCGGCGTAGAGGGTCAGTAAATAACCCATTCCCATGAGCGATTCGCAGCGTTGATAGATGTAGGTTACCGATTGCGTTTGCAAAGGATGAACGGTCCAGATTAAAGCGATGGCAAAGGCCAATAGAGTTGCCTGCTCGCCAAATTGCGCTTTGAGTTTTTCCGACGAAAGGGTGCGGCGCAAAACGCCAAACAGGGCCAGCCCGGCGCTCAGATGAACCAATAGATTGAAAGCATGATAGCTCCAGGGGTTTAGGCCACTCGTGGCATAATTGATGGCCAGCGTAAGCCCTATGAGCGGGCGCGTAATCGTCACCGGCGAAACCAGCGTTTGCCACGAGAGGTGTTGAATCACCGGCGCATTGATGAGCAGATAATAGCTGTCATCGAACATAAAGGCGCCTTTGAAACTTGTGACATAGGCGATGGTTCCGACAATACAGATGAGGATTGCGGAAACTTGCCAACTTAGGAATGAGGTCTCTGGGGTAACCGTTGAAAGAGGGGCAAGGCTATCAAGCGCGATTTCTCTTTCCACGTCGTGAGTTTATGACTGATGCAGTACAGGTTCAATACTTTTTTAGGGCAAATGACAAAAATCAAATAAAAGCTCCCTGAAATGGGTTAGCCTAACATCAATTTTTTACCCGCACATAATGGAGGTATTCGATAGTCGCCGAGCGTTTATATTGACGCCCGTTATCGGCTTTGAAGCGATTGTAGGTTTGCGAAAAGGTCTGCGGTTCGCCGCGCAGACTCAAAATGTCGCGTACTTCATCGAGGCTCAAGATGCCTTCGTCGTTGTAACTGACCAGAATATGTTTGGCTCTGGCCGAGCGAATCAAATCTTCCAACGCCGAGTGCGCCGACCGAGGCTGGCAATAGCGACTGCGCGGATAATCGCGCATTCCGGTTAAGCCGCGCAGTTTCGGGGTATCGTATGCGGCGATGGTTTCCAGTACGTGATAATTGGCGCCGTATTGGCGATGGTTATAGGGCGGGTCAATGTACAACACATCACAGGTGATGTGTTTAATCAGGTGGTTGGCGTCTTCCTGATAGACCTGACAAGCAGCGCCGGTGTTGGCGAGTTCCAAAGGTCTCAAGAGAAGGGGCTTTTTGGCGCTCGCCTTAAAGTCTTTGAGAAAAGCCCCATAGACGCTGGCGGTGTTGGCGACGCGATCAATCGCTTCAAGCAGTGAACAGAGAATGTAGAAGTATTCGTACCGGCTGATAATTTTCGCGCTCACCCATTGGTTAATGGCTTGGCGAATGGCATCGGTTTTTGCGGCATTTTCTACGGTGTAGTAAAAGCGATTATTTTTCGGCGAATAATTTTCGGCGATAAATCCGCGCCGGCGCGGCAAGGCGTTGATAAATGCGAGCACCTCTTTTACCGGTCTATCGAAAGCGCCGCGATATTTTTCAATTTGTGATGGGAAAGTTTGGCGAAGACGTTTGAACGACGGCGTGCGATTGATTTCAAGATAGGCTTTATTCAACGCATAGGCGTAGTATTGAATATCATTGGCAATCACCCGCAAGCCTTTGCGCTTGAAGAGTCGCCCGACCGCGCCGGTTCCGGCAAAGAGGTCACAGAAAACCTTGGGCTTGCCGCAAGCTGTTTCCATATAAACTTCTTCAATAAAATTGAGCAGCGAATGTTTTGAGCCGATATAGTTCACAAATTTATTTGTCTATGAAAAGCGATTTGAGCTTTACGGTTATGGCTTATGTTTTGATGTTATCTCAACAAGGTCGCAATTTTGCCGACCGCGAAAACGACTGTCAACATAACAGGCGAGTTGCAAAGTCGGAAACTTGCTAACGGCGCGCGGTGACGCGGGGTCGGCAATTTGAAAAGCGGCGGATGTCCGCCTTCCCCGTAAACCTGTCCGATGGATAACCGGCGCCTTTCGTTGACGGGTTGAAGGTCGGCTGTTTACCATACAGGCGATTCATCTAAATATTATTGAAGGGATTAACCGAATGTTGCAGATACGCACGATTTTATTCGCCACCGATTTTTCAGAAAATTCCAACCGCGCTTTTCCTTATGCCATGGAATTGGCAAAAGCCTTCGCCGCAAAAATCGTCATCATGCATGTTGAAGAACCGGGGACGAAAATGGCAGTCCAGGATTACCTGTCACTCAGCGAGTATGCTGGAGAAGTCGAGACCGAGCGCGTCGTCATGCGCGGCAAAGCTCCCTATCAACACATCATCGAGTTATCGCGCAAAAAAAATAGCGACCTGATTGTAATGGCCACCCACGGGCGTTCGGCGCTGGCGCAATTTTTTATGGGCGGCAGCACCGCCGAAGAGGTCGCACGGCATTCACAGATTCCGGTCTTCATCGTAAAGGTTGAAGCGGACGCCGCGCCGGAAACTTACGGCGCCAGATTAAACGAAATTCTCTATCCCACAGATTTTTCCGAAGCCGCAAAATCGGCGTTCAACTCTGCGGCAACCTTCGCGAAAAGGTTCGGCGCGCGCCTCTTTGTGCTGCATTCGATAGAAGAAGACAACCGGGACTTTTATGAAAACCTGGGGTTTAGCGGCGATAACCTGAAAGCTCAGGTTGAAAGCTATTTAAAAGATTATGTCGCCGGGCTGGGTGGTGCCGACGCCGTCACCGCTTATCACGTTACTGAAGGCACGGCGGAAACCGAAATCATCAAGTTTATTGAGACCCATCAAATTGATTTAGTGGCCATCGCGACGCAAGGGCATTCGGGCATTCAAGAAGATTTGCTTGGCTCAACGACCGACCGCGTCATTCGCCTTGCGCCCTGCCCGGTGTTGGCGGTACGCGGCCATAACACTTAATTGAGCAAGATAATTTAGCAGTTCAAATCTCGGCAAAACTTTCCCATAAAGGACTCCACAGTTTTAATCATGAAAACAAAACTGATTTCAGGAATTTTTCTACTTATTGGATTGTTGTTTGCCGTAAAAACGGTCTTGGCTAGTGATGAACCGGCGACCGAAGAGAATGCCGGACACGGATTAAACCCGATGGTGTTGGTCGGCATTGCCGTCATTCTCATCGTTGCCAAATTAAGTGGCGAAGTCTTCGAACGTTTCAAACAACCGGCCGTGCTTGGCGAACTGGTCGCCGGAATTATCATTGGCAATCTGACGCTGGTCGGGCTTTCGGCTGTCGAAGGGTTGAGAACCGATGTCGTCATCCAGGCGCTTGCTGAAATCGGGGTCATCATTCTGCTCTTTGAAGTGGGTTTGGAATCGAATCTCACAGAAATGATGGAAGTCGGCTGGTCATCGCTGTTCGTAGCGGTGGTGGGCGTCGTTGTGCCGTTTTTTCTCGGCTGGGGCGTTGCGGCTTACTTCATTCCCGACGAAGCGCGTCTCGGACACATCTTCATTGGCGCAACCCTTTGCGCGACGAGCGTCGGCATCACGGCGCGCGTGTTAAAAGATATGGGCAAACTGCAATGCCGCGAATCGCGCATTATCCTTGGCGCGGCGGTGATTGATGATGTATTGGGGCTGTTAATTTTGGCCGTGGTCGCCGGTTCCATCAAAGCCGCGGCCAGCGGCAGCAGTCTCGCGGTATTGGATGTTGTATGGATTGCCGGCAAATCCCTGCTCTTTCTGGTCGGCGCCATTGCGGTTGGCCATTATGTGGTGCCGCATCTGTTTCGCGGGGCGGCGCGATTTGAAAGCCGCGGCGTGTTGCTGGCGCTTTCCATCGCTTTCTGTTTTTTGCTTGCCTGGGTTGCGGCGCTCGTCGGGCTGGCGCCGATTGTCGGCGCCTTTGCCGCCGGACTCGTTTTGGACGAAGTTCATCTTGAATCCTTCAACGAACGCGGCGAACAAAAGCTCGACCGTTTAATTGTGCCGCTCAGCACCATACTGGTGCCCATCTTTTTTGTCCTGATGGGACTTAAAGTGGATTTAAGAGTCTTTGCGCGTGTCGAAGTTCTGGGCTTTGCGGCACTCTTGACCCTGGCGGCAATCCTTGGCAAACAGATCTGCGCGCTCGCCACCGTTGAAAAAGGCATCAATCGTTTGGCCATTGGTCTGGGCATGATTCCGCGTGGCGAAGTCGGCCTGATATTTGCAGGCATCGGTGTAACCCTGATGTTGCCCAACGCGCAAGGCACAAAAGAGCCGGTCATTAATTCGGCAACCTTCGGCGCCGTGGTCATTATGGTCATCGTGACTACCCTGGTTACACCTCCGGTTTTGAAATGGTCACTGGGTCGGCAAAAATTGACCGACGAGACCTCAGCCCCTGATGTCATACGAGAATCCGGAGAAGAACGCATTGAGCGGACAAGACGGTGAACCGTTTTCTACGCACCTTGTTGACTTAACGATAAATCGCTGTGTACTATAGCGCACGCCAATTATTCCAAAGCAGCATAATAATTTTCTAAAGCCCGGCTCAGTTTTTTTGCAGCTTAGTTTCTAAACGGACGATGTTCGTCAATCAAGCAGGATTCAAAATCTAGTTTGCAGTGGGGAAAGTCTAAGGAGAACTGATGGCAGAAGCAGTCGTGCACACGGAAGAAAAGACGGAAGGTTTTGTTCGCGGGTTAGGATTGTTGGATTCAACGATGATTGTCGCCGGGTCAATGATTGGCTCCGGTATTTTCATCGTTTCGGCAATCATCGCGCG
>JBIOWC010000228.1:0-36883 GCA_044868105.1 Blastocatellia bacterium
CCTTTTTTCAAAAAAACCTTGATTTTATTGGCGCTTTTACTAACCCGTTCATTTTAGGCCCGAAAAATCAGGCTTTTTTGCGCCGTTTCATAATCTTCAGGGGTGTTGATATTCTCAAAAAAGAGTCGGGATGCCGGCAAATCTTTGATTTCATCAAAGGCGATAAACCGCGTCGGGATGCGTTCAAATAAGTAACTTATTTTGCGTTCGCCGCTTTCAATTAACTCGCTTACAGTCCGCAAAGCGGCCGTCGAATAGAGGGCGCAAAGCGGCTCTATCATTCCCCTCGCGTTAAGCGGAACTACGGCTTGAAGCCCGAAATCGGCAGTCGGAAGGTCAGAGTTTATGGAAAATCGTTCAATCGTGTTCAATAGGAAGGCGAAAAGTTCCTTCGTAACGAAAGGCAGGTCACACCCGACGAGAAGCGCCCACTCAGTCGGGCTGTTAGCCAGCGCTGTGCGAATGGCTTCAACCGGTCCAACGCCCTTGTTGGTGTCCGCGAAGACCGGAAAACCCAATTGCGAATAGGCCGCTGAGTTGGCGATGATATGAAGATTTGAAATCACGGGCTTTATTGCTTCAATAACTCGTTCAATCATCGCTTGTCCATCCAGTTCAAGCCAGGCTTTGTCGCGCCCCATGCGCGAACTGCGCCCGCCTGCTGTGATAAACGCGCTTGCTTTAATCATACGATTTTCGATTGTAGATTTTGGATTTTCGCTTGTCGAAGCGAATTCAAACAAGCGATTCGTTGAACAGACAATTCGTCGGGAGTCGTGCTAGTATTCTGAGCTTAAAATTAGGCTAAAATTCAAATCGGGTAAAAACATGGAATCATCACAAACGAATGAAATCAGCAACCGCGTGCTGGCGATTTTTCAACAAACCGGCGCCTTGCTCGACGGGCATTTTTTACTGACCTCGGGGTTGCACAGCCCAAGGTACTTACAATGTGCTCTGGTATTGCAACACCCGCAACACGCCGCCTGGTTAGGCGAACAGCTCGCCGCGCAGGTTGCCGGCGAATCAATCCGCGCCGTTGTTGCGCCGGCCATCGGCGGCATCATCGTGGCTCACGAAGTTGCGCGGGCGCTCGGCGTTCGCGCTTTGTTTACCGAACGCGAAAATAATGTCATGACGTTCAGGCGCGGTTTCAGTTTGCAAGCCGGTGAGCCGGTTCTGGTTGTCGAAGATGTCGTGACCACGGGCGGTTCGACTCGCGACACCATCGAAGCCGTCGAACGCGCCGGCGGTAAAGTGGTTGCCGCCGCGTCCATCATTGACCGCAGCGGCGGCACGGCCGCCGTTGGGGTCCCTAGAGTTGCGCTGCACACACTCGAAGTCCCAACCTATCAACCGGACGCTTGCCCGCTTTGCGCACAAGGCACGACTGCCGTAAAACCGGGAAGCAGAAAATGAGCAGGGGAGAAAGGGGGATGGGAGAAATGATGAAGTATGAACGATGAACGATGAACAAAGATGAATGCCCTTTTGTTTATACCTCATTTTTCACTATTCATTTTTTCTTATCCGCTTCCCCTCTTCTCCCGCTCTCCCTCTCTCCCCTTCTTCTTATGCGGAACTACAAACTCACCATCGAGTATGACGGGACGAATTATCACGGCTGGCAGATGCAGGCTGACGAGGCGACCATTCAAGGCGAACTGACGCGGGTGCTGACCTTGCTTGATAAGCGCCAGGTGACGGTTCACGGCGCGGGGCGTACCGATGCGGGCGTTCACGCCGAAGGACAGGTTGCAAGTTGCTTTCTTGAACGCGAATTTGAACCGGTGAAGTTGCGGGATGCAATCAATGGGAATCTCGAACGCGATATTCGCGTGGTTGACGTTGAGCGAGTCGGGGATGATTTTCATGCGCGCTTTTCTGCAAAAGAGAAAACCTATCGCTACCAGATTTGGACGGGCGAGGTGATGAGCGCTTTTGAATATCGCTATGCTTATTTCCACCGCGATAGGCTGGATATTCTGGCGATGCGCGAGGCCGCCGGTTGTTTGATTGGCCGGCATGATTTCAGCGCCTTTACGGTGGCGGCTTCGGAAGTCGAAAGCCATGTTCGCACGTTGAAGCGCTTGGAGATTCAGGCAAAACGCGAAGCGCGAGGCGAACGCCTGGTGATTTACGCAACGGCAGATGGGTTCCTGCGCTATATGGTTAGAAACCTCGTCGGCACCTTGATTGATATTGGCCGGGGACATCGCGAGGCTCGCGAGATGCAAGAAATTTTGCTCAGCAAGGACCGCGCCCGCGCCGGCAACATGGCGAAAGCGCACGGATTGACTTTGTTAGAAGTCGGCTACTAAGATTGCCGCTCAGTTTTCAATTCAAATAGTTTAATGAATAAAATCCTGGAAAATTTTGCCGGCTTTATCGAAACGGGCTCGCGTGATGAGATATTGCTGCGCGAGCTTGATCTCGAAGCGTTGCCGCGTCACATCGCCATCATTATGGACGGCAATGGTCGGTGGGCAAAACGGCGCAACCTGCCGCGCGTTGCCGGGCATCGCGCCGGGGCGGAATCGGTGCGCGCTTCGGTTGAAACCTGCGCGCGGCTCGAAGTCGCTTGCCTGACGCTCTATGCATTTTCGACTGAGAATTGGAAACGCCCGAAACTTGAAGTGCAAGCGCTGATGTCACTGCTCAAAGAATTTTTGAAGAAAGAACTCGGCACGCTGAAAGAGAACAATATTAAATTTCAAATCATCGGGCGCGAAGACGAACTTGAGACTTCCGTGCGCCGCGAAATTGAACTGGCAAAACGCGAAACCGAAAACAATAAGGGAACGATTTTGAGCATCGCACTCAATTACAGCGGGCGCACCGAGATTGTTGACGCCGTTAAACGCATTGCTCGCGAAACCGCAGCTTTGCATAAAGATTCCGAGGCCATTAGCGAAGCTGATATAGCCGGTCAGCTTTACACAAAAGATTTGCCCAACCCGGATTTATTGATTCGCACGAGCGGCGAACTGCGCATCTCGAATTTTCTGCTGTGGCAGATTGCTGAAAGTGAAATCTATGTGACCGATACCTTATGGCCCGATTTTCGCCGCCCCGATTTATTTGCGGCAATTATCGAATATCAGAAACGCTTGCGCGAAAAGTTAGCGCATCAGGAAAGCGAAAGCGATTTGCTCGCTACGACAAGCGGAAAGTAAGAGAAATTCTTGGTGTTCTTGGTGCCCTTGGTGAACTTTGTGAGAGCTCATCTTGGGAATTACCAATAAATCAATCACCCACAACCGCAATGAGGATTTCGCACAAAGTTCACAACGGACACCAACCCAAAAGGAATTTTAATGGACGAAGAGAGCGATCAGATTCAAAGCGACGAAGAGAGGCAATCTATCACGCGCCGCGAGATGGTGAAGCAAAGCGCGGCGGCAACCTTAGGTGTTGTGGCGCTGCAACCGAAAAATAATTTTGCCGAACCGGCGCCCCTTACCTTTTCGGGACTTGCCGCAGAATATGACAAATATGACGCGCTGGGGCTTGCCCGGTTGATTGCTAAAAAAGAGATCACGCCGACGGAACTATTAAACGCCGTGCGTGAGCGCGTCGAAAAAATCAATCCGAAAATTAACGCCATTTGTCATGAGTTTTTTGAAAAGGGCGAAGCGCAAATCAACGCCGGACTCCCGAAAGGCGCATTTTACGGGGTGCCGTTTTTACTCAAAGATTTGCGCGCCGATTTGCAAGGCACGCCCCTATCTTCAGGCAGTCGGCTTTTCAAAGACTTTGTTTCCACTCACGATGCGACCATCACCACGCGCTATAAACAAGCGGGGTTGGTTATCTTCGGCAAATCGGCAACTCCTGAATTCGGACTGACCACGACAACCGAATCGTTGCTGACCGGCAAAACACGAAACCCTTACAACCTCGAACGCATTGCCGGCGGTTCATCGGGCGGGTCGGCGGCGGCTGTTGCCGCAAGGATTTTGCCTCTGGCGCATGCGAGCGACGGCGGCGGTTCGATTCGCATTCCGGCTTCGTGTTGCGGATTGTTCGGACTGAAAACGACTCGCGGGCGCGTACCACTTGGACCCGATGCGTTAGAAGGTTGGGGCGGAATGAGCGTGCAACACGCGGTTTCAATTTCGGTCAGAGACAGTGCCGCGCTCCTGGATGCCACGGCCGGCGCCGAACCCGGCTCGCCTTATGATGCGCCGAAACCTGCCAGACCTTTTTTGCAAGAGGTCGGCGCAAATCCCGGCAAACTCCGAATCGCTTTGATGCTTGACCCCCCGGCAAAAACACCCGTGCACGATGAATGTAAAAAAGCCGCGACCGAAGCCGCGAAGCTTTGCGAAAGCTTAGGGCACCTGGTCGAAGAAGCCGCGCCTACAGTGGACGCCGCTGCGATGCGTGACGCGCAGATTAATGTGATTGCGGTGTCGATTGCCAAGTTACTCGAAGACGCGGCGAAGACCAGGGGACGCGCCGTGACCGATAAAGATGTTGAAACCGTGACCTGGGCCTATTATCAATCGGGGCTTCGACACACCGGCATAACGTATGCGCGGGCGATTTCTACGTTTCAACAGCTCGGGCTTGAGCTGGCGAAATTTCATCAGAAGTACGATGTGATTTTAAGCCCGACGCTCGCCAAACCGCCGGTTGAGTTAGACATTTTGAGCCTCTCGCCCAAAGATGTTCAAGCCTACTCAAAAGCGATTGGCGAATTCAGTCCGTTCACGGCGCTTTTCAATATGACCGGGCAACCTTCAATGTCTGTGCCGCTGCACTGGACACCGGACGGCCTGCCGGTAGGCGTAATGTTCACCACGCGATTTGGTGATGAAGCAACACTCTTTCGTCTGGCCGCGCAACTTGAACAGGCGAAGCCCTGGGCCGACCATCGGCCGCGGGTTTAAAGAAAAATATTGTGCGCGGATGAGCCGCGTAGCGGCGGCCTAAGTTCAGGCCGTTCCTTCAGGGATTGCAAAAGATGGCGACCGGCAAATCTTTACGTCGCGTCAAGCGACGGGTGAACTGATGCCCAGGCGCAGTTCAATATAACGCAACCTGAATCGCCATTGTCGCTTGCTGCGCTTTGAAAACCATGACTAAACCGAATGAACCGCCACGCGGTAAAAAAGAGCTTACGCAACGGATATTGACCGCTGCCGTAGCGATTCCCATTCTGCTTTTCACCATCTGGAGTTCGCTTCCCTATTTCTTCGTTGCCCTCGCCGTCGTGGCTGTTTTCATTGGGCTCAACGAATTTTACAACCTCGCTGCAAAGGTCGGTTATAACGCGCATAACGGGCTCGGCTACCTTGCAGGACTCGGCCTGCTCGCCTGTTTTGTATTTAACAGGCTGGAGCTGGTGGTTGCGGTAATGGCCGCGCTGGTCATCTGTGCCTTTGCCCTGCAGCTTCGCAAGCCTGATGAAATGGAAACCGCGCTTGCCGCCGTAGCGGCAACGGTGTTGGGCGTCGTGTATGTCGCCTTGCTTGCCGGTTTTCTTGTCGGTGTGCGCATGGTTGAAGACACGCCGCATACGGCGAAGCTCGCCTCGAAGTTGCTCACGACATTTTTCGCCTTAGTGATTTTTACGGATACCGGCGCCTATATTGCGGGGCGAATGCTTGGTCGCAACAAACTCGCGCCGCGCATCAGCCCCGGCAAGACCGTCGAGGGGTTTATCGGCGGACTTTTTGCGGCGATTGGCGTCGGCGCAGCGTGCAAATATATTTTCTTTCCCGAACTCAGTTTAATTCATGCGCTAGTTTTAGGCGGATTGATTGGACTCATCGGACCCATCGGCGACCTCGCGGAATCCATGCTCAAACGCGGTTCGGACGTGAAAGACTCAGGTACAATTATGCCCGGTCATGGCGGTATGCTTGACCGCGTGGATAGCGTGCTCTTTTGTGCGCCCTTGCTCTATTATTACTGGCGTTTATTCGGCGCAGGGTTTTAGCGAATGAAAAAAGCCCGCCCCCAAATTTCATTGCTTCCCCTGCTTTTCATCATCGCGCTGTTACTCGGCGGCCTTTATTTCGCCGCACGATCGGGCGCCAATCCTTACGTTTATAACAACGATTTTAATGTCTATTATTATGCGGCGCGTGAAATCCGCGCAGGGCGCACGCCTTATGAAAACTCGCTCACTGCCTGGACCCCCTATCTTTACCTGCCTGTGCTTGCCGAACTGCTGGTGCCGCTTGCCTGGTTGCCGCTCAGGGTGGCCGCTTATGTGTGGTTTTTAATCAGCGCGGTCTCTGTTTTTATCGCGGCGCGACTGTCTGCACAGTTGACCCTGCCTGCACAGTTGGCCAAGGATGCGAACAATCAAACGAAGCAAAATTTAATCATTCTTCTTACCTTGCTTGGGTTAACGAGATTTATTTTAGACAACTTTGATTACGGGCAGGTGAATACGGTCGTCGCGGGGCTGACGGTCGCGCATCTCTATTGTTATGCGAAGAATAAAAAGCTCGCCGCTCTAGCGGCCCTGGGGCTCGCCGCTGCCATCAAACTCACGCCCTTGATTTTTATCTTCTATCACCTTGCCAGACGCCGAGTGAAATTCGCTTTAGCCTGTGCGGCTTTGTTCGTGGCCTTGAGCGCTTTGAGCTTTGCGCCGTTTGGCGGGCGCGCCAATGATGCCTTTACGACCTTCTTCAAACGCACTCTGCAAAACGAGCAGGGCTTTAATTTAGCTTATCACGGCAATCAATCTTTACGAGCTGTTGTTGAACGATTGCAAGGCAATGAAGAGGCTATAGAGGCTTCGAGCTTGATGACGACAGCAATCGGAGCCGGTTTGTTGTTGTTAGGCTTAGGGGTTGCCTCACGGGCACAAAAGGAAGTTGCGGCCAGCGCGTCTGTTTTTTGCCTGGCGGTTTTACTGTCGCCGCTCGCCTGGAAACAACATTTTGTCCTGTTGATATTGCCTGTGACCTATTTAATTCATGAGGCTTTGAACGAGAAAGAGAAACGCGCGAGATATTTACTGATTGGCGCGCTCGCTATTGCCTTGGCGTTCTTTAATCTCACCAGCCTGAAACTGATCGGGCAAGCTGCGGCTGAATGGAGTGACGCACACTCGTTGATATTTGTCGGCTCGATGATACTTTATATCGGCTCGCTCATTCGCGCCTGGCAAACTTCACCCTCAACGCCACAACCTGTTCAAAAACTCAGGGCTGCCGATAATCCATAAGTTCTGGTCGCTTGACTGATAGTCGGTGAGACAACCGGGATAAGGTTGTGCTTGCGTTTTGTGCCGTGCGTTTTGACGGTATAGCGCCCGATGAAATATCCGATAGCGCTGCCGACAAAGACATCGGAAGGAAAATGTTTTTGTCCGGTGAATCTCGAAACGCTCACCGCCGAAGCCATGGCGTAAGCCCCGAAGCGAATCCACGGTTTATCCTCGTACTCTTCGGCGACCACCGCCGCCAAAGCCCAACAGGTTGCCGAATGCCCGGATGGAAAAGCCTGACCGCCGTGAAAGAAATTGCCGCCTGCACTGGCCGTCGGGCGTTTGCGCCCCAAAGCGTATTTCAACCCGCCAACCGCGATGGAGGTATTGATTAATGCTTCGAAGCCGAGTTTGCCGGTTTCCTGCAGGCGTTCGTTGCGCGAGAATTTGCCGAGCGTGTAAGCCAGACCGGCAACGGCAAAAGTTGTATAACCTTCACCGAAACGGGAGATCTGTGAACTGATTTCCAGGGTCTCTTCGCCTTTCGGCAGTCGGCGATTCGCGTCTTTATCTGTGGCCATCAAGATGGCTGTGGTGACCGCAATCGGCACCAGCCATTTCGCATCGCCGGGTTTAATTTTCAACGGACTTGTCCAGATGGTCTTCTGCTCGCTCAAAATATGTGTGAAAAAATTACCGTGTGACGATTCGGAAACGCTTTGTAAGGCGGTGGTTTGGGGTTTGACGGAATCTGCTTTGGTTAACTTCAGCGCAGCAGGCTCAACGGCGGGTATGGTTGCGGATGAATTGGTTGGCTCAGCATCCACGTGAGCCGGAAGAATAAGGTGTTGAGCAATGGTAGCGGTAGATAGCAAGAGCATAACCAAAAGAGCCCATGCAGAACGACACGCAGATATTGAATTCATTAGATTCCTTTAACTGGTTTTATCAGGTAGAGCGATTCCAGAGTCGTGCTGCCGTGACTCGCTTTGCAATAACTTGATTGTTTGGGAAGGCATTAAATAACTCATTGCGGGGTGATGTGTCCAGCGATTTCAAAAATATTCGTGAATTGAATTGATGCAGAATCCTGTACGACAGCATCCATTGTTTGGCAATCGGTAAATACCTTTGGTACTCTCAAGGCGAAATACGAGAGGAAAATTTTTATGAGCAAACCAAAACCCGAAGCGCGCCAAGCGGTGACCAGTTCCGGCATTGAGTTAAAAACTATTTTTAAGCCCGATGATGCTCAGGTTGATTATGCAAACGACCTTGGCGATGCCGGCGAGTTTCCGTTTACCCGCGGGCCTTACCCGACCATGTATAGCGGCAAACTCTGGACGATGCGCCAGTATGCGGGTTTTGCGACCGCCGCCCAGTCGAATGCGCGTTATCGTTACTTGCTCACCCAAGGGCAGACCGGTCTGTCGGTGGCTTTCGATTTGCCGACCCAGATGGGCTACGATTCGGACCACCAGATGGCGGTTGGCGAAGTCGGCAAAGTCGGCGTAGCGATTGATTCGCTCGAAGACATGGAAGCCTTGTTCAGTGAAATTCCGCTCGACCGGGTTTCGACTTCGATGACGATTAATTCAACCGCCGCGATTCTTCTTTCGATGTATATTGCCGTAGCGAAAAAGCAGGGCATTGCGCCGGATAAAATTTCCGGCACTATTCAAAACGATATTTTGAAAGAGTACATCGCGCGCGGCACCTATATTTATCCGCCGCGCCCTTCCCTGCGTATCGTTACAGACATTTTTGCTTACTGCGCGCGTGAGGTTCCCCGGTGGAATACGATTTCGATTTCCGGTTATCACATACGCGAAGCCGGTTCGACCGCCGCCCAGGAAGTGGCGTTTACGTTGGCCGATGCCATCTGTTATGTACAAGCGGCGATTGATGCGGGACTCGAGGTAGATGAATTTGCGCCGCGCCTGGCTTTCTTCTTCAATTCCCACAATCAGTTTTTAGAGGAGGTTGCCAAATTCCGTGCCGCGCGGCGAATGTGGGCGCGAATCATGCGCGACCGCTTCAATGCCAAAGATGGGCGTTCGCAGATGCTGCGCTTTCACACCCAGACGGCCGGCTCTTCGCTCACCGCGCAACAACCCGAAGTCAACATCGTGCGTACCGCGATACAGGCTCTGGCAGCCGTTTTGGGGGGAACGCAGTCACTCCATACCAATTCGATGGACGAGGCTTTAGGGCTGCCAACAGAAAATGCTGCCCGCATTGCTTTAAGGACTCAGCAAGTAATTGGTTACGAATCGGGGGTCGCCGACACCGCAGACCCGCTTGCCGGTTCCTACGCGATTGAATATTTGACGAACGAGATAGAACAACGGGCGAGCGAGTACATTCAAAAGATTGATGACCTTGGCGGCATGCTCATCGCTATTGAAAAAGGTTTCGTGCAACGCGAGATTGAACACGCGGCCTATGAGACGCAACGGGCAATTGAAGCTGGCGCGCAAGTCGTTGTTGGCGTGAATCGTTTCAAACTGGAAGAAGAGACCCGCGTTCCGTTTATGCGAATAGATGAAAAGTTAGAACGCGAACAGGCTGAGCGTGTACAAGCCGTGCGCGCCCGTCGCAACGCCCAGAAAGCGCAAGCGGCACTCGATAAAGTCGAACAAGCGGCGCGCAACGAAGAAAACCTCATGCCGCATATCATCACGGCGGTTGAATCGTATGCCACACTCGGCGAAATCAGCGATAGGTTGCGCAAGGTCTTCGGTGAGTATGTCGCGGCGGAATAAAACGGCCCCTTAACCTTTATTGTAGATTAGTAAATGAGGGTCAGGTTCAAGCATAGATAAAATCAGGCTCGAACAATCGCTAGAAGGGAAGTTATGGGCTGAGATTGATTACCACGAAACGACAGGCCTAAAATCGTCGAGGGTTAAAAAATCTCTTGAGCCTGACGCTGCGTCATAGCTTAGGATACTCCGCGATGAGAGAGACAGCGACGAAAACTGCAAAAGTTGCGAAGTGTTGGTATCAGGCAAGCGAGTTTGCGCGTCTTACGGGGGTAACCGTGCGCGCGCTACATCATTACGACCGGTTTGGACTACTCAAACCGAGCGGACGCACAGCAGCGGGTTATCGCCTGTATGCGGAAAGTGATTTTGCCCGCCTCCAACAAATCGTGACGCTGAAATTCATCGGCTTTTCTCTTACGCAAATCAGAGAGCTTCTCGAAAAGGAATCATTCGATCTGCAGCGGATGCTTCGCCTGCAACGCGAAGTGCTTGCGGAAAAACGCGAGCACCTGGATAAAGCGGTGAGCGCGATTGAGCGAGCCGAACAGGTTTTAACATCGAGCGATGAACCCGATTGGGAAGCCTTCGCAAAAATCGTGGAGGTTATCAATATGTCAACACCAATGGAATGGACGAAAAAATATTATTCGCAAGAGGCGCGCCAGGAAATCGAAGAGCGCCAAAAGCTTTGGACGCCTGAACTGCAAGCCAGGGTTGAAGCCGAGTGGAATCAACTATTCAAAGAGATAGAAGCAGCGGCTGCGAGCGGGGAAGACCCGGCAAGCGCCGAATCTCAAGTCTTCGCTGAGCGATGGAATGAATTAGTGAAGGGGTTTACCGGCAGCAATGCGGAAATTGCCAAAGGGTTGAATAAACTCTATGAAGATCAAAGCAATTGGCCCTCAACTTTCAAACGTCCCTGGAACGACACCGTGGATGAATTCATGAAAAAAGTTCGCGCAGCGAAAAAGTAGAATAGGGGTGAAGAGGTGGGAAGGCGTTTATCCATTCTCAATGGCCTGCGGTAATCATTAGTCCTGATTGGCGAAGTGGCAATTTGCGTGAGGCTTAAACACAAAGTCACTTCTTCACCCCTTTTTTTCGAATAATATTCAAACCGGTTTTCGGGCGCGTGATGGGACCGCTGGAAGGTGCGGCGCACGCGAGGTGGATTGGCGAATGATGAGTTCAGGTTCGACGGTGACAATTTCAGGAAAGCTCGCTTCTGGGCCTTGAGCGATACGCGCCAGCAAAGTCTCTGCAGCCAACCAACCCATTTTTCTCAGAGGCTGGCGAATCGTCGTCAACGACGGATTATAAAAGGCCGCGTTATCAACATCGTCAAAACCAACGACCGACACTTCTTCGGGAACCCGCCATCCCGCTTCCTGCAAGGCGTGAATTGCGCCAATCGCTGATACATCGTTGAAAGCAAATAACGCCGTGAACGGCTCGCTCGATTGCAACAGTTTTTGGGTTGCCAGATAACCGACTTCGGGGGACGGCGAATCGCTTTCAAGCTGCGATACATGGCTTGGATGAATGGTCAGCCCCAACTCTCGAGCAACGGAACGGATGGATTCCCAGCGCACAGTGGTATCACTGCTGAAAGTCTGTCCTTTAATGACCGCGATGCGTTGGTGTCCAAGCTCAATCAGATGCTGCAAAGCAAGCCGCGCCGCCGTTTGATGATTGAGCACGATGTTGGTCACCCCCTTGACATCCTCGTGACCTGAAACCGAAACTGCCGGCAGCCCCATATCGGCGCGACACGGCGTATCGACGGTGATTAACCCTTCGACGCACCGATCAACGAAGAGTTTCGGATAACCATCCAGAAGTTCAGGTTTATGTCTGTGACAGGCAATGATGCAGAAATAGCCGGCCTGAAGCAGATGCTCTTCGATCCCGCTCATGACATCCGCCGTATAACCGCCGCTGATTTCGGGAACCAGCACCCCCAGCGTGTGGCTGCGTTGCAGGCGCAAGGAACGCGCCATAAAGTGGGGCCGGTAATTTAGCCCCCGCGCTGCTGCGAAGATGCGATCTTTCGTTGATTGCGGAATGGAGTTGGCGACCGGCGAATGATTGAGGACCAGTGACAAAGTGCTTGGCGATAACCCGAGGTGCGCGGCCAGCTCTTTTAAACTGATGGGGCGGCTATCGGAATTTGCACGTTTTGGCGCCGTAGCAGTGTCCTTTTTCTTGCGCGGCATAAGCCGCAGTTTCGCACAATCGCCTTAAACAAATCAACTACCCTCTGCCATCACCGGCAGCTTAATTCTTGCCTGCGGCAGCCAACCCGCTTGACGGTGTCGGGCGATGATGATAGGCTAAACACGCTTTAATAAATCGATTTAGTATGTTTGAGCCGATAAAAGTTATGATTGAAAATTTAATCAGCTATCACTGAATTAAGGATTGCAGGTTTTGAACTAGCTATCTCAACCTGTGGGTGATTCTCGGTATCGTACGACAAGAGCATATAGGTAACTTCTAGGGGCGTGAACTGATGATAATCTTCTGGTCACGCTCATTTTTTTTCTCGAGCTTAGCCGGTAAATCAACGCCTGCGTCAAAATATTTTCTCTTTGATTCAACCAGTATACTGAAGGGCTGTCCACTCTGACCTTTTCAATTGCTCTTTCACAGGCATTTGATTGGCCTTGATTCAATGGTTCCCCACTCATTCGGAGGAATAAGCTATGAAGTCAGCAAAGCGTAAGCGCTATGTGGTATTTTTGCTTTTGACCCTCTTTATTATTCCCGGCACCTTTTCGGCGGCGGTGCCATCTGGCGACCTCATTGACGAGCGCATCAACAAGCTCATCGCCCAGATGACCCTTGAAGAAAAACTTGGGCAACTACAAATCCTCGATGGCGAGGCCGATGGCAAGTATCGCGCTGAACACCCGGAGATGGTTCGCCAAGGATTGCTCGGCTCGACGCTCAATGTGCGCGGCGCAAAACGCACCAACGAATTGCAGCGCTTTGCCGTCGAGCAGTCGCGGTTGAAAATCCCTGTTCTCTTCGGGTTTGATGTGATTCACGGCTATCGCACGATTTTTCCTATCTCTTTGGGTGAAGCGGCCAGCTGGGATGCGGCGGCAGTTGAACGCGCGGCGGCGGTTGCAGCCGCTGAATCGGCGGCCGCAGGGGTTCGTTGGACCTTTGCGCCGATGGTTGATGTCGCGCGCGATGCGCGCTGGGGACGCATCAGCGAAGGCGCCGGTGAAGACCCTTATCTGGGCTCGGTGATGGCGCGCGCACGGGTTCGCGGGTTTCAAGGCAAAGACTATAGCGACCCGACAAAGATTGTTGCCTGCGCCAAGCACTGGGTGGCTTATGGCGCGGCCGAAAGCGGGCGCGATTACAATACTACGGATGTTTCGGAATGGACGCTGCGCGAAGTTTACTTTCCCCCCTTCAAAGCGGCTGTAGATGCAGGGGTCGGCACGTTTATGAGCGCCTTTAACGATTTAAATGGCGTGCCGACTTCGGCAAATCCTTTTACCTTGACCAAGGTGCTGCGCGGCGAGTGGAAGTTTGATGGCTTTGTGGTCAGCGATTATGAATCGGTGCGCGAGTTATTAAATCACGGCATCGGCGCAAGCGAAGCCGAGGTGGCGCGCGAAGCGCTGACGGCTGGCGTTGACATGGAGATGGTCAGTCGCCTCTACAATAAGCATGGAGCCGAACTGGCGCGGGCTGGCAAACTGACCATGCAAACGATTGACGAAGCGGTGCGACGCATTCTGCGTATCAAGTTCCGACTCGGATTGTTCGAGCATCCTTACACAGACGAAGGGCGTGAAAGCGCGCTCCTGTTCAATGCGCAGAACCTCGCGGCGGCGCGCGAAGTTGCGGCGCGTTCGATGGTCTTGTTAAAGAATGAGCGCGACGTGTTGCCGCTCAGAAAAGCGGCGCGCAGTATTGCCGTCATCGGCCCCTTGGCCGATAGCAAGGCGGATATGATTGGCTCCTGGGCGGGCGATGGTCACGCCGATGATGCGGTAACGCTACTTGCAGGCATTCGCGCCAAAGTGTCACCGCAAACCAAAGTGGTCTATGCCAAAGGTTGCGACGTAAACAGTGAAAATACCTCTGGCATCGCAGAAGCCGTTCGCCTTGCCAGTGACGCAGATGTGGTGGTGCTGGCCATAGGGGAGAGCGCCGATTTGAGCGGTGAAGCCCGGTCGCGCACCTCGCTTGATTTGCCGGGACATCAACTGGAACTTGCCAAAGCGCTTCAAGCGACGGGCAAACCCGTTGCCGTGGTCCTGATGAACGGTCGCCCGATGTCCATTAACTGGGTAGCTGAAAATGTACCGGCGATTCTCGAAACCTGGTTCGCGGGTTCGCAAGGTGGACACGCCATTGCCGACGTCTTATTCGGCGATGTCAATCCCGGCGGCAAACTGCCCGTCACCTTTCCGCGTAGCGTTGGGCAAGCGCCGCTCTATTACAACCACAAAAACACCGGTCGTCCACCGGATGCGAATAATCCTTATACCTCGAAATATATTGATCTGTCGTGGACGCCGCTCTATCCGTTTGGCTACGGCTTGAGCTATACACAATTTCGTTTCTCGAACCTCCAACTGAGCACTTCGCGCATTCGTTCTGACGGCAGTTTGAAGGTCAGCGTCGAGGTTGAAAATACGGGGAAGCGCGCTGGCGATGAAGTAGCGCAACTTTACATACGCGATATGGCTGGAAGTCGCACGCGCCCGGTAAAAGAGTTAAAAGGATTCGAGCGTATCACGCTCAAACCTGGCGAGCGCCGCCGCGTCGAATTTACCTTAACGCCTGAGCACCTGGGTTTCTATAACCGCGAGATGAAATTTGTCGTCGAACCGGGCGCCTTTAAGGTATGGGTCGGCGCAGATTCCGTAAGCGGCCAAGAGGCAAGTTTCGAAGTCGCCCAATAATCGGTAGTGATAGAGGTAGAAACAAACTCTGTTCCTACCAAGGGCCTTATTTTTCGGTCAATCTTTCGTAAAGCCGATGGCTTTTAGCGCCGGCTCGATCTCCGGGTTCGACATGAACATCTTCCACACCAGACCCGAACGATAGTTTTCAATCATCACCACGATGGGCGCCTGATTCAGCCCCATGTTCACTTCTTCAAACCAATTCTCGGTAAAGTTAAAGCCTTCATAAAAGCCATAAATGCCCCACACTTTTCCACCCAAATCGCGATAGAAATGCTTGAGGGCTTTCATTGATTCTTCGGGCGTGTAGGGAAACGAAGAGAGGGCTGCCGAACAGGTGATGGTGCCGTTATCGTCGCGCGGCAAGGGCCGACCGCCACCGGCATTGACGCCCGCCGACCGCCCCCAGGAATTATCGCCATAATCAGCATGCTTTCGCGGATTGGCGATTGAATAAGCGTGATGGATTAATGCAATGTTGCGATTGTTTTTAAAATAATTCGTATAGCGGTCTTTTTTATTGCGCGGGTCGAATCCCATGAATGAAAAATGCGTGAAGAAAAGTTCGCCCGCGTTGCCAACTCCGACATCGAGTTTAATTCCAAAGTAGGTATTGCCGTTGACGTAATGGTCGCCTTCGGTTGTTCTGCCCCACCCTTGCCGATAGCGAATGGCCATTTCTGATTGTCCAGCCCAGCCCGTGTGATACAGGGGCGCCGGAACCGCATGGGTTGGCGAGGCGATGGCAAGCAGATAAATAATCATGGTTTCATTCCAGCCAATCAGCGGATGGTTAATGTAGAAGCCGTAATCGGGTGACCAGTGCCAGTAAAGAAAATCGCTCGTCGGTTCTTTGCGATACCAATCCCACTCAACGGTTTTCCAAAATTCGGTGATGGTTTCGCGAATCTCGCGCTCAGCTGGCGTGTCGCGGTTGAAATATTGGCGCGCCGTGAGCAACCCTTGCATCAAAAACGCGGTCTCGACCAAATCGCCGCCGTTATCATACTTGCCGAAATAAGCATTCACCTTACCGGTTCGGCCGTCCAGAAAATGGGGCCACACGCCGTGAAAGCGGTCGGCGTTTTTCAGAAAACGAACAATCTTTAACAGCCGCTCGACCACCGCTTCGCGGGTGGCGAATCCTCTTTCGGCTCCGACCACAAGCGCCATAATTCCGAAACCCGAGGCGCCCAGCGCTACCAGATTTTCATCGCCTGGCAGAATCTCAATCGCCATCCCGGCCTGCGGATGGGCGCCGTCCCAGTAATAACGGAAACACCCTTCCTGAACCATGGTCAGCAGTTCTTCATCGCTCATGGCGCGCGTCGTGGCGTGCGCTTCATTTGATAACGGCGATTCGTTTTCCTGCATATCCACCGCGCTGATTTTATAAGCCGCCGTCTTGCCGCTGGCGCCGAGAAAATCTTCAAAGCGTGTGAGATGCCCTTTTTGAATCGCCACGGGCACAAAGCGTTGGCCATCCATTGAGCGATAGATTTTGTAGTTCAATAAATCCGGCTCGCCAGCTAACGGCCAACTCAATTCAATGTGACGGTCATAAGCTTTGGCCTGCAACCCTCTGGGCGCAGCGGGCGGTTTGCCATCGTTCGGTGTGTCGTCGCTTATTCTGATGTCGTCAATCGTGAGGCTATGCAATTTACCGTCGTCGAGCCCTTGAACCAGCGTAAGGCTGACGAGGCGACTGGGATTAAAGCGCACGTCGGCTGTTGATTTAGCGACGCCGACAAAGGAAGCAAATGGCAATTTCACCAGCGTCCATTTTTTCGCCGGAAGTTTTTTGAGTGAACCGAGCATTTGGATGGACGGCGTGCCTTCGCCATTCCCGTCGCGCAAATAAATTCTGGGGGACTCATCGTTGGTCAACTCCTCATCCGAGTAGCACCAGAACGACAAAGTGTTGCCGGAAAAATTGACCCTGCGGTAGTGATGTTCGAGATTGAGCGTGGCTTGCCAGTCGCCCCCGTTCGCCGATTTCCATTTGAGCCGCAGCGCATTTGGCGGACTCACAAAAAGGCGCTCTTCAATTGGCAGCTTACCGCTTACCAGTTCAAGTTGGCTCGGCGCAACCGATGAACCGTTGCTGTAATAATGCGATTTATCCGGCAGACTATTATCGAAAGCAACGTGCCGGTCATACAGCGATTGCGCCGGACTGGTGCCGGAGAACAGCAGCGTCAGTAGGATTAAGATGGCCAGTTCTCTCAATCTAAAGTTCCTTTCGTCTTGGTGATCAAGCCGTTCGCCTTGGTGATCAAGCCGTCGGTTGCCGGTTGTTGCTCGATTAAGGCTTTTTTTTCTGAATGGCTTCAGGTTGTGCATTGCCAGAGTTGATGGGTTTTTCGGTCTGCTCGCTCAATCGCATAAAAGTGGCGCGCGCTTGTGCCGCGTCGTCTTTTCGATTGGCGCGGGTATAGGCGCGTCCCAGAGCGAAATAAATTTTCGGCTCTTCGGGCAGCGCCGCTTTGGCCGCTTCGAGTTCGCTAATGGCTTTCGCCGTCTGACCGGTTTCAAGAAGGCCGAACCCTAAAAGATAGTGCCCCAGTGGCAAACGCGGAGCGAGTTTTACAACCTCTTCGGCGTAAGGCAATCCGCCGGCGAAGTCTTTGAGATTAAATTTGGTTTCGGCAATCATGACGCGCGCCAGCAGGTGCGTTGGGGTGTTTTCAATTTCGCGTTTAAATGCCGCAATGGCTTTCTCTTCCTCATTGGTGACGAGCAAAAATCGCCCGTAGGCGTATTGAACATTTTTGGTCCTTGGCAGCTCACTTGCCAGCTTGTCATATTCAACAAGCGCGGCGTCGAATTTTTTCTGCGCCGCTAAAGATTCCGCTCGACCGGCGCGCCGCACCAGTTCACGCAAAGCCGCATCGCCGGCCAGTAAATCCGAAAAGCGAAGGCGAAGAACGGCAAGTCCGAGCCCGTTGATGACCTCTTCATTATCAATGCCGTCGCGGCACAAACTGCCTAGCGTATCCTGAGCCTTTTCAAATTCGCTTTTGCCCACCAGCAGGAGGCCTTCGTGATACATCATCACGGTTCTAAATTGCGGGTCGCTGCTGACCCCTAGCCGGCGACCTTTTTGAATATGTTCGAGCGCTTCATTAAAGCGATTCAACTTAAACTCGCATAGTCCCAACATCACCCAGGCGGTTCCGACGTTCGGACTCAGGGATGAGGCTTTATCGAAAGCCACCGCCGCATCGGCGAAAGCGTCCCGCTCGTAAAGAAGAGTGCCTAGCCGCCACCATCCTTCTGCCCAGCCTGGTTGCAAGGATACGGCTTTTTGATAAAGCTTGAGGGCCTCTTCACTGCGATTGGCGCTCATCGCCTGTTCGGCCTGGGCCTTCACCTGCTCGAAACTATCAGACCTGGCAGATTGTTGCGCCCAGGATTGCAAAGGGGAGCAGCAAAGGAATGCGGTCATCAACAACAGCTGAAGCAAGAGCTTGAGCGTTCGCCGGTTCACCATTGCCGGATGAGCGGATGTGCGTAAGAAATTGTTTGAGGGTGCGCCGATGGGAAAGTTTAGGATGGATTTCGCCAGACCATATAGGAAGGAGATTCGCGCCGTGAATTTGCAAGCTTCTTCGGTCATAGCGTCGAATAGGCGGGAGAGCGAAAGGCTTGCTCTCCCGCCTGGATTTTATCAGAAGCTGAAGCGAACCTGAAATTCAGCAACCCGACCGGACAACGCATGCAAGGCGCGTCCAAAATCTACGTGCTGAATCTGCGTGTTGTCGTCATTGATTCTGAAAGGTTCAAGGTTGAGCCGGTTAAACAGGTTGTAGATGTTAGCCTTGAATTCAAGACCGGCATTTTCTCCCAAGTATTTGATGCTTGGAAAACCGAAGCGTTTGACAACGGTCATATCAACGCTGAAATAGTTCGGACCTCGCAGGCTGTTACGACCGACGCCCGGTCGCGGCGGAACGTCAAACGAACCGGTCGGTGGAGGCACGAAGTAGAGCAAGCCGCCACCCGGAAATTGACCGGCTCCAAGGAAGGTATCGTTACTGGTACTGTCGGTTGTCGCACCCTGTATTTGCGCAATAGGTCTGAGCGGACAGACGCCGCCACCCGCGACAACTGCGTTGCAAGCCGCGCCGCCCACCACAGGTGTCCAGGGGAAACCGGAACTGGCGGTCAGGATGCCGCTCAATTCCCAACCGCCGGCCAGCCGGCCGACCCAATCGCTGCGACCTTGGAAGATGGGCAAGGCCCAGACACCCGAAGCTTTGAATGCATGGGTAACATCAAAATCGGATGGGCCATACTCCGTGCTCTGGTCGAACGGAAAAGTCTGCCTGCAGTCATGGTCATTCGAGCACGTATCCAAACTCTTGCTCCAACGATACTCCGCATTGAACAGGAACCCTCTGGCGAAACGATGCTGACCGCCAACCAGCAAAGCGTTGTAGTTGCTGTTGACATCCGTGAGCATCAAATTGATATTGCCGATCCGCGGGTTTTGAGCAGCAATGAATTTCTGATAAGGCACCAGACGCGGAAGTTTGTGCGCCGCGCTGCCCTGGTAGGTCAAGGTGCCAATCCACCCGCCGCCGATTTCGTACTCGCCGGACAGCGAGTATCGGTAAGCATAAGAATTCGGCACATCTTGAAGCGTCGCGTTCAGACCGACCGCCGGCCCGCTAATCGGCAATCCTGTTGTCGGGTCGAAGGTCAGCCTGGCCGCGGGGTTCGTCGGATAACCAAGCGTATTGAGATCGTTGGATAAGGCGTAAAGAATATTGCCGCTGGGTCGGTCAAAGAAAAAGTTCGCAAAGAACGGCGGATTGAAACGGGTTTCGAGCAACCGGGAACCCGGAAGGCGATTAAATCCGACGCCGAAACCGCCGCGCAGAACGACATCTTTGTTAAACATCTTGGGATTCCAGGCAAATCCCAGTTGCGGCCCAAAATTATTTCTATCCGGTTTGAAGAGATTGCCGCCCACTTTGATGCTTGCCCCTTGAAGGTCGCCGTTGGGACCCAACACGAGATTAGAGATTCGGTCGCGGGTGCTATGGAGTGGCGTGAAATAATCCCACCGCAAGCCCAGGTTCAGCGTCAGATTTGGACGGAACTTCCAATCGTCTTGCACAAACAGCGCATAGTTTCTGGTGCGGGCATAGGCCGCAAGGTCCGTAAAAGACCCGGTAGACGGGTCAAAGAATGCCGACTCGGAAACCGGCGCATCGTTAGCGAAATTCCAGAGATTGCCAAAATCGAAATTCGGTCGCCCGGCCCAGGGGGCGCGGTCATTGTTCTGCTCGCTAATAATGTCGACGCCGAATTTCAATCCGTGAACATTGATAACCTTGCTCACCGTATCGCGGAAATTGTAGGTGTTTTGGAAGAAGACTCCGGGACCGATGTGGGCGCCGAAGAAGATACATTGTTGGAAACAAATGTTGAGCTGGGGAATCCCGTATCCGATGTTGGGGTTGGTCGCCACTTCATCGAAATACCAACGCGTGACGTTGAAGCGCGCTTCATTAACCATGGTTGAAGAGATGGTTCGCGTCCACAATAAGGTGCCGACGATATTGCGCCGGGCCGAGGTGAAATCGAGTCCCGGTCGCCCGCTATTTCCACCCGTATCATTGAAGTCGCTGGTGTTTGGTACATAAAACATGCTAAAGGCAATGAGGTCGTCCTTCGTCGCCTGAAAGTCAATACGCGGGTTGATCTGTCGGGCTCTGGAGTTGTTGGGAATTTCAAGGTCCACGAAGCGTATGTCGGGAATATTATCTAAACCGCCACCGACGGAAGACCCAACCACCTGACCCAGCGAACCGGTGGGTGAACCGATGTCTAGGCCTCCGGCTAACACGCGGCATTGGGTCGGGTTGGTGATGCCCAGAAAAGCGCAATCTCGATTTTGAACCCCTAATACTCTGGGCGGCGTCATGCCCGGAAAGTTGAGAACCGTATTGGCAATGCTGTTTGGTCGCCGCGTGCCAATCAAGCTGACAAACTCCGGCGTTTCAACCCACTGCGCGCCAATTCTGCTGCTATTGCGCCGAACCTCTTCATAGGAAAAGAAGAAGAAAAGTTTGTCTCTGATAATCGGTCCGCCGACGCTGCCGCCCCACTGGCTGAGGAATTGGTTAACCCGTTGCGGGGTTTCGCGAATCGCTGTGCCCGCCTGGACAAAATCCTGTTTCGAATTCAGACCCGGAGTATTGCGTTTGAAGAAGAGGCTGCCATGGAAATTGTTAGTGCCATTTTCGGAGACGACTAAGACCTGTGCGCCGGTGTTGCGTCCATACTCTGCTGAATAATTGTTCGCCAGTACGCGAACCTCCTTGACCGACTCCTGGTTGGGGGTCACGACCGCCGCGCCGCCCCAGGCCTGGCTCATGGCGGTGACGCCATCAATCTGAATATTGTTGGCTTCAACTCGCTGACCATTGGCGGTAACGGCAGGGCGATTCTCGGTCGCGAAAATCTGGTCATTGGAGCCGCCCGGGCCAACCGAATTCGGCAGGCCGACGGAACCTCCGGTGGCCGAGCGCGCGCCGAGGCCAAAGACCCCCGGCGTCAACCGAACCAACTCATAAGGATCGCGCCCGATTTGCGGTAAACTGCGAATCTCTTTAGTGGAAAGTCCGCCATCAATATTGGCGTTTTCGGTGTGGAGTTGCTCCGCGACCTGGGAAGAGATGGTCACGGTTTCCGACACCGCGCCGGTCTCCATCACGATGCTGATGCCTTGTACTTGTTCAGCATCAACGACCACATCTTCTAAAACATTCTTTTTGAAATTCGTCGCTTCAATGGTGATTGTATAGTGGCCCGGCGCAAGTCTGTCGAACCGATAAAACCCGTCTTCACTACTGACGACTTGCCGTTGACTGCCGGTTTCCTTGCTGGTCAGGGTGATGGTCGCGCCGCTGATTACACCACCTTGGGCGTCCGTTACCGTCCCTTGAATGCCAGCCTTAAATTGCGCATTGACCGTGGCCGAGAATCCAATCAGGATGGCTCCACAGACAATAGTGCGGAAAAAGCATATTAGTGTTCGGTGCATATCCAAGTCCTCCCGAGCTGAAATTTCATCACATGGCTATACCGATTGAACCGCTACGCGAGCTGTAGCTTGAGTGCAAGTAATCTGATTATTAAATCTGGTGAACTCTTTGTGTTGTTGAAGCCCCTTTTCACCAGATGGCTTGAAAATTAGCGTCGCTCAAACTAAATATTATTTAAGTAAATCGATTTAGTTGATGCGGGTGGAAAATAGCACAGTCGCGAAATCCTTGTCAAGCAACTCACTCCAGGTGTGATTTTCTAAGCCTGAATGGCGAAGTCCAGGGACCGGCTTGGCGGGTTTTGCGGAGCCGGTTGGTTATATTTATGCAACTCCGCTTAACTACTCGATGACGGGCGGGCGATAAAGAAGGCTTAGGCGTGGGACTTTTCAAACCCCGCAGGCCTCCGCTTGCAAGGCCCGCGCATAAGCGAGCAAAAAATTATTCTCCAAGTTGATTTGTCAGTTCACGCCATATATCTTAATCTCTCTGCTTTACCCTCAATACGGTTTCCGACAAGGTGAGGGATATGCTCACGCCAATCGCGGTGAGACGTGTCTGCCAAGCCTCGCTGATCATCTTTTTTTGTTTCATCTGGGGCGTTGCCGTACAACAACCAAGGGCATCGGATACGTTTACTGAGAAAGTTCTACCAGTTTTTGAGCGCCATTGTCTCTTCTGTCATGGCGCGAAGATTCAGCGCGGCCATCTTGATTTGCGCAACGAACCAGCTATACGACGTGGCGGTTCGCGCGGCGCAGTGATTACGCCGGGTAATGCGGAAAAAAGTTTGCTCTATCAATTCATCACTCACAAACAAGAACCGGCAATGCCGCTCGGCGCCGATAAACTTTCTGATGCGGAGATTGCCGTTATCGCCGATTGGATAAACCAGCTTTCGTTGCCACCAACCACGACAACGGCCGCCGAATCCACGCCGATTCGCGCCCCCGGCACTCCCATCACCGAAAAAGATAAGCAGTTCTGGTCATTTCAAAAACTCACAAACCGCAAACCACCCGCGGTAAAAAATCGCGCCTGGGTGCGCAATGCGATTGATGCGTTCGTTTTGCAAAAACTTGAAGCCAACCAACTCGCGCCGGCGCCCCCGGCCGAGCCCCGCGTGCTGGTGAGAAGAGTTTATCTGGATTTGACGGGACTTCCGCCTTCGCCGGAAGCGGTCGCAGCCTTTGCTAAAAATCCAAGCCAGGCGGCCTATCAAAAAATGATCGAAAACCTCTTAGCCTCGCCGCGCTATGGTGAGCGGTGGGGCCGGCATTGGCTCGACCTGGCGCGTTACGCAGATAGCGGCGGTTATGAATTCGATTTTGACCGTCCGAATGCCTGGCGCTATCGCGATTATGTCATCAAAGCTTTCAACGACGATAAACCTTACGACCAGTTCATTCGTGAACAATTGGCCAACGACCAACTCCATCCGAACGCCACCGAGGCGATGATTCCGACCAGTTTTTGTCGCAACGGCCCGACGGTTGATAATGCCGATAATGAAGAGACGCGAATGGATGAACTCGATGATATGGTGACGACAACCTCTGCGGTCTTTCTGGGACTGACACTTGGATGCGCGCGTTGTCACGACCATAAATATGACCCGATTCCGCAACGCGATTATTATCGAATGCAAGCGATTTTCTTTCCCTTTCAAAAAACCGATAAGCCGATTGCCGGATTGCTAGAGGATTTAAAGGCCCGCGGGGCTTGTTGGATAGCACGTTGGTCATCTGGGGGGGCGAATTCGGACGCATGCCGATTTCCCAATCCGCCATCGGGCGTGACCACAACCCCCATGGGTTTACCATGTGGCTTGCCGGGGGTGGCACCAAAGGCGGACAGGTTATTGGGGCGACCGATGAATTCGGTTATAAGGCAAGCGAAGAGCCTTATTCAGTCCATGATTTGCACGCCACAATATTGCATGCCCTTGGATTAGACCATCGCAAGCTGACATATTATTACGGCGGGCGGGACCAGCGACTGACGAATTTTGGCGGCGACCCGATACTCAAAGTGTTTGGTTGATAAAGGTAGTTGGGTAGCGCATTGACTCAAGCGCCACCCGCCGGAAAGTGTGAGACTCAATCAGGGCCCTGGGCTAAACATTAGTTGCAAACGATCAGGAATCAAAGCATGAGAAAAATCAAATGGGGAATCCTCAGCACCGCGCATATCGCCGTTGAAAAAGTGATTCCCGCCATGCAACTCGGCGCGTACTCTGAAGTCACGGCAATCGCTTCGCGCCAACAGGAAAAAGCTCAGACCGTTGCGCACAAACTTGGTCTTGCGAAAGCCTATGGTTCATATGAAGCGCTCTTAGCCGACCCCGACATTGAGGCCATTTACAATCCGTTGCCGAATCATTTACACGTGTCCTGGTCCATTCGCGCTCTGGAAGCGGGCAAGCACGTGCTTTGCGAAAAACCGATTGGCCTAACTGCTGCTGAAGGCGAGCAACTTCTTGATGCCGCAAAGCGTTTTCCGACGCTCAAGGTGATGGAAGGGTTTATGTATCGCCATCATCCGCAATGGCAACTGGCAAAGCGTCTGGTTGATGAAGGTAAAATCGGCGACCTCAGAACCATTCAATCGTTTTTCTCTTATTTCAACGATGACCCGAATAATATTCGCAATCAAGCAAGGAAGGGCGGCGGCGCCTTGATGGACATCGGGTGTTATTCGATTTCGCTATCGCGCTTGATCTTTGACGCGGAGCCGCAGCGCGTGCTGGGCCTCGTTGAATTTGACCCACAGTTTCAGGTTGACCGTCTGGCCTCCGGCCTTCTCGATTTCGGGCGCGGGACTTCCGTATTCACCTGTTCGACGCAACTGACGCCTTATCAACGGGTGAATATTTTTGGCACCGCCGGACGCATTGAAATCGAAATCCCCTTCAATGCGCCGCCGGATAGGCCTTGCCGAATGTGGCATCAAGACGGCAATGAAATAACAGAAATGGTTCTTGAAGTGTGCGACCAATACACCATTCAAGGCGATCTGTTTTCGCAGGCCATACTCAAGGATAGCCCCGTGCCGACACCGCTTACCGATGCGGTTGCCAATATGCAAATTATCGAAGCAATAGGTGAAAGCGGGCGGCGCGGGACCTGGATTGAAACTCTGGATTTAAAATGAGTGTGCGATAAATTGGCATGGACTTGAAAGAGTTGAGCAGGAATGAAAATTTAGACGGGGGGTAAAAATGAATAAATTAAAAGTGATTTTTTCCTTACATCATCGAATCATCATCGCTCTGTTGGTGGTCGCCTTTCTCTCGGCTTGTGGTGGCGCAAAAGAGAGCGGCGCGCCCACTCCGGGCAAAAAGTTCAAAGTCGCTTTTGTGACCAACAACGCTTCCGATTTCTGGACGATTGCTCGCAAAGGGACAGAGAAAGCGGCTGCGGATCTACCGAACATCGAGGTCGAATTTAAAATCAATTCTGATAACACGGCCGCCGAACAACAGCGCATTGTTGACGATTTGCTGGCGAAGGGCATAGACGGACTGGCTATCAGCCCGGTTGATCCCGATAACCAAACGCAGATGCTCAACCGCGTTGCCTCGCAAGCTCTGGTTATTACCCAGGACAGCGATGCGGTCAACAGCAAGCGCGCTTGTTACGTCGGCACCGACAATGTTGCGGCGGGTCGGCAAGCGGGCGAATTGATTAAAGAGGTGTTACCGAAGGGCGGCAATATCGTGGTCTTTGTCGGCACGCTGGATGCGGCAAACGCGCAGCAACGCTTAAAAGGAATTAAAGAAGCGATATACGGAACGAAAGTCAATATTCTCGATGTGCGGACCGATAACACAGACCGCGTGCGCGCCAAATCGAATGCCTTGGATGCCATGGTGAAATATTCGGATGTCGCAGCCCTGGTCGGTTTATGGTCGTACAACGGGCCGGCAATTTTAGGCGCCGTGCGGGACGCGGGTAAAATCGGCAAAGTGAAAATCATTTGCTTTGATGAAGAGGATGAAACGTTGCAGGGTGTGAAAGATGGTTCGATTCAGGCAACCGTCGTTCAACAACCCTTTGAATTCGGTTACAAGTCCATCGAACTCATGTCGAAAGCGCTCGCCGGTGATAAGGCGGTGATCCCGGAAGAGAAGCAAATCTTCGTTCCGACATTGGTTATCAAAAAAGAGGGCGTTGACGAATTCATCGCAAAAATCAATAAACTTCGCGGACGCAGTTGACACCCGATCAGACAACTTCTGTTGAAATGAATCGAACACCTGTTCTTGAAATGCGCAGCATCGGCAAGCGATTTCCCGGCGTTGTGGCGCTGGACAATGTCGCTTTGGAAATTTACCCAAGCGAGGTTCTCGCCCTGATTGGCGAGAACGGCGCCGGTAAATCTACCCTGATGAAAATCCTCGGCGGCGTAATCAATCGCTACAGCGGCGAAGTCATTCTTGATGGTCAAGCTGTTGATATTGATTCGCCGCTTGAGGCTACTCGTCTCGGCATCGAATTCATTCATCAGGAATTGCGCGTCCTCGATAATCTGGATGTTGCGGCAAATATCTTCTTGCGCCGCGAACCCACGGTTGGCGGCTGGCTCAAATGGATAGACAATAAACGCATCTATGCCGCGGCCGATGAACAACTCCGAAAAGTCGGTCTCGATATTTCCAGCCGTACGCCGCTCAGTCGCCTCTCTCTGGCTCAGCAACAACTCGTAGAGATTGCCCGCGCCCTTTCAACCGGCGCGCGCATTTTGATTATGGATGAGCCAACGTCGAGTTTGACGTTGACGGAAACCCGCCGGTTGCTGGAAATCATTCGCGATTTAAAAGCCCAGGGCGTCAGCATTATCTACATCACCCATCGGCTGGAAGAAGCGCAAACGATTGCCGACCGGGTTGTGGTGTTGCGCGATGGGCATAACGTCGGCGAACTCGAAGGTGACAATATTCAACGCGACCGTATGGTGCGCATGATGGTGGGGCGCGATTTGCAGGATTTGTTTGAATATCAGCAGAGCGCGGATGAAACCCGGGTTGAAGAAGATTGGTTTTGCGTCAATAACCTGCGCACCCTGAAATATCCACACACGGCGGTTTCATTTTCGATAAAACACGGAGAGGTGCTCGGTTTTGCCGGGCTCATCGGCGCCGGGCGTTCCGAAATTGCCCGCGCGCTTTTCGGTGTTGATTCCACCCTAGGCGGCGAGTTGACGCTCGGTGGAAAACCCCTGCGCATCAAAACTCCACAGGATGCGATTCGCGAAGGAATTTTTCTGATTCCCGAAGACCGCCGTCAGACCGGGGTGATTGTGGAATTCAATATTCGCGAAAACATTTCCCTCGCGGGACTGAAAAATTATGCCAAGAGCGGATTGATTGATACGGCCAAGGAAAGCAAACTCGCGGCAATGATGTGTGAACGAATCAATGTGAAAGCGCCCAGCAGCGAGGTCAGCGTGGCGACGCTAAGCGGCGGCAATCAACAAAAAGTGGTATTGGCAAAATGGCTGTCGCTGACGCCAAAAGTTTTAATCTTTGATGAACCGACCCGCGGCATAGATGTTGGCGCGAAGGCTGAAATTTACGCTTTGATTCGCCGACTGGCAGCCAAAGGCATTGCAATTATTGTCATCAGCAGTGAGATGGAAGAAGCCTTAGGCCTCAGTGACCGCATTGCCATCATGCACGAAGGCGAAATCACCGGCATTCTCGAACGCTCGCAATTTAGCGAAGAAGCGGTGATGCAACTGGCGACGGGCGGCGAGAGATAAGTTAAAAGGCAAAAGTAAAAAGTAGAAAACCAGGCAGCGCGAAAAAAATAAACGTTAAACGCCAGGAAGAGCCGGAGAAAGTAAGCAGATAAAAAGCGAAAGAGGAGTTTGTTGATTCGGTGTTTTATTCAAAAAAATGTCTAGGTGTTTGCTAATCATATGAAGAAAGAACTGGGAATTTTTATTTTATTGGTATTCCTCTGCGTGATTGTTGCGGCAATCAATCCGCGATTTTTGAATCCGACCAACCTGCAAAATATGGCGCGTTTGATTGGCGCGTTTGGCATTTTTAGCTTGGGCCTGGCGCTCGTCATCATCACCAGCGGCATCGAACTTTCCGTCGGTTCAATGATGGCGCTCCTGGGCGTGGTGCTTTCGATGATGCTCTTGCAATGGGGATGGATTTCCTGGCCCGCCGTGTTCGTCTGTATCGCGATGACCATGGGGCTGGGGTTTCTGCATGGACTTCTGGTTACGCGACTGAAAATTCAACCTTTCATTGTGACCTTGTGCGGATTGCTCTTTTATCGCGGGCTGGCGCGCTTTATCACCAACGACGAAACCAAAGGATTTGGCAGCGCCGAAGGCTTTGAATCCTTGCGCTATATGGCAAATGGCAATCTGCTCGGTGTTCCCATGCCGTTTGTGTTGTTAATTATCATTAGCGTCATCGTCTGGGTGTTTTTGCATCGTTCGATTTATGGTCGTTACCTATATGCGACGGGACGCAATGAAGAAGCGGCGCGTTATTCAGGCATCAATACGCGCTCGATTGTGACCTGGGCGTACGCCGGCTCAGCCCTGCTGACGGCAATTTCAGGAATTATCTTCGCGTTTTATACGAATTCGGTTTCGCCCGCTTCGCACGGAAATTTTTATGAACTTTATGGCATCGCGGCGGCGGTGCTTGGCGGTTGCAGTCTGCGCGGCGGCGAAGGTTCGGTCATTGGCGTGTTGATTGGCACAGCGCTCTTACAGGTGTTGCAAAATCTCGTGAATTTACTAGGCATTCCGAGTTCGCTGAATTTCGCGGTCATGGGCGCAGTAATTTTACTTGGGGTGATGACCGACCAGTTTTTTGCGGCACGCCGCAATCGCCAACAGATTACAGTTTTAAAATAGTTACGCTAGAGCTATTGCGGAGGGATCATGAGTTTAAGAAAATTGTCTATCGCTTTATGCTTATATTTATCGGTTCTGGTGGTCTGCGGGTTTGGCAGAGAAGGGAAAGCCGGAGTGAAAAAAGAGGATTTTGGAAAAGCCACAACAGGGCAAGCCGTTGAGCTTTACACGTTGACCAATGCCCAAGGCCTGGAGATAAAAATTACCACCTACGGTGGCATTGTGACGGCGCTCAAAACGCCTGACCGTAACGGTAAATTTGCTGATATCGTTCTGGGGTTTGATAACCTGGATGGTTATTTGAAAGGGCATCCGTATTTTGGTTGTATCGCCGGTCGTTATGCGAATCGCATTGCCAAAGGTCGTTTCCAGTTGGATGGCAAAACCTATCAACTGACCATCAACAACGGCGAGCATCATCTGCACGGCGGCACGGAAGGCTTTGATAAACGGGTTTGGCAGGCCCGAGAAGTAAAGACCAGAAATGGCGTGGCGCTTGAACTCACTTACCTCAGTAAAGACGGCGACCAGGGCTATCCCGGCAATCTGTCGGCTAAAGTGACCTACACGCTGACGAACGCCAACGAATTGAAGATTGATTATTTCGCGACGACGGACAAAGCCACGGTCGTCAATCTAACCAATCACGCTTATTTCAATTTAGCCGGCCAAGGCAATGGCGACATCTTGAATCACGAGTTGCAGATTTATGCGAAGCGTTTTACGCCGACCGATGAAACGGCCATTCCGACCGGGGTTTTACAAAACGTTCAAGGCACGCCGTTCGATTTTACGAAAGCCACAGCCATCGGCGCGCGCATCAATCAGGCAGATGAGCAAATCAAATTCGGCAAAGGTTATGACCATAACTTTGTTTTAGATGGCAAAGCCGGCGTCTTGCGTCAGGCGGCAAAAGTTTACGAGCCCACCACGGGTCGGGTCTTAGAAATTTTAACGACCGAACCGGGAATACAGTTTTATACGGGCAATTATCTGGACGGCACGCTGACCGGCAAAGACGGCAAAACGTACCAGCATCGCTACGGTTTTTGTTTAGAGACCCAGCATTTTCCCGATTCGCCCAACCAACCGAAATTTCCTTCGGTTGTCTTAAGACCGGGCAAGCCGTATCGCACCACAACGGTGTTGAAATTTTCTGCGCAGTGAAGTGAGTGCAAGAAGCGGGTGTTTTAACAGGGCCGCGAAAAAGCACAACTGAAGAGAAGGGGGAAGAGAAGAAGGGGAGAAAGGGAGATGGGGAGAAGGGGTGAAAAAGAATTCATCCCTTCCCCAAATCCCCAAGGCAATGATGGGCTTTGAATTTGAGAGTCGTTGATTTGAGCAAGCGCGCTCAAACCTTAGTCTCCCCCTTCTCCCTTTCTCCCCTTCTTCATTTCTATGCCTCTTTGTGGCTAGGCGTCTGAATTTCAACCCCCCGCTAAGGAATTTTCGGAAAGAGAAAGCGCAGAACTTTGTCGAACCTTGCGCCCCAGGACAATTCATCGTGCGCGGCTTTGGGGGCTTCCAGATATCTGAAATCGGCAAGTCGCGCATTGCGATGTTTAATCCAGCCTTTATTCAGCAACAGGTCATGTAAATGCCGGGTTTGGTTTTTATAATGGCGACCCTCGCGCCGGCCAATGTCGAGCCAGATTCTTAAGGGCAAGCGACTCGGTAGCGCAGAAATTTCCTCAAGCAGAAAACCGTTCGCCCACCAGACCGAAGGCGACATGACGGCCAACCGGCTGAACACATCGGATCTTTTAATTCCCAAATAAAGCGCCAGCAAGCCACCCAGAGATGAACCGCCAAGTCCTGTATATTCGCGCGCCGGCAAGGTGCGATAGGTTCGGTCTATGAAAGGTTTCAACTCTTCGATAAACATTTTGCCATAGTCATCGGCCTTGCCGCCGCGCCCGCGCGAGCGAATCGGCGTGTATTCATCAATGCGTTGTTCGCCCGTGTTATCAATGCCGACAAGAATCAATGACGGAATTTTCTTTTGCAGAATCAATTGCTGGGCGATTTCATCTGCCTGCCAGGCCACACCGGCAAACGAGGTGTGCGGATTAAAAATATTTTGCCCGTCTTGCAAATAGAGAATCGGAAATCGGGCTTCCGGATTGAGGCGATAATCCGGTGGCAGATAAACACTCACATTGCGCCTGGCAACCCACTTGCCTGAACCGAATGAAGGATGCGTCTCAATTTGTTCTACGACCATACTGAAATTATAAGGTTGAAAACCCTATCTGGCATCTAGCAACCGGCAAAGAGTCGTAAGGTCTGCATACCTGCCTCATCGGCTTTTTCCGCTTAATCGGAAGACAACCTTTCCACTGGCACGCGAATAATTTATCTTTAACCTCAATACCCATAATCGCTCAGGTACTCTTCTCAGGGAATCTCGCCTTGCTTGACAAAGCTAAGCGCCGACCTTTAGAAAGACTCCTTACCCTGGAAATCCGAAATCAAACAGTGGAACAGAAAAACCTTTTGCCTGAGAGGCTTCTATGAAACGCCTATTTGTTGTTCTCGTTTTAATCGTATCATTGACCAGCAGCGCACCGTTGTCTGCGCAACAGAAAAACGCGCTGTCGGAAAAAGCGCGGAAGATCCATTTTTCATCCATCGTTTTAGACACCCATATTGATGTCACGCCCAAACTGCAAACCAACTGGAAATTTGCTGAAGAGCATAAAGAAGGCGCCGTAGATTTACCGCGCATGAAACGTGGCGGATTGAATGGGCTATTCTTTTCAATTTATATGTCCGGCACCGTAACCGGACCAAAGGCCGTGAACGATTCCATTGAACGCATTGCGGCGGTGCATAAACTGGCTGCCGATATGCCCGGCGACGTGCTGCTCTGCACCACGGCAGCCGATGTGCGACGGGCGCATCGCGAAGGCAAGATTGCGGCGCTCTTAGGCATGGAAGGCGGGCATATGATTAATAACAGCCTGGCGATACTGAGAATGTATGCGGCGCTCGGCGTGCGTTATTTAACGCTCACCCATTCGGTGAATACCGATTGGGCCGACTCTTCGGGCGACACGCCCAAACATAATGGCTTAACCGATTTCGGCAATGATGTGGTGCGCGAGTTAAATCGTCTGGGCGTGATGGTTGATATTTCGCATGTTGCCGATAAAACGTTCTGGGATGCTCTGGCGGTCAGTCGCGCGCCGATGATTGCTTCACACTCGTCGTGTCGGGCGCTTTCTGACCACCCGCGCAATATGACCGATGAAATGATAAAAGCGCTGGCGGCAAAAGGCGGGGTGATTCAAATCAATTACCTTGATGGATTCATCGGCAGCGATCTTGCCGAATATAACAAAAAACGCACGCTGGTCATGAAGGAATTGGAAAAAGATCTGCCTGGCACGGATAGAGAAGCAATCTTAAAACGCCGCGAAGAGGCGACGAAACGACTGGGCGCGCCGCCGAAAGTGGGTTGGGAGGTCATCGTTGAACATATTGACCATGCGGTGAAACTCGTGGGCGCCGACCACGTCGGTCTGGGATCGGATTTCGATGGCGGTTCGATGCCCGTCGGCATGGAAGATTGCGCGCAACTTCCGAAGATTACCGAAGCGTTGCTTAAAAAAGGTTACAGTGAATCGGACATTAGAAAAATTCTCGGTGAAAACACGGTGCGATTGCTCGCCGATGTTGAACGAGTTGCGCGACAATTGAAAGCCGAAGGGGAGAAAGGGCGAAAGGGAGACGGGGAGAAAGCCAACTAATCTTGATAGATGTTTTAGGGCCGACTCCAGACACCGGGCGCCAAACTCCAGACTGTTTTATGGATAATATTCTCGAAGTTAAAAATCTCAGTACGCATTTTTTCACTCGCGCCGGCGAAATCAAAGCGGTCAACCGAGTGAGCTTTGCGATTGAACGCGGGGCGACGCTGGCGCTCGTGGGGGAATCGGGGAGCGGTAAATCGGTAACCAGTCTTTCGGTGATGCGGCTCATTCAACCGCCCGGTCGTATTGTAGCGGGGGAAATTCTTTTCAATGGCAAAGACCTGACGCAGGCGAGCGACAAAGCGATGAGGCGGCTGCGCGGCGCAGAAATCGCCATGATTTTTCAAGACCCGATGACCTCTCTGAACCCTGTCTATACCGTCGGCGACCAGATTGCCGAAGCGGTGAGCCTGCATCAGAATTTGCCGAAAAAAGCCGCGTGGGCTAAAGCTATCGAGATGATGGAGCGCGTCAAGATTTCCGATGCCGCGCGCCGCGCCGCGGATTATCCGCATCAACTGTCGGGCGGCATGCGTCAGCGTGTGATGATTGCCATGGCGCTTTCGTGCAATCCGGAACTGTTGATTGCCGATGAACCGACGACGGCGCTCGATGTGACCATTCAGGCCGAAATCCTCGATTTACTGCGCGGGCTGAAAAATGATTTCGATTTATCTATGCTGCTCATCACCCATGATTTGGGGGTGGTTGCCGAAACCGCCGATAGAGTTGCTGTGATGTATGCCGGACGCATCGTTGAAGAGGCCGGGGTACGCGATATTTTTCATTCGCCCAGGCATCCTTACACGGAAGGCTTATTGCGCTCTGTGCCGCGCCTCAGCGAAGCGGACTTGCGAAGAAAGCGACTTGATACCATTGAAGGAACAGTGCCGGGCTTGCTGGCCTTACCTCCGGGTTGCGCGTTTGCGCCGCGTTGCGCTTATAAAATCAACGACTGTACGCAAGGCGAAATCCCGCTGATTGAGATTAACGGGGAACGCAAATCACGCTGCATTCGTTATGATGTCGTCGGCAACGACGACGCCAAAACTCAAACTATCAAACAGCGTGCGGGATAGAGAAATTATGTATTGTCCAAAATGTGGTCACGAGCAAACCTCCGAGGCCAGGCGCTTTTGTTCCAAGTGTGGCTTGTCGCTCGACGGCCTCAGCGATTTGATTGAGACCAACGATTCAAGATTTCAACGTGAGAAAAAAGAGGTCGTCGGGATTGGCATGCTGATTGGCACAGTAATGGTTTTGCTGTTCTATTATCTGATGTTTGGCGCGCTCACCCTGTCACACATTACAGATGAAGATGTGCTCGCGGCCTGGATTATCGGTTTATCCAGTGCCCTGCTTTTAGGCGGTGTGGGGCTTTATAATCTCGTCAGCAGCGGTTTCTTTCGTAAATTTAAAGAACGGCGAATTAAAATCCGCCTTGAAAAACTCAAGCAGCGGGAGCGCGAATTGGAGACGCGCCTGACCAACAAGTTGATTGAAGAAAAGTCCGTATTGCAAATCTCTGAAACGGCAAAGATGGTTGAAACGCCGAGCGTCACCGAGACCACGACGCGTAAACTTGAAGAGAATTCCTGGCCTCCTGTTGGTATCCGCGACACTGAATAATCCATGACAAACGAAACCCTCATTGAAGTTAAAAACTTAACCAAATATTTTCCCGCCGGGGAAACGCTATTTGGCAAAGGCGCGGACGTTGTCAAAGCGGTTGATGACGTGAGTTTCACGATTCGCAAAGGCGAAACCTTCGGACTGGTCGGCGAATCCGGGTGCGGCAAATCGACCACCGGGCGGTGCATACTCCGGCTCATTGAACCGACCGGCGGCGAAGTCGAATTTGAAGGCAAAGATTTTTTGTCAGTCGGCAAAGAGGGCTTGCGTCAGATGCGGCGCGATATGCAAATCATTTTTCAAGACCCGTATTCATCACTCAACCCCCGAATGCGTGTGGGTGACATCATCGCCGAGCCGCTGGTGATTCATCAGGTCGGCGCAAAAGCAGAACGGCGTGACCGGGTCATTGATTTATTAAAGCTGGTGGGACTGGCGCCAGAACATGCCGCGCGTTATCCACATGAATTTTCCGGCGGGCAACGTCAACGCATCGGCATTGCGCGGGCGCTGGCACTCAAACCGAAATTTATTGTTTGTGATGAACCGGTTTCGGCGCTTGATGTTTCGGTGCAGGCGCAAGTCGTCAATCTGCTACAGGATTTACAGGAACAGTTAAATTTGACCTACCTGTTTATCTCGCATGGGCTCTCGGTTGTTGAACATATTTCGACGCGGGTTGGCATAATGTATTTAGGGAAGTTGGTTGAAGTTGCCTCAAGCGAAGAGATTTTCAAAAACCCGCTGCACCCGTACACCCAAGCCTTGCTCTCGGCAATTCCCCTGCCTGACCCGGACGTCAAGCGCAAACGGGTACCGCTTGCGGGCGACCTGCCTACACCGCTCAATCCGCCCTCGGGTTGTCGTTTCAGAACCAGGTGTGCGATGGCCGAACCCGCCTGCGCGACCGTTGAGCAGGAATTGGTCGAAGTCAGCCCCGAGCATTTCGTCGCCTGTCATATCGTTGCGCCGAAAGCCTGATTGTAGATTTTGCAAAATGTGGGTTTCTGTTATAGATTGCACGCACCTGTTTAGCATTAAAATTTGAATTTGCATGCCGTTAATAAACTTAGGAGAAGAAGATTATGGACCAACCGGAGAATCAATACGAAGTTGCGCCGACCTATAGTGCGTCTGTGCCTCAACAACAAGATGTTCCTGTTGAGCCTGCGCGCATGAATTGGTTTCAACGTCTCATCGGCGTTTTACTCTCGCCGACGGAAACCTTCACGGATGTCAATCGTAAACCGACCATCATCGCGCCCATCATCATTATCGTAGTGCTGGTATTGGCTACGGTTTCGCTCATCAATTGGAAGATCAGCCCATTTATTGATGACCTGATGCGCGCGCAAATCAAAAAGCAGGTGGAAAGACAGGGCGCGACTTTAACTGATGAGCAGATGCAACAGCAGCTTGGGCTTGCCAAAACCATCAACAAATTTACGCCCATCATTGGCGCGGCCTTTGTGCCGATTCTTTACCTCATCGTTGCCGGTCTTTTCGCGCTCGGCATGATGATGATTCAGGCGAAGACCACCTTCAAGAGAATCTATTCGGTGGTGCTGTGGACGTTTGCCGGGATTGGCATTGTCAGCAATATCATCTTCTGGGGCGTGATGCTGATGAAGGATGAAGAAGCCTTGCGGACCATGGATATTCAAGACCCGACGGCCAGCGTGCCGACCAATTTGGGCGCCTTACTCGGTTCAGGCATCTCGCCGGCCATTAAATCACTGGCGACTTCCATGGACATTATCTCGTTTTGGACAATCGCCGTTCTCTCCATCGGGCTTGCCGCAATTGCCGGTTCAAAGAAGATCAAACCCGGCAAGACGGCGGTGATTGTGATTGGCTTCTGGCTGATTTATGTGCTGGGAAGAATGGGACTGGCCGTTTTGCGCGGCTAAAATCTTTATTGAGTAAGGGCCAGGGGTTCGCCCTTACTCAATCTCTTATTCATAACGCAACGCTTCAATCGGGTCTAAGCGCGCGGCTTTCATGGCCGGCCAAATACCGAAGATCAGACCCACCGAACACGACACCACAAAGCCCGTGATAATGGCCCATAGCGGGATGACGGAGGGCAAGGTTGGCGCCAGCATCCTGAGCACCAAACTAACCAACCAACCGACAAAAATGCCAATCAACCCGCCGGTTCCCGTCAAGGTGATTGCTTCGGTTAAAAATTGCCAAATGATGTCACTCTTCTTGGCTCCGATGGCGCGCCGGATGCCAATCTCTTTGGTGCGCTCGGTGACGCTCACCAGCATGATATTCATCACCCCGATGCCGCCGACGAGCAGTCCGGCTGCCGAAAGCGGCACGACGATGACGCTCGCACCGAAAGCAATTTGATTAAGAATATCGAAAATTCCTTCGGGGGTGGTGAGCCCGAAATTATTGGGCTTACTCGCCGACACGCCGCGCCGCCGACGCATGAGTTCAGTCACTTCATCGGTCATCTTCCCGAACTGCTTTGGTTTGGCTTTGACAGTAATTGTGATGTCTTCGATTTCGGGATGTTTCGCTTCGACGGTGGCAAACGGGATGAGCAATTCGCGGTCTTCAACCGCATCGCCGCCGAACAGCCCGCCCGGGGCTTTTTCCAAAACCCCAATCACCCGAAAAACTTCGCCTTCGACTTCAATCTCCTTATCAATCGGGTCAACGCCGC
>JBIOWC010000229.1:0-27567 GCA_044868105.1 Blastocatellia bacterium
TAACGACCGGGCGCAAGCTCGCCGGCCCAGAGGGTTTTTAATTTGTCGCGTTCGCCGGGAAGAAAACGTTTGTCATCAATTTTGCCGCGACCAATCAATTCTCCCGAAGCCTTAAACAGGGCAAAGACGCCGCGCAGGGTTGCGTGGCTTGTGCTGCGATTATTTAACTCAAGGCTTAACTCCATCGGCGTCGAGGCCGTTGGGGGGACAATCTGCCCGCCCAAAACTTCGACGTTATATTCGGTGTTGTCTTCAGTGGTAAGCATCATCAAGCCGCGAAAATTAATCGCCACAGCGGCGGTCGTCACATTGGCTTGATGCGCCGGCGCATCGGCATCTTCGGCTTCAAACACCGGCCGCGTGTAATAGCCGCCCGAAGCGGTTTGCGGAACGCTGATAATCGCCCTGACGGCGGCTGAAGTGTTGGGTTCGATGATGAGTTCTTTGGGTGAAAATTGCACCCAGAGTGAAGCCGAATGCGGCAGAGTTCCGGGTCGCCCATCAATGCGCTGATGGCTTTCGTTGTACCAATAATCAACGGCTGAAAAACGAAAGCGCAGGCGGGTCCTGGTATTGTTGGTCAAGGTAAAATCCTTGTTATAAGTTGCTCCACGTTTCACTATCGCTTCAACAAAAGCCGGGGTGATGCTTAACGTCTGGGCCGGCGTTGTGGTCTCACAAACGCCAAAAATGAGCGCCAAAAATAGGGCGATGAAAATAGCTGAAACTCCGTGCGCGTTCATTCGAGTAACCTCCGGAATGTCGAATCGCTCTCTTGCTTGAGGCAGGGATGAAGCGCGCCTCAAGTCAGCGAGCGATTCGACACCCCTAATGTGAGCGAGTCAATTATTCATTATCAATTTCAACCAGGTAGATGAATTTCGGAGCCAGCGCGCCGATGACTCGGCTGCCGCCGTTGGCGTTGCTGACGAAAATACCGACATAGCGCGTAAGACCCGTAGCGTTTGCCGCAGATGAGGTAATCACACTGGCCGTACCGGATGATGACGGCACTGAAGAGACGCTGCCTGCTGCTGAGCCTTCACGGGCGGCATTCTGACTGTCAGAACTGGTGCCGGCGTCTTGATAAACTTTGACCGTTGCGACGGTGCTGACGAAACCGGAGAACGTGGGGGTCACGGTAATCGGGGTGGTGTAGAGGGCGCCATTTTCCTGGACATTAACCGTTACGCCGCTGGTCGGGGTGCCGACACCCAGACCGTTGACATTGCCGAACGAAACGCCAAATGCGCCTGAGCCACCATCGGTTACGGAGGCGCCATCGTTAGTCGAAATGGTTAAAGTAATGGCGGTTTCTGCGGTTGCTGATAGCGTCAGGTTAGAGCTAACGGTATTGGCATTGCTAACCGACCCATCGGCGGCGACGACACTGACTGAGGATAGCGCTAAGATGGCCAATAAAATTGCAAAACGAAAATATTTACGTGAGTGCATAAACCTCTCCTTATAAATGTTTTTTACAGGGCATAGGTAAAAAACAAAGGTCTTGGTATTCAATTCAAGGGGCATGGCGGGTGGCGGTTAAGCAGGTTAATTAAGAAGCGTCCATTTAACTGAGCCATCCGCTGTCAACTAGGGCAAGTGCTATTCCACGGCTTATGCCGGTCTCTATAACTGACCAGATAACCGTTTAGTTCAACGATGATGAGATTTGAAGGCCTAGCGTCATAATCGAAAGCCAATTGCTGTGCGGCTTACTTGTGGAGAAATACCCCGGTGAATATTTATTAGTTGTTCCATTTTACCCCGTGACGTGGTCGCAAGGTGAACTGGCAGCGCCACGAAGGGAGTGGGGTAATCCGGCGTAGCGACCCGTACCGCCTGCTCCCACAGGCGATACGGGCCACGGCTCCACTACGCTTACCCGCAACCCGAGATTTCCCCACGACCGCCACGAAGAGTTGCTTGATTTTAAATTCCATTTATAGATACTTGAAACGCAACAATAAATCGAAGGCGGATGTCGGATGGCAGATCGTAGTTGGTCTAGAGGTTATGACACCTCAGCTAAAAGTTAACATCTATCATCTGACTATTAACTATCTAAATTTTATGTCACGAACACGATTACTTTTGGACGAAATTGAACAATTGCCCGCCTGGGCACAAACCATGGCAAAAAAATATTACGCCGGCGAAGCCAGCCACTTTCTGCTGCACGGTAATATTTATGACCTGGTGAAATCCGGCAGCGACTACATCAGCGTGCTCAATTATCTGCAACTGGAGATGGTCGGCACCAAACATCTGGTGACTTACAACCGCAGCGAAGGCATCAAATTCGGCTCGCACGAAGCCGAACGCGCCTTCACCATGCAATTGCGTGTTGCCGACCCGGCGGGCAGCCGCGAGTTGCTCAAACAGTTGCCGAAAGACCCGGCGCGGGCGATTCCTTTGCTTGAACATTTTCTGCTCTATGGCGAACAGGTCGCCGTGATTATCAACTTTCTCGATACGATTATTCCGGCCGGCGATGTGAGTTATATGTCGGGCGATGACCGCACCAATCTGGTCTCGCTGCAACGCTGGATAACCAGTTCGCGACTCTTGAAGAAAGACAACATCGTTATTCTGGTTACTGAAAGTCTCGCGGAAATTCATCCGCGCCTCCGCCAGAGTTCGCGCCTTGCGGCAATCGAAATTCCTTATCCGAACGCCAGCGAAAGATTGGAATTTGTGCGCTATCAAAAAGAACAGCTCGCCCAACTGAAAATGGACAATGTCACGGAAGAACAGTTGTCGCTTATGACGTCGGGACTTAACCGCGTGCATTTGAGCTCTATGATGCGCAGCGCCGCCAGCGAAGAAGACGGGTTGACGCTGGATAAGATTCGTCGCAAGAAGAAAGAGTTGATTGAAGCCGAGACGGTCGGCCTGGTTGAGTTTGTGCATCCGCGTCACGGGCTGGATGCGGTCGGCGGCATGACGAAAGCGAAAGAGTACATGAAATCGATTGCCAAAACCATGCTTGAAGGCAGCACCGAAGAGGTGCCGATGGGGATTTTGATCTCCGGCCCCGTCGGCACCGGCAAAACGTTTCTTGCCGAATGTTTCGCCCACGATTGCGGGTTGAATGTCGTGGCCTTCAAAAATTTCCGCGAGCGTTGGGTCGGGTCAAGTGAAGCCAACCTGGAAAAGATTTTAAATTTGCTGCAAACCCTGGCGCCGATTGTGGTGATTGTTGATGAAGCCGATGCGACGCTCGGCAGCCGCGATTCGGGCGGCGATTCGGGCGTCGATGCGCGAATCTTCTCAAAGCTTGCGGCTTCGATGGGCAATACGCAAAATCGCGGGCGTATCCTGTGGATACTTATGACCAGCCGCCCCGATTTATTGCCCATTGACTTAAAGCGTCAGGGACGCGCCGAAGAACACATTTCGCTCTTCTATCCTGAAACCGAGAGTGACCGCCAGGAAGTGATTGACGCGATGATTCGCAAAAATAAGATTGATCACGAAGTCGCCGACTGGCATGCGATTACCAAGAATAAATTGACGCTTTCGGGCGCCGATATTGAATCCATGTTGATTCGTTCGCGTCGCGTCGCCAAGATGAACAAGCACGAGAAAGTGACCCAACAAGACCTCGAACAAGTCGCCAATGAATTTACTCCGGCGCGTGATGAAATGGCGGTCGAGTATCAAATGTTGGTGGCGGCGCGTGAAGCCACATCGAAAGAGATGATTCCTGAAAAGTTCCGCAATCTTTCGCCGGCCGAACTCAGCCAGCGTATCGAGCAGATGCGCATGTATATCAGGTAAGAAGTCCAGTTTTTGAATTATGCCTGAACCTCTACTGACGCTCTCGGTATTGCCCGATACTTTTGCGGTTTGCAGATTGGAGCAGAGCGCCGAGTTGCCCGATTGGGCTATCGCGGGAGCCTTCACTTCCATCACCCGAACGGCGGAAGAACTTTCGCTGGTTTGTCCGCAAAGCAATGTGCCAACCGGCGTGCGATGCGAAAGCAATTGGCGATGCTTGAAGGTTGCCGGCCCGCTGGATTTCGCTTTAATCGGAATTCTGGCTTCGCTCGCGGCGGTGCTTGCCGAAGCCCAAATCAGTCTCTTTGTCATTTCAACCTTTGATACCGATTACCTTCTGGTGAAAGCGGCTCAACTCGAAAAGGCAATCAAAGTTTTGTCTGCCGCGGGTCATTTGGTTAATATTTCACCGTAGGACCTCCTCACCGATTCGCACCTCTGGAACAGTGCTTGCCCTGTTATCTGTGGGAAGACAGGATTCAGCATTTACTGAAGCCAACCTTCAAATTGATTTGAATATTGATTTGAAAGCATACAAAGGTTGTATCAGATGCTGACAATTTAAAGACGAATGAATGTAAGGTCTTTAATTTATTTGAAATTTACTAGGGCTCTACGGCTCTACAAAATATAGGATAAGGAGAATGAACATGTCATTGAGCATTGTGAAGAAGAATACCCTGGCAGCTTTTTTAGTCTTCATCTTTGTGCTTTTGACGGCCGTACCGGAGGTCTTGGCGCATCGTCGCCCATACAGGCATCATCATAGCAAAACCAAACATATAGCTGTTGGAACGGCCATAGGCGCGGTTGGCGGCGCCTTAATCGGCGGCCGAAAAGGCGCTCTCATTGGTGCTGGCGCAGGTGCCGGCACGGGCTATGTTGTCTATCGGCACAAGAAGAGTAAACATCGAAAATATTATCGCCGGTAAAGATAAATAAATTTGTAAAGCAAGATATCAAACCACAAGACCGCGCTTGATAAATTGGCGCGGTCTTGTGGTTTGATTATTTAAGGATGCCTTTATTGAATCGTGCTTAATTATCAAAAAGGCGTGTGCAACTTAGCAATCGCGGCTTCTGCAAAACGCCAGCTTGGTTTGGCGATTTGCCCAATTAATTTTCGCTCTCTGCATCCTTCAACTTTTTCGCTTGCCGTTGTAAATCGTATAACTTGGTCAATGCCTCAACCGGGCTCATTTCATTGACATCCAGTTCGAGTAACAGATCAAAGAAGGCTCGCAAGGGAGGGGAGATGGATTCGGCTTTTTTTCGGCCACCGGTCGGCTTAGGGTGGCTGTCATATTTACTGAGCAGTTCATTGGCGCGGCGCAGTACGGGTTTGGGCAATCCTGCAAGTTGGGCGACGTAAATCCCAAAACTTTTCTCGGCGCGTCCCTCTTCAACGCGGTGGCGATAGGTCACTTTGCCGTCACGCTCATCTACCGCTAAATGAAAATTGCGAACGCGCGGCAAATAATCGGCGCAATCCGTGAGTTCATGATAGTGGGTTGCAAACAGGGTTTTCGCGGCAACGCGAGGTTGATTGTGCAGGTATTCGATAACCGCGCGGGCAATCGAGATGCCATCGGCGGTCGAGGTGCCGCGCCCGATTTCATCAAGCAGAATCAGACTACGCGGCGTAGCGTGATTGAGGATATGCGCGGTTTCAATCATCTCAATCATAAAACTCGAATGCCCGCGCAAGGTGAAATCATTCAACCCAATGCGCGTGAAAATTCTGTCCGTGATAGGGATTTGGGCTTTTTGCGCGGGTACGAAAGAGCCGATTTGCGCAAGCAAACAAATCAAGGCGACTTGTCTTAAATAGACCGATTTGCCCGCCATATTCGGCGCCGTCAGCAGCATAATCTGTGTATCATCAGGTGCCAGACGCGTTTCATTAGGCGTGAATTTGCGCCCGTCAAGCATCGCTTCAATCATCGGATGACGACCTTTGATAATGACCAGCGCATCGTCTTCAGTGATTTCCGGGCGCGTGTAGTTGAGGTTGGCCGCGTACGCGGCGAGCGCCGCGTACAAATCAATTGCCGACAGTCCGGTGGCCACCCCGTTGATACGTCCGTAATGATTACCGATTTCGTCGCAGACCTGACGGTAGAGATGGGTTTCCAGTTCAAGTATGCGTTCGCGCGCATTGGCAATCAGCGATTCATGCTCTTTGAGTTCCATAGTAAAAAAGCGTTCGGCATTACTTAATGTCTGTTTGCGAATGAAATCACCGGGCGCAAATTTCAAATTGGCTTTGCTGATTTCAATGTAATAACCGAAGACTTTGTTATAGCCAACCTTGAGTGAGCGGATGCCTGTGCGTTTACGTTCGCGCTCTTCCAGTTCGGCTAAAAATTTTCGGCCGCCGGTCAGGGTGTCGCGCAAGCTGTCCAGTTCAGTCGAAAAGCCGTGGCGAATGATGCCGCCGCGTTCCAAATCGCGCGGCGGTTTATCACTGATGGCGCGGGCGATAAATTCAATGAGGTCTTTGCAGTTTTCAAGCGGCGCAAGAAAATCCGCAGGCGCTTTCTGTTTTTCAAGCAGGGCGCGCAGCTGAGCCACCGTGGTGAGGGATTGACCGAGCGCTAAAACTTCGGCCGGTACGGCGAGGCGCCGGCGAATACGATTCAAGGCGCGTTCAATATCGAGGACTTCTTCAAGCAAGGTGCGCGCGCCGGCGCGCGCTTCCGAGCGTTTGACGAACCATTCAATGGCGTCTTGTCGGGCGCGTATTTCTGTGAGGTCGAGCAACGGGTGGCGCAACCAACGCCGCAGCAGGCGCCCGCCCATTTGCGTCATGGTCAAATCCAGGGTTGAAACCAACGAGCCTGTCGGCGTGCCGCCGGTAAAATCCCACCCGCGAAAAATTTCCAGATTGCGCACCGTCTGCGGGTCGAGTTGCATAAAATTATCGGCTTTGTAGGTTTGCAGATTGGTGATGTTACACAGCGCGTCGGGTTGCGTATCGCCAAGATAAGCGAGGATGGCGCCGGCGGCCTGCGTCGCCAGCCGTTTGTGTTCTGTGCCGTAGGCTTCAAGCGAAAGCACGTCAAAATGTTTGAGCAGGGCCCGCCGCGCCGCCGCGTAAGCCACTCTTTCATCGGCCACTTTGGTGACGGCGCGAACTTCGATTTGCGGGACTTCAAGAGCCGCCGGAACAATCAACTCGGCTGGCGCGATACGTTCAAGTTCGGCGATGGCTTGATGGCGTTCCAGCTGAGTGGCGCGAAATTCGCCGGTCGAAATATCTATATAAGCAATGCCGGCCGTGCGTTCGAGAATCACCAGACTGGCGAGATAGTTATTTGCGCGTCCTTCAAGTAGTCCGGGTTCAACGACCGTGCCCGGCGTGATGATGCGTGTGACTTCGCGTTCGACCAGCCCTTTGCCGGGCGGGGTGATTTGCTCGCACACGGCAACTTTGAAACCGCGCTGAATCAGTTTGGCAAGATGACTGTCGAGCGAGCGCACCGGCACGCCGGCAAGCGGGCGCACGTTGTTTTTGCCGAAATATTTTCGGGTGAGCGCAACCCCGAGTTCGCGCGCGATGATATGCGCGTCCTCGTCGAAGGTTTCGTAAAAATCGCCAATCTGAAACAGCAGAAGCATTCCCGAATAGCGACTCTTAATCTCTTTATATTGCATCCAAAGCGGCGTTGACATAACTATACTAAGATTAAGCGCCGTGAAGAAAACGTCAACCTTACGCATAAATTCTCAAACAAGCAACTTGAAATAATACTTGCAAAATGACCGACCGAAGAAAAAAGGAGTTTAACCCATTTGGGGAAATTCTTATCCTGATAGCCGTCCTATATCATCGCCTTCTGCCTGGCATAATGCTTGCGAATCTGATGAAGTGAAATAGTTCTTAGTCTTAACCCTGAAAAAAAACTATTGCTCTGGCGAATTTTTATTATAAATTAAGGCAGTTCCAAAACTACCAATAGCTCCGTTCATATCCCCCAATTCAGTAATTGCCCCTTCGGTTAAATTAATCGCATCCCTGTTTGATTGGTTCACGGCGCAGGTTATCCGACTGGATAGGCCGGCAACCTTTATAGGGGCAGTAACGAACACGGATATGGGAACCTGACAACCACCCCGGTTAGGCATCTCGACCAAATTACCAGGTTAGGAATTCAAATGAATAAAATTATCCCTTCTTCCAAAGCGCGCGTAGGTTCGTCCACTCATCTATTTCGAAGTTTATTTATCATTTTTCTTCTCGTCCTTTTTATCAGTGGGGCTTTTCAATGGACGCTACGTAAACCCACTTTTGCGTCGGGAACGATCACCGGTACGGTTTTTTATGATTACAACGCTGATGGGACGCGTCAGGCTACTGGCGTTACCCCGAATTTTGCCAATGAGGGTGGGGTGTCAGGCGTTACGGTTACGGCTTATGATTCCGGTGGAACACAAAGAGGGACGGCGACGACCGGGACAACCGGAACCTATTCTTTAGCGGCGACCGGTACGGGACCTTATCGTTTAGAGTTCACCAATCTTCCGGCCGGTTATGCCTCAGGACCCCACGGCACGAACAACAAATCCAGCGTGCAATTTGTCGCCGATGGCAATTCATCGGGCAATGATTTAGGCATCACCAGCGGCTTTTCCTATCTTGATGACAATCCCGAACTGGCAGCGACCTGTTATGTCTTCGGCGTGCAAAACGACCCGGCTGTCGCCATGGAGAAGGTACTCGTCTCATTTCCTTATTTAGCCGGCTCCACCGACCAGAGCGCGACAGCTTTAGGGACCTTTCCTTCGCGCTATGATAACTCAATCCTCCATAACCTGATGATTCCGGCCCAGGCTGTAGGCACAACCTTTGGGGTCGCTTTTGCGCGTCAGACGCAACGGCTTTACGCCGCCGCCTTCTTCAAACGCCATTCAGGATTTGGTCCCGGCGCGGATGGTACATTCAACACAACATCGGCTACTTCTGACGACCCCGGAGCGATTTATGTAGTGAATCGCCTCACCAATTCGGTCGTCGCCACCTACACGATTCCGAATGCCACGACCAATGCCCACGACACCACGACTCCCATAGATTACAGTAGGGATAATAACGATACGGGTTGGGATGGGGTTGGCAAAACCTCCTTAGGCGGAATAGATATTTCGCCTGATGAAAAGACGCTTTACGTGATGAATCTGCAGAACCGCACGCTTTATGCCGTGAATTTGGACCCGGCGGCCGGTACGGTCGGCGCTGTGCTTACCAGTCAAGCGGTTCCGACAACCGGCGTACCGACAACCGGCGGCACGGCGGCAACCGCGGCGTCGGGCGATGTGCGCCCCTTCGCGGTTCGTTATTACAATGGCCTGCTCTACATCGGAATTGTGACGACAGGCGAGAGTACCGGAAGCGTCAACGATATATTCGCTCATGTCTATACCGCCAACCCGACGACCTTAGCCTTTAGCGCCAGCCCGGTTTTTACGGTTCGTCTGAATTATCCGCGTGGCAAAGCGAATGCCGCCGCCGGGGCGGTTGCCGAGTGGCAGCCTTGGAAACCGGCATTCACCAATTTGATTACTGACGGCAGCGCCGTCAATCGCGTCACCTATGGACAACCCTGGTTTACCGACATGGTTTTTGATAATGGTAACCTCATCATTGGTCTCAGAGACCGGCTCGGTGACCAGGTCGGCAACAACACCTTAAGCAATCCCTCCAGCACACAACTTTTTCAACCGCGTATCGTTGGGGATATTTTACGCGCTTGTGGCAGCCCTTCGACGGGTTGGACATTAGAAAGTAACGGTCGCTGTGGTGGCACCGGAACCGCGCCCCAAAACAGCGGCCAAGGACCGGGCAACGGCGAATTTTACTTCGGTGATGCCTTCACCCTCTCAGACGGGACTTTCATAGGCGCGGGCAGCAACCACGATGAACTAAGTTTAGGAACGATGGCGCAGTTGCCGGGAGCCCCGGATGTGATTGACACAGTTTTTGACCCCATTCCCAATGTTCCCGGAGAAACTCACGATGGCGGTTACCGCTGGCTCAATAACACCTCGGGCGCGTTTGTCCGGTCCTATCGTCTGTATGCCGGTTCAACGACGGCCGGAGATGATAACTTTTTAGGGAAGGCGGCCGGCCTGGGTGAAATTGAATTTATGGGGGCTCCGGCGCCGCTTGAAATCGGCAACCGCCTCTGGAACGACGCCAATGGTAATGGGGTTCAAGACGCTGGCGAAACCAACATTAGTGGGGTGACCGTCCAACTGTGGGCCGATACCAACGGCGATGGCACAGTCGATACACAAGTTGGTACGGCCACTACGGATGCCTCGGGCAACTACTATTTCGGTGGCATAGGCAATACCAATATGCTTGCCAACTGCACCGGCACAACGGTGACCTCACAGGTTAATACGAGCGGCGAGGATGCCAGACAGGAAACCGGTGGGAATACCGTCAGTACGACCGTTACGCCAATCGAATTAGCTAGAACAGCGGCTAGCGTTAACTCAATTGCCGGATTTAATTTTGATGGTCTGACCCTTCCTCAAAAAGCCAAGATTACAAATGCCACCGTACAATTTACGGCGGGAGCGACAGACAGTACGGCGGTCACGCTTTCGATTTTCGGAGAGCGAGCGACCAACGCCACGGATTTTGTAGCAACGGATAATAGTGTTTATGATCGCGCGCTCACCGGTGCCACGCAAAGCTGGACCGTTCCCAATTGGACCAATGGGAATCGAACCGCAAGTCAGTTGACTCCCAACATCGCCAATGTGGTTCAAGAGATCGTCAATCAGCCGACCTGGGCAAGCGGCAATAGTTTGAATATTCTCTTCTACAATAATGGCAGCACCGGGACGAACCGTCGCCGGGCCATTGCCTTTGATGGAACTCCGGCTCAAGCGGCCACTTTGAGTGTTACCTATACCTGTAGTTATTCGGTCAATTCCAACACCGCTTATGAAGTTCGCGTCCTTGGCGGACAAGCGCCATTAAGCGGATTAAGTTTAACGACCGCCAACGGCGATGGTACGACCAATGGTGATAGCCGCGACTCTGACAGCACGCTTTCCGGTACGACGGCGGTTTCGGCGTTTACCACGAGCACGGCAGGCGCCAATTCTCATATCGTAGATATGGGCTTTCTGACCACGGCAAACGCGGTCTATTCGATTGGCAATCGCGTCTTCTTTGATACCGATAACGATGGCTTGATGGACGCTACGGAAGTCGGGGTTGGCGGGGTCTCGGTGCAATTGCTCAACAGCAGCAACACCGTGGTCGCAACTCAGACGACCTCCAACACGGGCAACATCGGCTATTATCGTTTCGATAACTTGGTTGCCGGAACTTATAAAGTACGTATTGCCGCATCGAATTTTGCTAGCGGAGGGGTGCTCAGCGGGTATCAAAACAGCACCAGCGCAACAAGCGGCACCGATAGCCGTGACAATGGTACAGACCCGGCAGCGAATAATCCTTCAACGGCGGGGGTCACCAGCGGCGACATTATTGTCGGCAATGGCGTCTTGCCAGCCGGTGAGCCGGATGTGGTGGGCGCTTTTGGCAGCGGCGTAAGCGCGCATCCCAGTATCGGCGGCACCAACGGCGACATTCGCGACAACCTCACGGTTGACTTTGGCTTCTACAAACTGGCGCTTGGCAATCTCATCTGGATTGATACCAGCGTTGACGGAGCTTTCAACAGCGGGTCTGAAGTCGGCATCATTGGCGCCACCGTAAAGCTTTATCAATCCAATGGCACAACCGAAGTGCCGGTCGGACCAGATGGCGTTCTCGGCACCAGTGACGATACCACGGGCGCGACGAACCAGTTGGTCACGGCTGTCGGCGGTCTATATCAATTCTCCGGACTGGTGCCGGGAAGCTATGTTGTCAAAGTCACGCCTCCGACGGGTTATCGCAGCACCAACGATGTGGCAAATACCCCAACCCCCGATGGGAATGCCGACAATGATGATAACGGCATCGGGACAGCAAACGGCCAAGCCGCTTCGGCAATCAATGCAACCGCCATCGCGCTGAGCGCGGGCAACGAGCCGACAATCGGCAACGCGACCGGTTCGACGACCAATAATACGCTGGATTTTGGTTTTGTCCTCAATTCTCCGACCCTGGCCACGTTCAAAGATTGCACGGTGACCACCTATGATTCGGGAACCTTGATTGAATGGCAGACCGCTTATGAAGTAGATAATCTGGGTTTCAATCTCTATCGCGATGATGAGGGTAAACGCGCCCTGGTCAATCAACAGATGGTGGCGGGAACGGCGTTGATGGGCGGAGCCCATACGGCTTTCGCATCCGGCATGGCTTATGCCTGGTGGGATACGGCTACCTCTGAAAAGCCTGCCGCTTACTGGCTTGAAGCCGTTGACCTCAATGGTCAAAGCGATTGGCACGGACCTTTTTATGCAAAAGCCGTTAAAGGTGCGCCACACGCAACCAGTCAAGCCGCAACCTTGATCAACCTGAATGTGAGCGTTGCGCCAGACCACATCTGCGAAGCCGCCGCGACGATGCCAAATAACTTGACCAAGCTGATGGCGAAAAAGGTTGCCGCGCAAGCCGTTTTAATAAACGGACAAACGGCAGTAAAACTATTTGTTAAACAGGAAGGTTGGTATCGCATTACCCAGGCGGAGATTGCCAGCAGTGGCATGCTATTGGGCAACGATACCACGAATTTGCAATTGCACACCGATGGGCAAGAACAGGCCATCAAAATCACCCCCGACAGTTCGGGATATGCGGTGGAATTTTATGGGATAGGTACGAATTCGCCCTACAGCGTTTGGCGCACCTACTACCTGTTGGTGGGCACCAAACCTGGACTTCGAGTGCAATCAGCGCAAGGCGAAGGCAAGCCGTCGCAAAACCAAAGCTTTGCTTACACCGTTGAACGTAAAGATAAAACCATCTACTTTGCGGCCTTGAAGAACGGCGACACGGAAAATTTCTTTGGCGCCATTGTCGCCAGCGCTCCGGTCACGCAAACGCTTACCGCGCGTAACTTGAATCCTGCGGTCAGTCAGGCGGAGTTAAACCTGAGCTTGCAAGGCGTGACCGAGGTTGCGCATCAAGTGAGCGTACAGATCAATAATGTGACCTTAGGCGCAGTGCTTTTCAATGGCGACCGGCAGGGAACCAACCGCTTTAGCGTTCCACCCGCGGTTTTGCAAGAAGGTGAAAATGTGGTGACGCTGACGGCGCAAAACGGGGCGAATGATATTAGCCTGGTTGATACCATTCAACTGACCTACCCGCATTTTTATACGGCGGATAGTGATAGCTTGAAGTTCACGGCGCAAGGCGGCGAAGGGATTACCGTGGCCGGGTTTTCGAACCCCGCGGTGCAGGTCTTTGACATCACCAATGGGCAAGCGCCGGTTGAAGTGAGGGTTTCAACCGAACCCGATAAAGCTAACGGTTTTAACGCCAAATTTACGGTGCCGGGTAGCGGGCAGAAAACTTTGTTGGCCTTGACCGCCGATAAGCAGAAAAAAGTTGCGTCATACAAAGGTGACGAGCGGTCCAATCTGCGCAATGCGACGAATCAAGCCGATTTTGTCATCATTGGCAATAAGGAAATGCTTCCGGCATTGCAAGATTTGCAGACCCTTCGCCAGAGCCAGCGATTAACCACCATGATGGTCAATGTCGAAGACATCTATGATGAATTCAGTTTCGGACAGAAATCGCCCTATGCGATTAAAGATTTCCTTAATTACACGAAGACCTGGCGCAAAGCGCCGCGCTACGTAATGTTTGTCGGAGATACCTCTTTTGACGCCAAGAACTATCTCGGCTTAGGCGAATTTGATGTGCTGCCGACCAAGATAATTGAAACCACGCAATTTGAAACCGTCTCGGATGATTGGTTGGCCGATTTCAACGGTGATGGCGTTGCTGATTTGAGTATCGGGCGCTTGCCGGCGCGAACGGCTGATGAAGCGAAGTTGATGGTGACGAAGATTTTGGCTTATGAGCGGGCAGAAGCGTCGCAAGATGTCTTGTTGGTTGCTGACAGCAATGATGGTTTCGATTTTGAAGCGGCCAACCAGAGTTTGCAGGACGTTGTTGGCACACAAGCCAGAGTCACCCAAATCCGGCGCGGGCAACTTGATGCGGATACGGCAAGAAGAACGTTGCTTGAACAGTTGAATCTTGGTCCTAAAATCGTTACCTACACAGGGCATGGTTCACTGGGCTTGTGGCGCGGGAACCTGTTGACCGGAGCCGATGCGCGAGACTTGCGCAATGCCGAGAAATTATCCTTCTATGTCACGATGACCTGTTTGAATGGACTTTACTCGGATATGTACAGCGATAGTCTGGCCGAGAGCTTCATGAAATCGGAAGGCGGAGCGGTAGCGGTTTGGGCCTCATCGGCGCTGACCGAGCCATCGCCGCAATCCGTGATGAGTCAAATGCTGTTCAACCAGGTCTTCAACGGCAATGCAAATATTGCCAACAGTCCCGCAGTCGGCGACCTGGTGAAGAGCGCGAAACAGGCAATCACCGATACAGACATCCGGCGGTCGTGGATACTGTTTGGTGACCCGACGATGAAGTTAAAATAATTGATTGCCAAGGGCCGGTAAACTAATGGGGTAGGCAAGCGTTAAGACGGGCTAAGCCTTTACGCTTGCCTACCCTTTCTTAATTGCGATGGGCTGAGGACGTCGTTAGAATAGCCGCTGCACATTCACACACAGGTTGATTAAGAATATGGCGCGAATCTATTGCCCGGTCTGTAGGCGTGAAGTTGACGCCGACAAAATCGCCCCGAGCGAAGCGATTGATGAATCGGTGAAACCCTTGCTTGCGGTCAACGCGTTGGGTTGGGAGCCGGGACGCGATATATGTTGGGATTGTCTGTCGCGATTTCATCGTGTACGCGGCGAACTTGATAAAGTCTTTCCCGATTTTGCCAAACAGGAATTAAAAATTTTGCCTACGCCGATGCGTTTGGATGCGCCTGACAAATGGCGCGGACGCAACGTGACCATCGCTTTTATTGATGCCGGGTTTTATGCCCATCCCGATTTAACCGAACCGCGTAAGCGCATACTCAAATATGTCAATATCCTGGCTCCGACCAACCCCGAAGATTTGTACACCCCGCAGGTCTCTTCCTGGCATGGCATGATGACCTCGACCGTTGCCGCAGGGAACGGCTTTATGTCGCACGGGCTTTATCGCGGCATTGCTTCTGAAGCCAATCTGGTATTGCTGAAGGTTGGCGAATCGTCGCGCATTCGCCATGCAGACATCGAACAGGGGTTGCGTTGGTGTATCGCGCATCAGGAGAAGTACAACATCCGTATCATCAATATCTCTTGCGGCGGCGATTACGAAGAGAGCTATTTGACGGACGCGCTTTCGCAAGTTGCCGAAGACGCGGCGCGCGCCGGAATTCTAGTTGTGGCGGCGGCGGGCAATTCCGGGCATCTGGATTATCATCCGGTTTTGCCGCCGGCTTCGGCGCCTTCTGTGTTGACGGTCGGCGGACTCGATGACCGCAATAATTTGGATTTCGATGATAACACCATGTATCGTTCAAGTTTCGGACCGACGATAGACGGATTGCAAAAACCCGAAGTGCTTGCCCCCGGAATCTGGATTGCCGCGCCGATTCTGCCGGGCACACCGACTGCTGAACAAGCAAACCTCTTTTCAAAACTGGAACACGCCCCCGACGAGCAATTAAGCCTGATTATCAAACGGCATCCGGGCGTTGATGCAGACCTTGACCAGGCAATAAACCTTGCCCCTTATCTGATACGCAATATGGTCTGGATAAAAGTGCGCGATCACAATGTCATCAGCGGGCATTACAAACATGTTGATGGGACGAGTTTCGCCGCGCCGATTGTCGCTTCGATAGCCGCGCAGTTGCTGGAAGCCGCGCCCCATCTCAAACCCCATGAAGTGAAAAGTATTTTAATCAAGACTGCTGTTCGCTTGCCGCACATTGCCGTTGATCGGCAAGGTTGGGGTATGGTCAATGCGCGCGCTGCTATTGCGATGGCCTTGCAGTACAAAGCCCGTTCAACTGAACCCCCGCGTCGCCTGAAAGATATTGCATCAGGCAATGATTAGCTGAACCCACCTGAGCGGGCTGTCATAAACCACCTTCGAGACTCCTTGATTTTTCTGGCTTGCCGTAGTTCAGGCTCCGGGATTTCGTAATATTTTCAGACATTCCTCATATGAGCATGAAATAGGTTGATGGTTTCGGTAATGGGTCAGATTGAAAATAGGGGAATGAAAATAATTATCGGTAAAAGAACGGCGGTCTGTTGTCAGCGACAAGGTCATCTTCTAATGGGGCGGATTGCGGGCTATCCGCCTTTTCCGTCTAATCCGAAGATAAATTTTTACTTGTCCAGAGATAACTTTTTACTGGTCCAGAGATAACTTTTTACTGGTCGTTAGGCGGGACTTTCCTTGTTTAGCGCCCATCGAATGCCAACCTATTTCATCCTGACCCACTACTATGGTTTCGCAGTGCTTGACCACCACAAACTTAATTTTATGGAGGAATTTGCTATGGCTGAACCGAATAACCCTGAACCGAACCCTAACTCAACAAGTGAATCCAAAACGCTCATTCAGAGATTCAATGAAAACCCCCCGGCCTTTATCTTCACCATTATGGGAAGCGCGGTTTTCCTGACCATTCTGATTGTATTGACTAAATATCTTAAGGAGCTTTTGGAGCTTTTGTCACAAGCTTCACAGGCGAGAGCGCTGATTACCTTTCTCATGGCTTTTGTCACCGTTTCAGTGGCGATTATTTTGATTATGTATGCGGCGCTCAGCGAATCAGACCAGGCGAAAGAACGCTTTATAATGGGAAAAGAAATTTTCACCGCCTTATTGGGCATCTTAGGAACCATTGTGGGATTTTATTTTGGCGCTACCAAAGATGCTGGACCACCACCTCAACCCGGACAAACGCCACCCGCAGCCGTCGCTACCATCAAACTTTCCAGCGACCAATTGACCAAGACACAACCGATAACCCTTGAAGGAAAGATAACGGCTGGCACGGCACCTTACACCTACGCGATTACTTTTGAACCGAAAAATATATTGGCCGATATTCCAGCCACTGAATCGAAGGATGGCAATATAAAACAGGAATTGACCATCCCGGCCAACCTTACATCCGGCGGGAATGTGGGATTCCAGATTGATATTAAAGACAAAGACGGAAAGCCCTTCGTCTATAAAGATGACACCAGAAAGATTCAAGTGAAGATTCCGTAGGCGGGTGGCGAGTTCGGGCAGCGAGGGCTACCGCGCAGCCGTTTAACCTGCTAATTTGTGAACCTGCCATAGCAGGTGGGAACCTGCGTACCCGCTTTAGGCATCCCCGAACTTGTGAGGCACTGCACGAGCAAAATACGATACCCGGCTCCCGTTATTCTGACATTCGGTTTTAAATTAACAAGCTATGACTAACCTTGCAGAAAGCCCTCTACCGTAACCGATACTAGCAACCACCTCTGACCGGGTCAAGCATAAAATTTTTGAATTTATTCTCCAGATTTAATGTTTTGAAACAAGACAGGATTAAGGTTGAATAGGTAAAAAAGCGTTGATTTTTGGGGTGAAAATAAAAAATGAGGGCGAGAACCTAGCACATCCATTCTCTCGCCCTCTACCATTCCGCTCACTTCAGGAATTGAGGAGGCACCTCAATTGCTGCTTCTTATTATTTACTTTATAGCATAGTGTAGAAATTCACAGCAAGCACTATTTTTCCCGGGGCGGAAGGATAAATATTTTTTGCATTTCAACGTTCAGAGCCTCCTGTAAAAAAAATTCATTTTGCAGATTTATTCGTGCCGCTGACCTTCCACAGCCAACTTCTCTCATGGATGAAGTCTGCAGGTTTGTTGTAAGCTTTTGCAGATGCCGCGAAAAAAATTCATCCTCGCCCTCGTCGCGCTCTGGGCCGTTATTTATCTAACCAGCACCGCCACTCCTGCATTACTCGACGACGCAGACACCGTTCACGCCGAAGCGGCGCGTGAAATGGCTGACTCGAACAATTTCGTTACCCTGTATGCGAATAACATTCGCTATCTCGAAAAAGCGCCGTTGATGTACTGGTCAGTGGCGCTGGCTTATAAAATTTTCGGGGTAAATGAATTTGCTTCTCGCCTACCCCTCGCCTTAGCGACGCTGGCGCTTATCCTGGCCACCTTTCACATTGGCGGACATCTGTTCAATGAACGAGTCGGATTTTATGCGGGATTGATTATCGCAACCTGCATCGGCATTTATTTGTTTACTCGGGTCATGTGGCCCGATGTGATGTTGACGCTTTTTCTCACCCTGGCGTTTTATTGCTTTTTACGGGCGCTGGAAGACGATACGGGCAAGTCGCGCTGGGCTTATGGCATTTATATATTCGGCGCCCTGGCGGTCTTAACCAAAGGCTTAATCGGCGCGGCTTTTCCCGCCATCATCATCATTACTTATCTGGCTATCAGCCGACAGTTTCGTCGCCTCTTGCAACTGCGGCTCTTTACCGGGACCTTACTCTTTTTACTTATTGCTGCGCCCTGGCATCTGGCGGCCGGTTTGCAAAACCATACCTTCTTCTGGTTTTACTTTGTCAATGAACATTTCTTACGCTACATCGGCAAGCGTTATCCGGCAGATTATGACACGGTGCCGAAATCGCTGTTCTTCAGTTTGCATCTAGCCTGGTTATTTCCCTGGAGCTTTTTTCTTCCCGTCGCGATTCGGCGATTCCCGTATCGCCTCAAACAACTCGGCACTGAAGAACGCACCAGACTCTTTTTGTGGGTTTGGCTGGGAATGATTATTTTGTTCTTCTCGTTTTCGACCAGCCAGGAATATTACACCATGCCTTCTTATCCGGCCTTTGCGCTATTGATTGCCCACGCCCTTTCGGAATCCGAAAAACAATGGCCAGCGCAGCGCAAACTTTTTGCCGCCTCGCAAATTGCCCTTGCCGTCTCCGGCGTTCTAGTCTTTCTATCGGGTATCACGGCTTATTTTTTAACTCGCCGTTTTGAAGCCAAGAGCGATATCTCATCCACGCTTGGGCGTAACCCGGAAGCCTATGCTTTATCGCTTGGTCACATTCTTGATTTAACCCCTGAATCCTTGGCCTCGTTGCACGCCCCCATCCTTGGCACCGCCTTGGCCTTCGGCTTGGGAAGTCTCGCCGCCTTGCTCTTACGACTCAAGCAACAACATCTGGCTGCAAATGTTGCGCTCGCGTTGATGATGGCCATGTTTTTCTACTGCGCCCAGGTGGCGTTTAAAATATTTGAGCCCTACCTTTCTTCAAAAGATTTGGCTGAGGCCATCAATCGTCAGTACAAAGACGGCGAAATCATCGTCCTCAACGGTGAATATGAAGGCGGCTCTTCGATAAATTTTTACACCCGCCGAATGGTTCATATTCTGAACGGGCGCACCGCAAACTTAGAGCAAGGCTCTTATTACGAAGACGCGCCGCCAATTTTTTTAAATGACGAAGAACTGGCCCGCAAATGGAAGGAGCCAACCAGAATCTATCTTTTTACCGATGCGCTGCAATTTGAAAAAGTGACGAATACCTTACCCGCTTCGGTTTACAAATTTGCAGAGAGCGGCGGCAAACTTATCCTGACCAATCGGGAATCGGAATGATGATGAAAAAAGTAATTGCTTTCACGCTGTTATTTATGACCATTAATCTTGCGATTACGGTCTCCACGCTGGCGCAAGAGACCACGCTGCAAAAAGCCGACAAACTCTACGTTGACCGCGACAAAATTGAGAGCTTAAAACAGGCCATTGCGCTGGTTGAAAAAGAGGTGACCAATTACGAAGCCATGTGGCGACTGGCAAAATTCAAATATTATTTAAGCGATACGCAAAGCGACGAAAAGCAAAAAATCAAATTGTTACAAGAAGGCATTACGGCGGCCGAGCGCGCCATCAAACTTGACGCCGGACGCGCCGAAGGACATTTCTGGATGGGCGCAACCAAAGGCGCTTACGCCGAACTCAAAGGCGCTTTTTCCGCCATGGGGCTGGTCAAAACGGTGCGCCGGGAATTTGAAACGGCTTTGAAAATAGACCCGGCTTACGCTAAAGGAACGACGCATCTGGCGCTTGGCGAATTGCTCATTCGGCTCCCCGCACTCCTGGGCGGCAGCGATAAGAAAGGCCTGCAATATTTGGAGCAAGGTTTGCAATACGGCCCGCAAAACGCCGAACTCAAATTGTTGCTCGCCGAACAATATGCAAAGCAAGATAAAAAGGCGGCAGCAAAAAAACTGCTGGAAGAGATTTTGAAAGAAGATGACCCGCTGAGAACCCCTAACGAACAAACCGAGTTGCGCAACAAAGCTCAACAATTGCTCGCCAAATTAAGCTGACCCGTACCCCCAACAATCGCGTCGTTACTCTTGGCGTACTTCGATTGGCGCAGGAGCGAAAAATTGGTTTACAGGAGAAAGCGGGGCGATTGCAATGACTGAGATGACTCCGGCTTGTTTTACCTTGGTGCCCGGAAGTTTAACTTCGAGTTGATTTGGTGAAGCGTTGATGATTGCCGCCTCAACGCCGTTGGCAAAGGCCTTGGTATTGGGCGGGAAATTATCGGCATTTAAGATGACCGTGTACTTTTTCAACTTATCGCCAAGGCGTATGAAATCGGCGGCCTTCCCATTGCGAAACAATTGAAAGGCGGTCAATGGCGTTCTGGGTACCACAAAAGAGTCGTAAATCGGTACCGCTGTGGTGTACTTTTCAACCGGGAATTCCACGACGATTTGCCCTTCCGGGTAACTTTTGCCATTCACTACCCAATGATGAAACCCCAACACCGAACCGGTATCACCACAGGCGAGTTGAGAAAAGGCTTCCAGTTTGATGCGTTGTCGTTGATAGAGCGTCAGATCGAAGTGGGTGGTTAATCGCCCCTCTTGACTTAACGGTTCACTTTCAAGCAGCCGAAATGCGGAACGTCCGCAGGTGGTTAATCCCGAAAGCGTCACGGTTACCGGGTCGTTGAAACCATAGTTGAGGTATACGGCGGTATCTCTTTCTAAAATGATTTGCGCCGTCAATTGTCGTTTCGGCAGCAAAACCTGATTGATGATGAGACGTCGAAAATCGGTTACAACCTGGGCGGCCCCGCAAGCCAGAACCTGGGATTCAAGCGCTTCGATGGTAACCTCTTGTCCGCGAGGCAACAATTTATTGAAAGGGGTTTTTAATATTTCTCCCGTTGATAATCTGACATTGACCGAAGCGCAGGAAGAGGACACGGTCAAAGTCACTAAATCAGTTGACTGTTGGACGACGATTGGTTTGGCCGCGGCTGTTGCGTAGCCGAGTGTAAGGGTAAATAACGTCAACCAACAAATGCGCAGCAAACAATTGAGCTCTGATTTGTTCATTACTTCACCTCAAAAACAGTCTATTCATCATACGCCTTCGTCAGTGGTGCGCAAAATTCAGGCTGATTTTTCACCGCCCGCGCTCGATAATTTTCACAATCTCGGCGTTGGCCTGATTCATCGCCTTTTCGGCAGCGAGTTCGCCGCTGTTTGCTTTCGATAAAAAGATGCCGAAGATGTTTTCGATTTCATTCCACAGCGGCGTACGCGGACGCGGTTTTGAGGTTTCCAGGGATTTGAGTTGCACAGGGTAGGCCGGGTACTTCGCCGTGAGTTCCGGGTCGTTGAATAACGATTTGCGAGTTGGCGGATTGCCCGCGAGCGCAGATTTTTTCATCTGCGCGCTTTCAGTCGCCCACAATAGAAAATCAAACGCGGCTTCCGCTTTGGTAGAGCCTTGCGGAATCGCGAGTAACCAATTGCCAATCTCTGCCCGTCCAGGATTGGATTTAACCGTCACTAAATCTCCGCTTTTGGTTAACTCACGCCCGGCAGGCATAGGGGCAAATTCTATTTTGCCGAGGACTTTCGATTTTGCCGGGTCACTAAAAGCGCTTATCCAGGCGGGCCAGTTGATGGACATCGCCGCCGTGCCTTGCAACAGATGGGTTGACACTTCGTCGGCACCGAAATTGACATACCCGGCGGGCGCGTACTTGCCGAGTTCAAGCATGAACTTTAAAGCTTCAATGCCTTCCGGGCTGTTGACCGTCGGTTTACCCTCAGCGTCGAACATCTCTGCACCGAAAGCCCAGAAAATCGGCATAAAATCGGCAACCACCGAATTGCCTTGCGCGGCGCGCATCACATACCCGCGCACGGCGCCGCCGGTTGGTGAACCGGTTTTCTCTTTTTCATCAATCGCCTTTGCGGCGCTCAAAACATCCGTCCAGGTGTCCGGTTTTGGCAAATGGTATTTTTCAAACAGGTCTTTGCGATAAAAGAAGAGTTGCGAATTGCCGACATAGGGGAGCGCATAGAACGAGCCGCTTTCATACGGGTGACGACAGAGCGCAACCGAGGTATTGACGAAATCTTCATCAGGCCCCGCAAGATTTTTCTTTTGATAAAGCGGCGCCAGGTCGGTCAAAAAATTTTGTGAAGCGAAGCGCGGAAACCACGGGTCATCAAGCATGATCAAATCATAAGCGCCGGTGTGGGAACTCAAATCAACCAACTCTTTTTCAAAGAGATTGGCATAAGGAAATTCGGCGATGGTGATTTTCAGGCCGGACTGGCGTTCGTAATCTTTGGCGGCTTGTTTGAGCGCATCACCTTCAACCCCTGAATTGACCGCAATGGTGATTTGCTTGGCGTCCTTCGCGGCATTATTACAAGCCGTGAGCGATATGCTCATAAGGGCAAAAATTAAAGCGATAATGATGGGCATTTTGAAGTGCTTGAATCGTTTATAGGGTTTCATCGTGCGACGCATTGTATAGCTTTGCCGTCTTTTTTGTGAAGACAGGAACTGCCCTGACACGTGAAATTTCTCCATCCTTTTCCGGGCTTCGCCAACCCTTGATTATTCTTCTTGAAAAAGATGAGCAACGGGTGGAGAATGCCGATGGCGCTTTAAACTGACATGGCGCTCCTTTCCAGCCCGAAATAGAAAATCTCATTTGCAGCGAATTGGCTGACGCGCGACACGCGCGGAAAATCGGCTTTTATTGACGACCTGAGCAGATAGCTTTTGTCTGTGCGTGGCCTTCACGGGCTTTGCCCTCAGCCCGAATGAGATTGGAGTGAAGGCGAAATTAAGACCGCTTCACATATTCTTAAGGGTTCATTCCAACCGGACCCGAAATCAAAAGAGGTACACAAGTAATGAAATATCGCGCCGACCCCTATCGGGCCTCTATCTTAATTTTGGTGCTGGCGCCAATCTTAATCTCTTTCACCAGCCCAAAGACCTATCAGACGGCAGCCTATACCCCCAGCCTGTATGACTACGATTTTGAGGAACTCTCCCTGGATAGTTGTATTCAGTCTATTGCGCAAACCGATTGTCTCGCGGTGACGTTTGCTCCCTCGGCCGAAGAATCCAGGAAGGCAAAGGTGCATTTAAAACTCAAGAACGCCTCGCCCATGCGGGCCCTGAACATCCTGCTGACCTCACAGAGCCTCAAATACGAATATCTTGATTTCAAAACCTTGATCATCTTTCAGGGTTCAATGCCTGAGTCGGTCAAACCAATAGATTTGGTCTATCAGAACAGTTCTTTGGTTACGTTGATTAACCAGGTTGCCCAGTATGGAAGGTTCACAGCCGAACTCGTGGATGGCCGCTACAAACACGCGCAAATCACTACAGAAGTTCGCGGGAGTTCGCTGGTTCGCGCCTTTGAGGTTGCATTGCAATCACAAGGTCTCACCTATCAGCGGGTGGCTTGCAACACGATAATCGTCTTCCGAGATGAATCGTTATTGCTTAAATAGTAGAACCGGCTTAAAGAAAAAGTGACGCTTTGAGTCGGTGGTACTGCTGAAGGCTTTGGGGAAACCCGAACCGTGTGGAAGCCCTCGTGGCGGGCGCCAACGAGTAGTTATCGAAAACGAGTGTTTATCGAAAACGAGTAGTTAACTAAAAGAACTCCCGTGCCCGAATGACTGACCTAACGCACCACGCTTGCCGAAGGCCGTGCGCCGCTTACGCCTGCGCTAGCGCGAATTGGTCTTACACGCCTGCGCGAAAATACCCGGAGGGGAATTCAGAAAAATTATTCAAAAGTGAAACGGTGAATTGAAGGTCACCTTCACGGCTAGATATAGCGATTTCAAATGTGAGAGTCATTTTGCCTGGAACTTTCCAAGAACGGCTTCACACTTCGCCAGTTTTTGCGTCAGTTCATCGGGTTTGCCTTCCGCATCTTTGAGCAAATCGCGCTTTTGTAAATCAAGCCAAGCCGCCAGACTTTTCTGATACCACTCGCGCGCGGCGCGCCAATTCTCCAGACGCAGCGCGGCGCGTTGCGTCGCTGCGAGGGCAAAGCTATCGCCCAAACGCTCGTAAACTGTCGGTAAGCTCTGCTGCAAACTCGCGTCCGGGGTTTCCGGCGTGACCATCGCTTCATAAGTTTCGCGCGCTTTGTTTAAGTCGTTAACGGCTTCCTGAACTTCGCCTAGCTTTAACAAAATATCGCTGATAATCAGGTGACTTTCGGCCGCCGTAAGTTTCGCATCCGCATTTTCCGGATCCGCCGCCGCCAGAGCTTCATCAATGGCCAGCGATTGGCGATAACTTTGCAACGCGCCGCGCAAATCATTTTTTGCCATTAACACGTCACCGATTTTGTAATATGAATTGGAAAGATCGGAACGCGCCTCGTTGTTTGAAGGGTCAGCGGCGGCCAAGGCTTCGGCAATCGCCAGAGCTTTCCTTTGCTGCTCCAATGCCCCGTCGCGATTGCCGAGCGCTAAAAGCATCTTGCCAATCTTCTGATAGTCGGCGACCAAATCGCGTCGCACCTGGGCGTTGGTCGGGTCGGCGGCCGAAAGCTTCTCGTCCATCTTGAGCGCCTTTTGGTTATAGTCCAAGGCGCTCTGGTGGTCGCCGGTTTCACTGAGCGTATCGGCCAGTCGTTGCATCATCACCCCCACATCGCGAAAGGCCTGGGCATTGTTGGGGTCGGCGGCCGAGAGCCTTTCGGTAATCGCTAAAGCCTTGCGCCGGTGGTCGAGCGCTTCCGCCAGCTTTCCCATACCCTCAAGGGCATCGCCCATATACATATGCGCCAGCGCCATATCGCGGACAATTTCCGGATCGTCGGTCTGAGCGGCCGACAACTCCTGAGCAATCGCCAGGGCTTTGCGATGATTTTCGAAGGCCGCGCCGATATCGTTATTGGCTTGCCAGTACCGGCCGATGCGTGTGTAAATGATGCCCAATTCTCTGCGTATTTCAGTATCCGTTGGCGCGGCCGCGGCGACGGCTTCATACAACTCCTGAGCTTTTCGATACTGCGTGAGAGCTTCGGCGGACTCTCCGGTTACTTTCAATAAATCACCGGTATAACTGTAACTTTTCGCCAGCTGACGACGCCCATCTATACTCTGACTATCGGCAACGAATAAGCTTTCGCGTATGGCCAGGGCCTTTCGTTGGCTGACTAGGGCTCCGGTATAATCGCCGAAACTCGCTTTGAATGGATTGCCTTGAACCAGTCCGACTTTTTCGTAAGCCGAGGCCAGTTCGCGGCGCAACGTCGGGTCACCGGCGCTCTCTTGCGAAAGGTTATCGAGATACTCCAGCGCATCCCGCACCATGCGCTCACGCATAGGGGTTGAGCCGGGCAGTTTTTCAATGCCATCGTGATAATCGAACAACACAGCATTGGCAAGTTTGCGCACCTGATTGAAACGGTGCTCGGCTTTATCCCTTTCATTGCGCGCCAGCCGCGCTTGCCAGATGGCGACAGCGGTTGCGGCAAGCAATAAAATCGTCACCACGGTTGCCGCAATGACGCCCGCCTGATGGCGTTGAATGAATTTGCCGGCGCGATAGGAAAACGTATCGGGGCGCGCGCTAATCGGCCGCCCTTCAAGGTGACGACGAATATCGTCGGAAAATTTTTCGACCGATGAATAACGCCGTTCAGGCTCTTTTCTGAGAGCTTTCAGGATGATGTTATCGAGATCGCCTTCAAGCTGGCGACGAAGTTTAGCAGGCTGCGCGTCGCGCAATTTGCTGACATATTCGGGGGCGCGGCGCGCATCGGTCTGCTCGTTTTGGTTCATCGCGGTGACCGAACGATTGACCACCGTGCTCGGCTTGGAGGGTTCCTGTTCGCAAATGACGCGAACCATCTCCAGCGGCGAAGAGTTGGTTACTTCATACGGGCGGTGTCCTGTGAGTAATTGATAGAGCAAGACGCCGAGGCTGTAGATGTCGCTGGCGGTCGTAATCGGTTCGCCTTTTGCCTGTTCAGGGCTGGCATAGGCCGGCGTCATCAAGCGCGCAACATTGGCCGTCACATCGGCTTGAAAGGCCAATTCGGGAGCCAGCAATTTGGCGATGCCAAAATCCAAAAGCTTTGGTGTGCCTTGCGGGGTAACCAGAATATTTCCCGGTTTGATGTCGCGGTGGACGACCAGATTTTGATGCGCGTACTGAACCGCTGAACAGACCTCGCGAAAGAGCTTCAAGCGGTCAAGGGTCGTCAATCCATTCTCATCGCAATAGGTGGTGATGGGGCTGCCTTCAACATATTCCATCACAAAATAGGGCAAGCCGTCTTCGGTGGTGCCGCCGTCCAGAAGGCGCGCGATATTCGGATGGTCGAGGTGCGCGAGAATTTGTCGTTCCTGACGAAACCGGTTGATGACGAAATTATTCTCCATGCCGCGTTGCACGATTTTGATGGCGACCTGTTTTTCATACTGTTCATCGGCGCGGGTTGCCAGGTAGACTGCGCCCATGCCGCCGCGCCCGAGTTCGCCAATGACTTCATAAGCGCCGATCCGCTTGCCGCTCATCTCATCTTCAAATTGCCGGGCGCCCATCAGCATAGTCGTATCGCTGTCGGTGTTTGATTCAATAATCGCTGTCGCTTTGTCGTGCAGAGTTAAACGCGATTCCACCTCTTGCCGCAGGGTTTCATCGTCATTGCACTGAGTATTGATAAACGCGGTGCGCGCTTCGGGCGATAATTTCGTTGCCGCTTGAACGATTTCTTGTATCTTTTTAAAAGGTTCAGAACCCATAAATTTTATGTGTCGGGTTAAAAATATTCAGAATAACCGTTTGATGAAATAGGTTGCCCTTACATTCAAGGCTGTTTTGATAGGAAGCAAACCGTGTGACGCGGAAATTATACGTTGGAAGCCTTGAGGTTTTCAATCATTAAGCAATGTGTCGCTGCTTACCCTCTTGGCAAAGCGGTTGGGTTGTTGAAAAAAGTAGCGTCTAGCAAAAGGATAAAGGTTACCTTCGGATGAGACGCAGGAGGCGGATTCTCTTTAATCATTCGTCAACCGACCAGACTTTTTCGGCGGCGGATAATTTCGAGAAGTTATGCGTCGGCCCCCTCCATACCCCACAAAAGCGGCGCCTAGGGAAGCTCAACGGCACGCATCGCAGGATAACTTTCTCATGTGCGGCGGTTTTCTTTACCGTTACCTTAGCCCATTAATTCAGCCATCATCGCGGCGGGGTCCCAATAACCGCGCACGGTTTGTATCTTACCGTCTTCATTAATCTCGAAGATATCTATGCCTGCAAACGAAACGTCGCGTCCGTTTTTGCCAGTCCCTTGACCTGTCCATTTAACTGCTGCGCTGTTCGCTGTCAGATAAATTTCCTGCTCCGTTAGCCCAACATTT
>JBIOWC010000230.1:0-19028 GCA_044868105.1 Blastocatellia bacterium
CGGCCGTCTTTAAGAAGTGATGCTGATGAGAGGCGCAAGAATTCTATCTTGCGCCCGGTGATAAATAATCTCGAAGGAGAAAAAAGAGATGAAAAAATTATTTACATTCTGTCTTGCGAGTTTCTTCATCACGCAAACCATTCTGGCGCAACGCGAATCTGCGCGACCGGTGCCGCCGCCAACAAAATTTCCTGACCCGGTGTTGATTTGGAAAGCTGTCGAACCTGTCAAAGGCAGCGACGGTAACCCCTACATCGGTATCACGCTGGGGATTTATAACTATGCGCAGTTCCCGGCCATCTTGTTTACCAGAGACAGCACACTGCCGCCGTGTGGGGCGACAGTTGCCGCTGCGCGAGCCTGGCTTCGTGTATATAACGCACAGACCAACCAGGAAATTTATAACTACTGCGGCATGAACAGTCCTTCCGAATTGCGCACCTTCTCGTTCAACGTCAAACGGGAAAATTTACCGGCGCAAGTTTATGTCGTAGTAGATGACCGCGCCGCCAAGAAAACCTATAAATCGAATTGTATCAAAACGGCAAACGGCAAACCCTGTGACCAGACCTTGACCGGCACCGAGGTGCTTGCCGAGCCGGCTGTCTCACCGGCGATGGCTTTTCAAACCATCTACGGGCGCGACCCCGGTATGGAAGAGGCCAAGTTCTGGCAAGCCAAAATCCTTAAAGATGGGTTGACGCAGGAGGCGCTCAATAAACAGGTGCTCGAACGATTGACCACCGCGCCGGATGTCTATGCCATCGGGGAGATGAAGTTTATTGTCGAGCGCGCCTATAAAGCCGCAGGCAAAGGCGCGCCGTCACAGAAGGATAGCGATTACTGGATGAACCGCATCCTCATGCGAACCGCCTATTACAAAATCATCCTCGACACCTTGAAGAAGAGTTGACCAACGGCGTGAAAGCGCAAGGTTCAAGAGAAGGCCTTAAGCAAATTGCTGTTGCCGGTGTTTGGGCAGCAAAAATTCGCCGCGCGCGAGCTTATTTCCAATCAAGGCGCCTCCGCTTCGCGAGCTACCAATGAGCAACACCAGTTAGGGCACCGCCTACATTCCGCAACAAAAATTTTTTGACCTCGTGAGGGAAATCCCACCCGCCTTCTCGCGTAAATCTATGGAGACTGGAAAATGATTTTTTTGGCGCCTGGTAATACACCAGGCGCGTCATCCATCTTCCCCTTATGAAAGGCCGGCGTAATAGAATGCGCCGGCACGGAAAATCGTTTCAGGAGCAAACCCTGATGAGCCTGAAGCTTTAGGTGGTGGCCAATCAAAGATGAGGTGGATACCAAAGTGGCAGCAAGCCTTATCGAATCTCGGATCACAGAATCTTTATAAAGGAACGGATAAAAGGAGAAGGAGACTTATATGATAAACAGTAGCTTTTCAATTCGTGGCCGCGTCAGCAGATTTCTTTTTGTCTTGGCAATCGGGATGACCCAGCTTGTGGCCTTTGCCGTTGTGGCAACGGCGGCCGAACCGACGGTGCCGCTTTATCGTTACCAGACCAAGACCGGGCTTGATGCCTATGCGGCCATGCCCGCCGAGATTGAAGCCTATGACAAACTCGGGAAACAAGCCGATGACCCGCAAAATGGCTTCATCTTTTTTCGTCGCTTGATGATGGTCGGACAGGTCTACATCACGAAAGTTCCGGGAACGTTGCCGCTGCTCACGCTCTTCAAAGACACCGACCAGGGGCGCAAATATTTTTACACCACAGAGATTGACGAAGCCGTCATATTGCAAAAAAACGGCTGGCAGCCGGGAATCTTTAACAAAGGAATTGCCTGTTACGTGGCCACCAAACCGCAAGCGGGCACCATCCCCGTTTATCGTCTACAACAACCGGATGGTGTCGATATTATCTATGCCTTTGGCAATAAAGAACGTCAAATGCTCGCTCACTTGAAAGAGGAAAAGATTGCTTTCTACGCCTGGGCAACCGCCGTTCCCCCTTCCTCGGGAGGTACGCCGAAGTCTTATGATTTCCCCGAACTGAAACCGGACCTGTCGGTAGGCGACATCAAAGAGGTGCAGGCGAAATCCGTGACCTTTGTGATTAATAATAATGGCGGAGAAAAACCGATTCCGGCCAATACCTTCACGGTTCAGATTTCCGCGAAGAACGCCGACGGCAATGCGGCATGGTTCGAGCAACAGCCGATTGCCCAAATCATCAAGCATCAAACGCCAACCACGGTCACCGTGAACACCGATCACGATATGCGGGGGTTGAAGATTCGCCTGCTGGTTGACGCCATGAACAAAGTTGAAGAGTCGAACGAACAGAACAATTTATCCGCTTACGTTGACGGGCCAATCTTTCTGGTGACTGGCGGCGTGATTATAAAACCTTCGTCAACGCCGATAATCTTGCCAGCGCCCTCACAGACGCAACTGCCCGCGCCGCCTGCGCCTGTGGTGGTGGATTTATCGCTGCGTCAGGCGCTCTACAACAACGGCACCAATACGCAAAAAGTAAATACGCAAGCCAGATATGTCGCCGCCGGAAAAACCATCACGCTGAAAAAGAGTGAAGCGGTCAGTTGCGAAGGCGACCGCTGCACGTTCAACCTGGGGTTCTTCGTCTTCCGCAACGGCGCACAAGGCGAGCTTTCGACTTATGCAATAATTGACGGTGAGATCGCCATCGTCGGCAACTCGCTCTCCTTCCAACAGGGCGCCACCACACAAAGCCTGGTTCTTCCCTGCAAACTCAAAGTCGGCGTGAATAAGCTCACCGTTACCGTTGATCCTTATAAAAAGACCGCCGAGACCAACGAAAACAACAATCAATTTGAAGTGACGATTATCGTTGAGCCTTGAAGTCAGGCGACAACTCGTCTGCGTTAAATCAAAGTCCATAACCCAACCGCAACAGGAAAAGCTGGGGTTAAGAAGCCGGGCGCGCTCAACCCCAGCAGCCATCACTGAAACTTTAGTTTTTAATCTCAATTTAAGGAGCAAATATTATGAAAAAGATTTGGTTCATGATGATTGGCGTTTTCGTCATCAGCAGTTTTCTGACGGTTGAAGCGAGCGCCGCAACAACACAAGAAATTAAAGAGGCGTTCAGAGAAGCATTCGGGCGAGTACCTAAACCAACAGAGTTGGATGCCTGGGCGAAAACCGGGTCGAGCAAAGCGCAAATCGTTGAGGCCTTGAAAACCTATATGACTAAACCTGAAGGTCTCGCGGAACTCCGCAACATGCTTGAGCAAACCTATATCTACTCGTTCGGGCGCAAACCGAAGCCCGAAGATTACGATTACTGGATTCAGGAAATCAGCACCAACAAGAAAAAGTATGGCGCTTATGACCTGATCTATTTTCAACGCCAGTATTTGAAGGCACCGGAAAATAACCCGGAGCGCCGCCTGGCGATTATGAATGCTTATCTGCACAGCCTGGGGCGTTTCCCTGAACAGGGCGATATTGATTTCTGGGAAAAACAGATGCTCGCCAATGGCTCCACCTTCTTCGATATTTCTCAAGCCGACAGTAAATGGATACTTGGAACTGGCGCCGATCAAAAGAATGAGATGCGCGAGACCGTGTTGCGCGCTTTCAATCTGGTGAAAGTGAAAAATCCCGATGCGGGACAGATTCAGGCCGTCGCCGATCAGTACAGGAAATATGTCAAAGATATGACCGCCTTATACAGCAAACATGTACGCGTCAATTTCTGGTATATGGTGATGACCGCAGGTATGGTTGCCAATAAAAAGTATCCTGAAACCACAGGAATTTTCCCAGTCATTGCAACGTTAGGCTGCGGCTTATGCGAAAGCAGCAATTAAGCGCGAGTTTTCGGGCGCATCGCGAGCAACGCGGCCATTAGCCAGGTCGTTAAGCGCGCCGCGACGATGGGCAGGTTGCTCACATCGTGTAAATCCGAATCGCACAATCACGCCAATGATGCGACGGTTACCGCAGCATCATTAAAAAAGGAGAACCTCATGCGAAAATTATTATTTCTGTCTCTCATCATCCTGCTGGCCACGAACCTGTTGTTCGCGCAGCAAAGCCCGATGGAATTAGCCAAAAACCTGAAGCCGCTCAAAGTAGATCAAGGCAACCTGCCTCCGGCGATGATAAAACTCAATATCGTTAAAGTGAAAGCCCCGGATATCAACTGTTTTTTCGACACCTCCTGTGTTGTTAAATTACCTTATCCGGCAGATACGGACTCCCCAATCAAGATTGCCGGAGCCAATGGGAGCGGCTTTCTACAAACTCGTGTCTTTCAAGGGCAGCCCAACTCTCCGGCGGCCGGTTTGTATGCGTACGAGTATCGAGTCAGCCTCGAAAACCTCTCTGCGAGTTCGGGCAAAACTCCGACCTTTACCTCTTTCACCATCAATTTCGGACCCATCGTTGACACCTTCGATTTCAACAAAGATGGAACTACCGGCGACTACGTTTTTGTCGTCACCGAGGGCACCAACATAGGCACCATCATGCCCAGCGAAGCAATTTATGATGGGAGCACCATCACCTTTAAGTTCAACAATCCGCGATTGGCCGGTGGGAGCGCGTCCACCAAAGGCCAGAATAGTTTCTTATTTGGGCTAGTCTCAAAGAAAGCGCCGCGAAATGTCGGCGTTCGCGCCGTGGTCAACGAAGGCACGGGCATAAATTTGTCGGCCCGCGCGCCGAGTTTCTAAAGCCGCAAGTTGAGCAGCCATGCGTGAACTTCAAAGCGAGGAGAATGTGATGCTTTCAAAACGCCAAATTGGTTTTCTGTTTGCCCTGTCGGTCTTTTTCGTAACCCCGACACTGGCACAAAAAAAGAGTGCCCCAACTCCGCAAAACGGCAGCATCTATACAGCGGTCTATAGCAAATCGCCCAAGGATTGCAAAGATGTTGATGTGAACACCGTGTCAGAAGGCGAAGATGTGCCGCAACTATGCAAAGGTTACGGCAGCTATTGGCTCTATCGCACGAGCGCAGTCTATCGCGTAAACCTCGCCGTTCAAGACAGCAGTCGCAAATTCAGCGTGCCGGTCATTGCCGCCGAAGATGAAAAAGCCAAAGAGTTGGAAAACCACTGTGTGAAAAAATTCGGCGACAAAATCGAATGGCTGGTAGAAAATGGCAAACCGTTCGCCTTTATCGTGCGGGTCGCTTATTTCAAAGATACCGAGGATGAGCAAACGGTTTTCAAGCCGCAGAACAAAGTCGGTGAATATCTCCTGGTGCGCGGCTTGAAGGGTTTCGAATCTTTGCAATACGACGTCAGCACAACGAATACGCCTTACAATCCCAATGAACAGGCGCGTATGCTGGCCCAGCAGTTCTACGAAGAACATCACCAATAAAAATGTCTGCGCCGGTTCATCGCTATTCAATCACCGGCGCAGACTCCGAGGGGGGGGAAGAATGGCTTGGTTGAAAAACCCTCTATTGAAAAAATTTTTATTTAACGCTCGGTCAAGCCTTCGAGCGCAACGGTGTATTCTTTGCGACCCGCATCATATTTCGCGCTATAGCTCAGCGGGTAAAAACCCGCCCGCTGATATTTCGCCGGTTGTTTGATGGCTTGCGTAAAGCACGGTTGGGTTTCGAGAAAGGCTTTGCTAATCATCGGTTCAATGAAGATGACCTGACCGTCATAGCTTCCGTAAATCATCGTAGCAGTAAATTGATGACCGTGAAGCTCGTGCGCCTCTTTGTCAATCCAATGCGCGCCCATCCGCGAATGCTCGGAATCGGGTCCGTAAAAATAGCTTTCGGGAAGATACTCCGGCGCGGGTTGCTTGCGACAGGCGGCCAGCCCTTCACCTTGCGCGTTGATTGCGGTGCGGGCTTTTTCGGAAATCATATAGAAATGAAAATCGAAATGGCCGGTATCATAAATGTGCGCCGGCGGATGTCCCTTCGGATTCCAGTTGATGCCAATGTGGTTGAAAGGGGCTGTGGGAGCCGATTCCGGGAAACTTAAATTGTATTCAACGCCGGTGTCATTTTGCGTATCGGGCGCAAGTCCGGTCAATGCAGCTTCCGTCATTGTCAAACCGATGGCCGAAGGTTTGCCCGCCGCGTTGAGTCTCACCCAGGAACGAACCGTGCCATTGCCTAAGGGTTTGGCTTCCCCAAACAGCGTTTTGCCTTCTGACGAACTGGTTGATTGGCAATCCGCTTGAATCATTTGTTGATGTTGCTGGGCGGTGTGTTGCGCTAAAGAGAGTAATGTCATTGTGGAAAAGAGGGATGCAGCAATTAACGAACTGAATAAAATTCTCGAACGTTTCATAGAACAAATCTCCTTATCGTGTTACAGCGAATCTCAAAAATATTCTTAATGTCGGCTACTCTGATTAACGCGGGAAAAATTGACGTATTCAATCATGGTAAAAAAATTTTTTGATTGGCAGAACAGGCAAAAACAAAGCGGCGTGGGGTTAGTTAAACCCCACGCCGCTTCTTAGTTTGATATTAACCGAAGAGATTTATTTGACCCGAATCTGCACTTGATTTGAGTAAGCCGAAACCCGTCCGGTCGTTTGATTGAACGCTTGCACACGATAGAGGTAGGTGTTGCGCCCAGGGCTTTCTGAATAGGTTCTGATGTTCGCCCCGACCTGTCCTACGCGAGCAAATACGCCGGTGCTCTTCAAGGCGCGTTCAATGTAAAAGCCCGTTTCATTGTTTGAATTATCATTCCAATTTAAGGTAACCCGCCGACTGGCAACACTGCCCGTAAGGTTGCTCGGCGCCGTAATGACATTCGCGTCGGGGTTCACAACAATGTTCACTGACTTTGAGGCGGTCGCGCCATTATTATCGGTCACCGTCAAAGTCGCCGTGTAGGTTGCGGCGGCGGTGTAGGTGTGATTGGTGGTTGCGCCGGTCGCTGAACTGCCGTCACCGAAATTCCAGGCATAGGAAGTAATCGTGCCATCCGGGTCGAAAGAGGCGCTGCCATTAAAGCTTACGTTTAAGGGCGCGTTTCCTGAAACCGGAGTTGCCGACACATTAGCCGTCGGCGGTTGATTATTGGTTCCGGCTGAAAAGACCAGAAGCGTGATGCTCTGCGGCGGAATCGTCAGGTTCAAACTGTTGCCGTTCACCGCAACATCTGCAAGACGATTGATTTGATTTGCCGAAGTTAATTGCCAGACTTGCGCCGCGCCCTGGCTTGCATAATTGGCAAGATTAATGGTTGCAGGCGTACTGCCGGATAATTGTTTGCCGACAATCATCAAGGTCAAGGCGCCGTCCGAATTTCTCAGCGCGGCAAAGGCTGAAACATTATCCGGATTAGGCACGGTAGCCGATACGCTCGTGTCGCCGAAAGTTGATTTATTGCCGTCATAGTTGCGGTACATCTTGATGGCTTTGTAAGTCGGCGTCGAAATATCCGGGGTTGTCCAACGGTTCGCGATATCGAGTCCTTCGCGCCCGAATATACCTAGAATATCGGCTTGCGCGGTCGCGCCATTGATATGATTTTCCGCCCCCCAATTGTATTCCGTCAGTCCGGTCTGGGTGTTGGGATAATAAGTGTTGACCCAGCCTTTGAGGCGCGGAATTAACTTCACCTTGTCGTTAATCCAGGTTTCATCAACGTAATTGGGATCCCACAACGAGCGCGTTGAACGATTGCGTCTGAGCTGCATGGTCGTCGAGGTGTCGTTGCTGAATTCGCCGCCCTGCGGATAGTAATGGACGGTAAACACGTCAACCGGGCGCACCCCGGTTGCCAGTTGACGCTGGCGCATCTGGTCTAACAACCAGGGCAGATAATCCCAACCACCGTGACTTGAACGGTCAGGCATTAAACTCCAGTTCCAGCCGTTTGCCGCGCCCCATTGCTGGTCATAGCCGCTCAGCAGATAGCCAGTCCAACCCCATTCTTCCGGCGCTACGACTAAAGCCCCGGGGTCAAGGGCTTTTATCTTTGCCGAATAATCGAAAATTTTATCCCGGACTTCATCCATCGTCGCCCCTACAGGATGAACGTCACGATGCGTTGAATGCCAGATGCTCGGTTCGTTATCGAGAATGTAATAGCGCAAGCCGCCGTTTGCCGCAGTACCCCAACGACTGACCAGATGTTGCATCCATCCTTGTTGAAACGCCGAAGTCGCCGCCACGTTCGCATCATTGGGGTCATTGCCGGTGACAAATTGACCGTTGGTGCGCACGCCATTTCCGGCATCGGGAAACCATTGCCAATCGTTGCCGGTTTGCGCGCCGTATTTGGCAATCGAAAAACTGGCGAGTTTGCTGCGATTGGCTCCGACTTTGGCGACCCAGCCAAGTGTCGGAATGGTCAGCAGCGGCTCAGCGTTGGCGGCTTTGGCGCCGGTGATAAACGTATCGCCACCTTCTCCGGCGACACTGCTTGAGTAAGCAATGCTTTCGTAGTACCAGTCGTTGGCGCGATTGTCGGCGTTAAGTTGCCAGTTATATCTCGACGTCGTGTTCCCACCGTGACGATTTGACCCGACATTCAAATCGTTGAGCACGGCGGTATCGGCAAACGCTAAGCCATAGATGAGCGGATTGATGGCGCGACGGTTCAGGTTCGCATCTACGTTAATCGTGATTGCCGGATTTTGCGCTCGAACTAAAGCGATGGGCGTTAAAAATGTTAGGCTTAAAAGAGCAACGACAAGCGTTTTAAGTTTTCGCATGAATGAATTCCTTCCACTTACAATGAATTTATTGATGTTCGATTTCTATGAATCAAAGGTGAGGAATAAATTAATGGGCAACGATGATGTTAATCGAATCGTTGCCCATTTGCCACACTTAAATATCGTTGCTCTACCTGATATAGAGGTTCAGAAATTTGGGAGCCCAGTCATTAAGGGGCCCTGAATTAGCGTTTGCTTACGATGTTCAAAACGGCAGTCGTGATTTGTTCGATAAGCGGCGACAACACATCTTCGCCATCGGTCTTGGCTTTGGCTTTGAGCGTGCTACTGAGGGTTGTGGTGTTATCCGCAGCAACCAACCGGTATTCGATGCTCGCTTCATCTTTCGCTTTGGTGCTGCTCGAAATATCGGCGGCGGTGTACACAATTGCGGTGGCCACCGAGGTCGCTACGGCGCCGGCGGTTGAACTGGCATATCCGACAGATGATACCGCGCCCGTGAAGGGGCTGGCTTTTTTCATAAACCCGCTGAAACCGCCGCTGCTCTGTTTTTGTGTGACGTTGGTGTAGAGCAGAAAATCGCACTCTTTCTGTTGGGCTTCGAGTTCAATCTGCGACGCCACGCGCGCTTCAATAACAGCGACTTCAATGGCCGGACCGCTCAGGTATTTCAACAGGGTGTTGCGTATGGGTTCGGCCGCATCTACGCCTTCAAACGATTTGCCCATCTGAGTTTTCGGCATCACAATGCCAACGCGAATGGCGCCGGCTTTTTTCGCGCCGGTGGCGATGGGCAAAATATCTACCGGCTTACTTGGTTTATACGGCTCGCTTGCCAAGGTGCTCGTCGCCGGTGCGCTCGTCGCAGGCGCATTCGTCGCGGGCGCATTCGTCGCCGGCGCACCCGTAGCCGCCGCGTTCGGTTTTCCGCTCATCAGTTGCTGATAATCTTTGGCTTCCGTGTAACCTTCGGGAATTTCAAATAAAGCAGCTTCCAAAGCGGCGCGCGACAGTTCAACCACTTCGGTACGCATTTGAGAAGTTCGACCGCTGGCATCATAAATTGTGGTTGTCACATCAACCGGATAACCGAGTTTGGCCGAACCAAGGGTTTTCATACGCATCTGGTCCTGGCAGCCTTGATTGCCGTATGAACTTGCTTGCGCGGCGGCCTGGTTTTGACAATCCAGATTGTAATTCAAATCAATGTACCAACCGTCGGTTTCCATCTTCATCTTGGTTTGATTACAGGCCTCCGGGCTGGATTCCGAAGTCATGGTGGTTTTCAGATGACGCGCCGTGTATCCAAAAAAGTCTTTGCGTTCGCCGGTATCTGTGATGGTGGTCGTGTAGGTGACCAGGCCGCCGCGTTTTGGTGTTTGATTTTGCCCGCTCGGCTGGTTGGTTTGCGGGTTTGCTTCTGTCGTCGTGTGGTTAGCGAAGGGTTGAATCAAATAGGTCTTCGCGGTGTCATTAATCTGTACGGCGCGTTTGAGGTCGCATTGAACCAAGTTGACAAAGCTCAGCCCGCCGCCCATCTCTGTGCGTTGGCGCGAGCCTTTGATATAGACCGCGCTTTCGCTGCTGCTACCTTGCATGGTCATGCGTGTACGAATTTTGATGTCCTGATTGGTGGGGACATTTTTTGCGCCTTTGGTTTGAGCAAAAATATTGGTGGTCAGGGTTGGTAATAGAATTGCGAAGAGTAAAAGTGCACCTATTGATTTATAAGATTTCATCATTCTTAATTCCTCTTTATCGGTTCTGTTGATTTATCGGTTTTGAGCGAAAGAATCGGGCAAATCAACAGCCGATTGTGCCCGATTCGTCGCCTTCACCTATAAACGCGAAGAAAATTTGAAAATCGAATCACCGGGTAAAAATTTTTTTTGGAAAGTTAATTTGACAGGCACAAGACGGGTAACTTAGCATCGCTTTTACGTTCTTCAGTCAGGTGTAAAAAAGTTCATAATCTTTTTACAGAGACGGCCCGGCAGTCTAAAAAAAAACTCCAAATCCTTCATCTCAATTTGTACTCGGCAGAGCTTGAAGGTTTACCTTAAATGCGACAGGAGGCATTTGTGAAACGCTCAAAAATCGTCATCCATATCACCATCATACTCATTTTAATTGCCCAGCTGAGTTTTACCGCTTTCGCGCAATCGCAAGCTTCGACAGGAACTATCGAAGGCGTTGTTACAGACGCAACCGGCGCGGTGGTGCCCGATGCGAAAGTCACGGTTATCAGTTTACAGACCGGTTTGAAACGCAAAGTAGAAACCAATAGCGACGGCTTGTATCGCTTGCTGGCTCTGCCGGTCGGCGATTATCAACTGACGGTCGAAAAACAGGGCTTTGCGGTCATTAAACGCGAAGCCGTGAAAGTTCAGGTCGGCGATAAAATTGCCCTGGACATCGAACTCGGCGCGGCGGGCGCATCGGAAACCGTTAATGTCACCTCGGAAGCGCCGATTGTCGAAACCACACGCACCCAGGTTTCTTCAACGGTCAACGATAAAGCCGTTTCCAACCTGCCGGTCAATGGGCGCAACTTTATTGATTTTGTTTTGCTCACGCCGGGGGTCACCCGCGACGTGCGCACGGGCGACATCAGCTTTGGCGGTCAACGCGGAACCTTGAACAGTTTGCAGATTGACGGCGCGGATAATAACAACACCTTTTTCGGGCAAGCCCTCGGACGGACCGGTTCAGGTCGCGCTCCTTATCAATTTTCGCAAGACGCGGTGCAGGAATTTCAGGTCAACTCAAACGGCTACACAGCCGAGTTCGGACGCGCAGCGGGCGCCGTTATTAATGTCGTCACCAAATCGGGAACCAACGATTGGCACGGCACCTTGTTTGAGTTTTATCGCGACAAATCGCTCAACGCGAATACCTTTTTCAATAATGCGAATCGGCGTCGGCGTCCGGCTTTGCACGTCAATCAATTCGGCGGCAATCTCGGCGGGCCGATTGTCAAAGATAAAGCCTTTTTCTTTTTAGACTATGACGGGCAACGTCGTCGCGACCCCGTAGATGTGATTTTGCAAGGCACGCTGGTTGGCCCCACCGACCCAAACTTTGCGGCGCAACAGGCAGCGCTCGCCGAGCTTGCGCCGCGCATTGGCGGCTATCCGCGCACCTTTGACCAGAATGTTTATCTCTTTAAAGGCGACTGGCAAATCACCGACAAAAACCATTTTACGGCGCGCTACAACTATCAAAAATTCACCGGCGGTTCGCTGGAAAACTCTGCGCCTGCCGGTACGCCCAACACCACTTCAACGGCCGAACACACCGGCAATTCATTGGTGAATACGCACACCTTAACGCTTTCGATGACCTCCGTGCTTACCTCGCGTTTGCTGAATGAATTCCGCTATAACTATGCCCGGGACCGCGAACCTGGCACCGCGAATTCGGATACGCCTGAAGTGACGATTCTGCAAGGCGGCGTAACGGCCGTCGTGCTCGGTCGAAACAATTTCAGCCCCCGCGAAACGACCGTGCGGCGGCATCAATTCATTGACAACATCAGCTATTCGCTTGGCAAGCATGCGCTGAAGACCGGCGTTGATGTAAACGTCGAAAACATCTTGAACTTCTTTCCGGGACTTTTCGGCGGACAGTACACCTTCAATTCCTTCGCAGATTTTGCCAATCGTCGTCCGGCGCGTTTCGTGCAAGCCTTTGCCGGTGAGGGTACGGACGGCGCTACGACGCGCCCGAATAACCGCGAGTTTTCCGCCTTTGTTCAAGATGATTGGCGCGCCACTCAAAAGCTGACGATTAATGCCGGCTTGCGTTATGACATTCAAAAATTGGCCGAACCGCCGATTAAAAATCCTTCGGCGGCGCTTGCGGCATTAGGCATTGATACCGGCCGGGTCAATCAGGACAAAAACAATTTCGCGCCGCGCTTCGGGTTTGCCTATAGCCCGCTGGCCTCCAATCGGTTGGTTGTGCGTGGCGGTTATGGCGTATTCTTCGGGCGCACCCCGGCGATTATGCTGGGCACGGCGCATTCGCAAAATGGTATTCAAGTCATCAATCTGACCTTCACAGGCGCAGCGATGCCTACATACCCCAATCGTTTTGCTTCGATTCCGACGGGTGGGACGCTTGCGGCGCCGAATATTTATGCTTTTGCACCCGACTACGTTTCGCCTTACACGCAACAATGGAGTCTCGGCGCCGAACACCAACTGCTCAAAGACCTGTCGTTGACGGTGAATTATCTTGGCGTCAAAGGAACCCACCTCGGGCGTACCCGTGACATTAATTTGAGTACGCCGGTGCCGACGATAATTCGTGATTCGGCTAATAACGCCTATACCTTTCTGCGCTTCCAGTCGCGACTCACGTCGAGCTTCGGGCGTATCTCATTTTTTGAATCAACCGGTAATTCGATTTATCATGGTTTGACCGTTCAAGTGAACAAACGCTTTGCCCGGAATTATCAAATGCTGGTGGCTTACACCCTGTCACACGCCATTGATGACGCGCCGGATGCAACATCGGTGGTGACCGGCAATGCCGGTGATGATGCGAAGATTGTGCAGAATCCGTTGAACATTCTCGATGACCGGTCATCCTCTCTGAACGATGTTCGCAATCGTTTCGTCATCAGCGGCATTTGGGAAGTCGGCAATTACGCGAAAGGCATTGAAAATAAAGTGACGCGAGCGATTCTTTCGGGTTGGAATCTGAGCGCCATCTTTACGGCAGAAGACGGCCGGCCCTATTCGGGATTTGTCGGGGCTGACCTCAACAACGATGGCAACCGTTTCACCGACCGTATACCCGGTATTGGACGCAATACGTTTGTCGGACCCGGGTTTGCGAGTTTCGACCCGCGTATCACCAGAGACATTCATTTCCACGAGCGCGTGAAATTGCAATTGATTGCTGAAGCCTTCAATGTTTTCAATCGCGCAAACTTTGCTGGCGTCAACACCACGGCGTTCAGCGTCACAGGAAATGCGTTGGTTCCGAACGCCACATTTGGCAGACCGACGACAACCAGTGACCCGCGCATCATTCAACTGGCGGCGAAGATTATTTTTTAAGTTGAGGTCGAGTCCGTGCCAGCGGGAGCGAACCGGTTAGGTGATGTATAACCCGCCCGCTGGTACGGACAGGCTTTATGGTTTGAACGGCCTATGCACAAGCGAATTCTAATTACTATTTTGTTGCTTATTGGTGGGTTTAGTGGCTGCGTCAAAAATCCGGCGACAGCTGAAGATTACGAAGCGCAAACCAACAAAGCGAAAACCTATTTGGAAGCGAAGGACTATGACAAAGCCATTGAAGAATATTCAAAGGCGACGACCTTAAAGCCGGAAGTTGACACGGCCTATAAGATGCGCGGGTTAGCTTACGCGGAAAAGAAAGATTACCAGCAGGCTATCCAAAGCTACTATGAGGCCTTTGATAAAAATCAAGACGACCCGGAAACCTGGAATGCGTTAGGCGTAGCCAGCGCCGCCATCAAAGAGTACGAGGTTGCCGAGTCAGCTTTTAGAAAAGCCATTCGCTTGAAATCCGATTATGCCGAACCGTTTTACAACCGCGCCGTGATGAGCAAAGAACGCGGCAACCGCGAAGATGCAAAAGCAGATTTGCAGCGTTTTTTAGAAATCAATAAAGACCCGAAAGCGGCGGAAAAAGCTCAGGCGCTGTTGAAAGAATTGGAAACGAAGTAAGGATTTTAGAATCTAGAGCGGTTCTCAATTTGTTAAGAAACTGTTGAGCGTCGGTCTAAAGACCAACAACGGGCGCGGTCTTTAGATCGGCAACTCCGTCAGGCATTTTCAAGTTGCATCTAATTACCGCGCTGGAGCTTTCCCCAGAAATCGCCGATTTCAAAAGCCCGATCCACACCTTCATAACGCGCTTCTAAATCGTCTATATCGAGTATGTGACCTTGCAACCAGATGCGCGCCGAAATCGCCGCGCCGATTTTCAGACGTCCCGGCAAAGCATGGCGATTGGCCAGAATTTCCATGCGAAATTTTCCGACATCCACATGCAGCCACACCAGGTCGTTTTCAGTAACGGGATTCTTTAAGTATTTCCAAGCCAGCACCCGCCCGCGAATCATATAATCGCTTTCATAGGCATCCTCAGCCAGTTCCGGCAGTTTTTCTGCCAACTCAAATAGCGGCGGGTTGCGTTTAAGGTAAGAACCGGAATGTAAAACCGCCGAGTAAGCCAACCCGGCAAAGGCAACATGCAGGTGCGGGTGATGAAAGATATGAGAATTCAGTTCGGTGATGTTTTGTAACTGGAAGATAACCTCGGTGTCATCCTGCAGGTTGCCGCGCAAAATCGCATCGCCGCTCTCTTCATATTCAATTAATTCCCAGGGCGCGATAAGGTAAGCGTAACGACTGCGAAACGCCGGACGACAATCTTCATAATGAACCTTCTTGCCGCTTGAACAAAGCCAGGCCCAGACTTCGAGCCCTTCGCCAACTTTCCAACATTTTCCCTGTAAGGTAAGGTCACCGCGAGTAATTAAACTTTGCGCCCCCAAGCGGTCAGCGTTTTCAAAAAGCGCGAAGAAATCATCATCTTCGACAACTTCAAAGCCGATCGCTTCAAAAAGATTATCGTCGAAATCTTCGTCGAATGCTTCTACTGAAAAAATCTCTTTGGACATTTTATTTCAGGATTCAGGATTCAGGGTTTAGGGTTTAGGTTTATAGAAGGCACCTACTTGAAATTACGCTTCAGTTGTTGGGTTAAGTTGATACCTAAATCCTAATTCCTAAATCCTATTTCTTCTCTTCCGCAACTTCTACACTTAAGGTGTACTCTTTGCCATCGCGCAGGATTTTCAGCGCCAGTTTTGTGCCGGGAATTTTATTGGCAACCAGGCGATTAAACTGCACGAAAGAAGTAACCACTTTGTCATCAACCGACAGAATCAAATCGTTTTGCCTGAGGCCGGCGCGCGCCGCCGGCGTGCCGCGTTCAGCACGAACAACTAAAACGCCGCGCGCATCAGCGGGAATCTTTAAGGTGCCGCGCAAATCAGGAGTCAGGTCCCCTGTCTGTATGCCTAAGTAACCGCGCGCCACCCGACCGCGTTCGATGAGTTGCGGGAGCAGCGCTTTGACACTGTTAATGGGAATCGAAAAACTCAACCCTTGTGTGCGTTCCAATACCAGTGTGTTAATGCCGATCACCTTGCCATCGGCATTCACCAGCGGCCCGCCGGAATTTCCCGGATTGATTGCCGCATCGGTTTGCAGGTAATCATCGAATTGTCCGCCAAATTCCGTGCGCCCCTTGGCGCTTAAAATACCGAGGGTCACGGTGTGGTCAAGACCGAGGGGATTGCCGATGGCGATGACCCATTCGCCAACGCGCATATCATCGCTATCGCCGAGTTCCGCAACTTGAAACGGCGTGCCCGCCGGAATGATTTGCAGCAGGGCAATGTCCGTAGCTTCGTCGTAGCCTTTGACCGATGCCGGAAATTGCCGACCATCATTGAGCGTCACCCAGACGCGGTCGGCCAGCTTGGGCGGTTGATTTTCGGCGGCTTGACTGGCTCGCTTCGTGGCTTCACCCAATGAAATCAAATGGAAGTTGGTCACAATCAATCCTTTTGCATCAATGATAAAGCCGCTGCCGAGATTTTCGCCGAGCGCCGAGGTCGAGCGCACATTGACCACAACATCATTGAGGCGTTCGACAATCTCGGGGACATCCGGTAAAGAGGATTTGGTTTTCGGACGTGAGGTCTGTTTTACCGTCGAAGCTGACTCTTTTCCATTTTGCCAGTTATCCATGGTCGTCGAAGGCCGAGAAAAACCCAAGGCGCAGCCGGAGACGAAACAAAAAAACAGAATCATTGAAAAAGTTTTTGCCAGTTTATTCATTGTTGCTTTGACCTGAAATAGAATTTCCTTCTTGAACTTCCGGGGCTGGGGCATAAACGCGAACACCGCGAATATTTCGCGCAGGACCATATTGAGGACGCACGCCTGAACGAATCATCTCGGCAAATAAGTCTACATCATAATCGCAATCGCGCGACATCTCTTCGCGAATGGCATGCAGTTCTTCTAAAAATCTCGGTTTCGGATACATAGACTCAGTAGCCAGTAGCCGGTAGCCGATGATTGTCGCTTGACCGACAACCGACTGCCGACTGCCAGTTAGAATTCGGGACTAATTAAAAATTCCGGGGTAACAATCATCGGCACAAAAAAACCCGCTACGGTGTTGAACAATTGAATACGCGATTGACGATACACATTTGCCAGATGACCGAAATCCCAGGTGACGATGAAATCGGCTTTGTTTACCGAAGCCAGGGCGACGTGCACGGCGTTGGCCAAATATTTGCGATGAAAAATCCCTCGCGAAATATAACCATCGGCGAGAATCGCCACCTCTTCGCTGATTTCATATCGTGGCAGTTGATTAATTAATTTCAAATAAGAAGACCGACGCGGCTCGTCCATGCGCTCCAGTTCGCGCACCACCAGGGGCGACACATAGGCGGCGTAATCGCGCAATTCATGCTCCCACCAACGAATGGTTAAATCACGTCGAAACGGTTCGCCATTATCCAAATATGCGCCGATAACCGAGGTCTCGATATACAAACTCTTCTTCATATCTGCTGCAAAATTGATTCTAACACAAGGCCGTATTCAGAAAGACAAAAAGATAGCTCAAGAAATTTTGAGCTATCTTTGTTTAAGCTTACGGGTGAAATCGGCGGCCGGGTTGGCGTTAACGAATACGATGCGACGGGTAACCGATGTGGATGTGCGCGCCGGTTGCCGAACCCGGCACGGCTCGACGAAAGGCCATAAATGGAATACCCGCGTTTTGCAAATAGGTAACCAGCGCCTGACCTTCGGCGCTATCCGGGTGGACGGCGACGTCCACTGAATTGCGATGGTCGAATCCCAAACGGTCATGGGTTCCCGTCTGCCCATACGCGCTAATCGGCAACGCATGCCCGAAACGACTGCTAAAAAAGCTGCCGACTTTTGCCGCATCCGTGAGGGCCCATCGCGCGGTGCCATTGAACCGGGTGTAGGCGGCCGTGGCGGTGGTGTACAAAGGAATTTTAATCTTACCGGTTGCCGGCACCGCGTCTTCAAGGGCATCGGCTTCGGCGACAATGTCATTGGCTTCGGCCATCTGCTTCTTTGATTCGCTAATGCTTTTCTGAATCTCAGCAAGCTTCGTTTGACTCGCCTCAAGTTCGCGTTTGGAAATAATTCCGGCAGCGAACAGCTCTTTGTGCTTTTCAAATTGTTCGTTTGCGGTCTTTAAATTGTTTTCATACAGGGCAACCAGTTTGTCCAGACTGGCTTTGTACTCATCAGTGGCTTTGATTAAATCGTTGCGCGTTTGCAGCCGTTCACTTACAGGTCGCGGTTTCTCATCCTTCGACGATTTTTTCGGTAGCGCTTTTTTAATCTCCGCCTTGCCGGTCAAAGCAAAAACCGTGAGCCCAAGGATAGCAATCATAAATGCCTTATTTATTATATTTTTATTCATATTGAATCTCTTACCAATTTTACTTCTTTTAAATTCAAACTGTTCTTACGTAATAATCTATCTATTTGTTGAATAATTCCGCGCCCTTTAACCATTCCGCAAAGCGGCCTCTAACTGCCTGCCAACAGTTGCTCACTCGCACTCAGTTAACCGGGTGAGTGATTGGATTAAATGCACAGAAATTCCCTTAATAATCCCGATATAATTGGACTCTTTTGCCCAACAATAGGTTGCTATAAAACCAAGAGAGATTGCTGAAATGAAGGGTTAATTGAGTGCCTGTTTCTTATTATCCATGGGTAATTTTTTAATCGAAGTGGTGTGCGGTTTGAGGGCAACCTGGGCTCTGGAAAAATTGATAGTGATGCTGAAGTGGCGCATAAAATCGCCGCCGAGAATGCCGCTCTGTTCAAAACCCGAGGTTTCGTTGATGGCGCTAAAATCCAAAACCAGGGCGCGCAAATTGTCTTGTCGCAAATCCGCAACGCGGCAATTTTTTATAAACAGCAATTCCACATTGTCGGAAACCCCGCCGGCGCCGACGACTCTTACGGTTTGTCCTTTGATGATTTGCTCACGCAGGTTCAACCGTTCAACCGCGTGTGTAGAAATGACCGTAGAGCTGGCGCCGGAATCCAGAATTGCGTTGATCATATTTTTGCCGTCAAGTTCGGTTTCAATACTGATGAGCCCGTTTTGCGTGGTTCTAAAGGGCACCACGGTCATTTCAGGAGTAGTGGCAATTATCGGTTGGTCCGTATCCTGACTTAAACGCATGACATTATTTTTATAATCCAGTTCGGTTAAAAACCTTGCCAGCACCGATAGCCCGATGAAGCCATCGGCTTCCGAATTGGTCGCT
>JBIOWC010000231.1:0-8567 GCA_044868105.1 Blastocatellia bacterium
ATTCCTCGTCATCTGACTGCAGAATGACTTTAGGAGAAGAAGCTCGCAAGGTCGTTGATAAAACGGTGGCAGCAAGGTTGACGGCACTTTCTATGAGCTTCAGATGTTCCCCGGAGTATTCACTGAGGGCGGCTGAATAAAGCGAGACCGCGCCATAGATTTGGTTGTCCCTGATGATCGGGTAAGCAGCGAGCGTGCGATAACTGGAAAACTCAACGGGCATAGAGGTTGGGAAATCGAGCTTCGGGTCTACATTGCAAAATGGTCGGCCGTTGATAATTACCCAGCCCGTCACGCCTTCGCCCAGTGCCCGCATACGCCCTTTGAGCAGATGAGCTTGATGCCCCTTCGCCTGTGCGACGAGGTTGTCGCCGGTTCCTGGAGTTACGAGGGTCACGGCGCATAGATCACTGGGAACCAGAGCCAGAAGGTTTTCCGCCAGTGAAGAGAACACTTCCTCGTGGCTGCGCGCCATCAGCAAGGATTCAGCAAGTTCGCAAAGGGTGCTCGTCGCGTCTTTAATACATAGGTTGTGGTCGGGTTGATTCCTCCCTTCGTCAAGACCCGCCGCTGGCACAACCTTCAAGGCGGCTTCCGACAGCCGCTCGGAAGGCTCTATTCCAAACGTTGGGATAGGGGCGCCGCGGTGCGCCGCTATCTCTGTCTCAAATTCCGCCAGATGCGATATAAACGTCCCCACGACGGTGGGATCGTATTGCGTGTTGCTCCCTTTGATGAGCAGATCGATGGCCTGTTCGCGCGTCATCCCTTTACGGTATTGTCGGTCTTCGCGCACGGCATCAAAGCAATCCACGACAGAAAGGATGCGCGCCGTAAGCGGTATCTGTTCGCCCTTAAGCCCGTCCGGGTAGCCATTGCCGTCCCAGCGCTCGTGGTGGTGGCGCACGATAGGGACGACCGGATAAGGGAACTCGACGCGACCAAGAATTTGCGCCCCGGCTATCGTATGGTATTTCATCTTCTCGAATTCGGCGGCGGTCAACTTGCCCGGCTTATTCAAGATGTAGTCAGGGACCGCAATTTTGCCGATGTCATGAAGGAGCGCACCCGCTTTGAGGGCCTCGATCTCAGCCTCAGAACATTGGAGAATCTTCGCAACTCCTGCGGCATAAATTTGCACTCTTAAGACATGCTCGTGAGTCACCTCGTCTTTGGTGTTGATAGCAACCGCCAGAGCTTCGATCGTTTCGCGGTGCGCCTTATCCATCACCGCGATGCGCTTAAAGATGCCGTCGCGGTACTGGCGTTGAGCAAGAAAGATGGTAAGCAAGGTCGGCCCGACGATGGCGACCATGACGAGCGGGTCAATCTGTAGCGCGGCATAGATCAGCGTCGCCGCCGTACCGGTCGGCAAATACATGGGAGCGGCCCAAAGAAAATCCTTCAAACTGCGGATAATTGGCCTGCCGTGACGCAGCGCGATAAGCGTCGAGAGTAAAACCGCGTTTACTGTGAAATACACAAGGCTGGCCAAAAACATTGACACCGCAACGGCTGCGAGCCGCTGTTTTACGCCCGTACCAGCTTCGCCAAAAAGGGCGTGAAGGGCGCCACTCAAAACCATTGAGGCTGTGGCGGCGCTGAGCGACATCATGGCTGACGAAAATAGATGGCTCGAAAGCAAAGGTCCCCCGCGCCGCGCTGATATGAAGCTCTCAATGCCGGCTATGAGTATCGCCGGATAAGCCCCGTAGCAGCACGCGACAATAATCACGATGGCGTCGGTGAGCGTGAAGGTGATGACCTCCTGGGTGAAACCCATGCCCACCGGGAGCTTGAAATTCTGCTGGAACCGGCCAACGAAGATGGTCAGTGGAATCAGCGCCAGCACAATCATCTGGTCCCTTGCCTCAAACAACAAAGCCAGCTTTACGGCCGCAAGCGCGCATAAGGAGAGGCCGGCGGTGGTCACCATCAACTGATACCGCCGGCGGATATAGGCTTTATTTGCTTTTTCGTCTGTGCCCATTTCTACTTTAATCGCCAGACTAATTCTTCCAGGATAGGAATATCGTCTCGTAGTGGCTGGCCACCTCATACCCTGCCTGTTGATAGAAGATATTAGCCTCCAGATTTCTATCGTCACTGAGGAGGCAAAGCCATTTGGTGCGGGCTAGCAGGGTGTGACTCAGTTGCGACAGGCATCTGTGGCCATAGCCCAGGCGACGCATTTCGGGAGCCGTGTAAATGCCTTCCAGATAGATGCATTCAGACGTGTCGCTCATAATAACTGCGTTGAATATCAGGCGCTCGCCCTGGATCCAAACCCAAACCTTCTTTTTCTTGATCCGCCGCAACCATCGCCGGCTGAACCCTCCCGCGTCAACATCCAGAGGGTTTACCCCGCTCTCTTGTCTATGCATCTCTCCGTAAAGCGGTAACAGAATGTAGAGGTCTTCAGGGGTGGCAAGCCTCAATTCGGGGGTGGGTTCGAATACGGCGGGTGGGCCTTGTTGTACGAAGAGTAACTCCCGACGTTTTTGGTGCGGTTCATCCCCGCGCGCCGAATAAGCCTCCCAAAAACACCGGACCTTCTGTTCTTCACCAAGGACCATATATATAGATGAGCTGGCGCTGGCGTAAGTAGCAAAGGCTCTTAACACCGCGTCGAGGTGCGTTTCAATCAACGTGATGTGACCTAAGAGAGCCACTCCGAGTAATTGCCCTGAGCCGTTACGGCAGGCATAGAACTTCCCTCGGTTGAGGTCATTAACTAAGCCGTTGTCCTTGATGAAGCCTTTAATAAAAACCGTGTGGATAGGGCGCGCCGCGAGAAAATCCAAGACTTCAGGTTCATCAGCGGCAGAAAGCGCTTGTACACTTAATGCGGTTTCCCTTCCCCAGTCTGTAGCCCGGTCAACCGGGCAATCTGTTTTTATCGAATGAGTCTGCATTCAGCCTCTATCAACCGTGTTGGATATCAGGAGCCGTGCGAAAGCCGGTATCCTTCCCTAACCTGGTTCCACACGCCTGTAGCAGTTTCATGTTTTAAGCGCGCGATTGATCAGGGTTCAACGCCGTCTTCCCTGATGACCGGCATTGAGGGAGTATCGTCTCCGGCCACCATGGCCGTCATTGATTGCAACTGCGCCTCGCCCCACAAGTCCCCGTTGCCAAGGAGCATGCCGTCGCTCCTGAGAATCCCGTCACTTAAGATTATCCCGTTGCCGAGCAGCAGGCCGTTACCAAGCAACATGCCGCAGCTGAGTAGCGGCGTGCCATTGCCGAGCAGCATGCCGTTGCTGACCATGATATTGTTGCCCAGCAGCATACCGCTCGACAGCATCTGCCAGTTGCCTAATAACATTCCATTAGTTATGACCACGCCGTTGCCGAGCAGCATGCCTGTGCCATAAATCTTCTGGTATTTGGTGATCAATTCGGCGCCGGTCACGTAGGTGTAGTCGACAAGGATCCCCTGAGCCCAAACGAAGGTCTCTCCGGCGATGGTCGTCTGCGGCGTCGGCGGGGTGGTGGTTGTGAGCAGGGGCGCGCCCAGCGGGGTGCTGTTGGTGAGATCGGTGCGCACCAGCTTAGCCAGCCGCACCGCCCCTTCGACGTTCAACTCTCCCGTGCCTTGCTCGAACAGGTCAAACCCGGCGAGCGGCTGTGCCGTGTACATCAATATGGCTTTGACCAGGTTGGGGGTGAGTTTGGGATTGGCCTGTAACATCAACGCCACCGCGCCCGATACCACAGGGGCAGCGACTGACGTGCCGCTCAAACTCATCTGCTCATGGGCGCGGTTGGTGCTGACATAGCCTCTCAACTGAGGGAAGCCGCGTACCAGAGCGTTGCCGTCAGCCATGGCGCCCAGAATTTTGTTGCCCGGGGCGACGAGGTCCGGTTTGATGAGATTATCGTAATGCTTTTCGCCATTGGCATCGGTCCAGTAACTGCGCGTCGGCCCGCGCGAACTGTAAGTCGCAACCTTGTCGTCGCTGCGCGCATCCGTGCCGAACGTATTAACCGCACCCACGGTGATCGCCGAAGGTTCATTGCCTGGTGAGTGAATATGGCCGTATACCTTGTTGCCGTCGCTGTCTTTGCCATTATTGCCCGCCGCCACGACGACGACGATGCCGGCGTTGACCAGCCGACGCACGGCGAGGCACAACGGGTCGTTCGTATAAGAATCAACCGCCAGTGTGCCGAGGCTCAGATTAACTACCCGAATCTTGTATTTCTGATGGTTCTTCTCTCCGAGCGGTTTATTCGGATCAACCGGAGCCAGGATCCAGTCAAGCGCTCTCAGCAGGTTTGACGACAAACCGTTGCCTTGCGAGTCGAGGACCCGGAGATTGATGAGCTTTGCATTAATGGCGGCTCCGCCATAGGCGCCATGCGCCACGTGCTCGCTGGCGGCCGCCATTGATGCGACGTGGGTGCCATGCCCGTAAGGGTCATCTTCGACAATCCCTTCGCCCGTAAAGTCAAGCTTCACTTCGATGCGCCCGCCAAGCGAATGATGATCTTTGTAGATGCCTGAGTCGACAATGGCAATACCGATATCCTTACCCTCTATGCCGCTGTTGCCGCTGGCTTGTCGCATCTGCGTGATGCCGGTCACGACCTCCAGGTAGCCGAGGGACTGAATTTCTCTGTCCAACGAAATATAAGCCACCTCATCGGAGGCGGCGATACGGCGCAGCTTTTTGACCGGCAATTCGACGACTCTGGTGTTCAGGCTCTGAAGCTCATCTCCAGCCGCGATGCTTTGGTCGTCTAGCAAGGCCTCAATTTGTCCGCGGCCTTTACCTTTAAACTGGAGAATCACTCTGACGCGATCTTCTCTCGCCTGGCTGATGTCGCCAGTTTCAACCTTCGACGCGCGCATCGAGAGAATCTTGTCGCGCAGGTCCGGAGAAAGTTTGAAGTCGTCAGCTACTTTCTCTCTATTCTTTACGCTAACCCCGATGTCCGCCGATGAGCTACCCGATAGCGTAAAGCCGATCATGAGATAGAGAATTAAAACGAGCGTAGTCGCCTGGTTGAAAACTGTCACTGGCTTGCCTTTACATCTCATTTATTTTTCTCCGACCCCATCTTTGTAAATACAGGTGTGGACGGGCAACTCTCATACCAAGAGGATATTCGTGGTAAATGCTTTGATTTGTTAAAAAGGCAATCTGGTATCTAAATCAAACTGACAAAATTCGTTCAAAATGATTGATTGAGGCAAGGCTTTCAGGTTTCCCTCGCCTGGATGTTTTAATGACCTAAAGGGGTAAGGATATATTAACTGGCATTACCTGGAACTTTCACAAACCGTCTACCCGGAATGAGCCTTGAAACACCGGGCCTTTGCATATCCAGGCAGTTCTTCAAGACGGATGTAAGGTTTGACTTTGCAGATCAATTATTTGGCTTTTCGCTTGCCCAGGGACGCTTCTATAAAATCTCCGAGCTCTATACCAGGAAGCCAACACCGCGAACTGTATAAGATTATTACTCGACTCCTCGCATCAATTCAGAGTTGAAAAAAGCCCGACCATCTCTAGCCAGGCACAAGTGTTCCTCTGCTCGAAGATATGCGTGATGTGGGAGTGCGCATCACCAAGAAATTTATTCGGAGGCTTGTTAAACAGCCTCAAACTTTAAGCCAATAAAGTCAAAAACCTGGTTAAGGAAGTTTGAGCCTTACGAAGATAGACTTCGACAGTACCACCAACACCAATATTGGCTACAGCAGATAACACATCCGCCGACATACCAGCAATGCCACCAGTTGTTACCTGACAATCTCTCTATTACCGAACTATTGCCTGCAGCTTGACTGGGAAGAACGGTTTGCCGCCGCAAACCTGTCAGGGTGCCGCCACCCGCGGTTAGGTAAGGTACCCCGATTCCGTTGTTGAGCGAAGCTTCTGCTGTAAATCCCGGAGTATTCATCTTAATTACCTCCTTTATGAGCCAAAACTCCTTGATCAAAATCTAAAAGACCGTACATATGGCCCGCTATCATGTATCCAGCATTCCTGTTCGCAACTGTAGCACATCGGTGCCGGGTAACCCGGTAATGGGGAACCACATACCCTCCATCTACATACAGTTTTACAGTATGGCATGGGGACCGACGGAATAATCTGATTCCGATCTCCTGCCCTATCATTGGAAGCGCCCGTTAATCGGTAGTGCCCACTCGTCTCGTAAAGTGATATCTCGGCGTTAAATTCTGGCATTTTCATATTACTCATCTCCTCTCAGTTGCTCGACATTAGCGGTCTAAGTAGGGTGAATGTTTAGTGCCCGGCAATGAACACCCTTTGTTCACACCCACACGACAGAAGAACTTCGGTGAACCAGGAAGGCCAACACCATTCAATGCTACATCATCTGAAATCCAAAGCTTGAGAGCCTGGTAATCATCTGCAACTGCTCACCGCCAATGCCACATCGGCACTCATCACATCAGTAGCAGGCCAAATCGCAGGCGGCGATACAGGCTACAACAAACTCCGGGGCAAGAGCGCTACAACCGACCACACATGCACCAAAACACACATCATCCCAGAAGCCTAACACGGGAGTCTTCCCAAACCCTCCAAAACTCCCGCGGCGAAACTGAGAAACAACTCTTGGCTTCCCGCTGCTATAACCGCGCGCCGCACTAAACAGGTAGCTTGCACTCGTATTGTAGAGCGAAGCTTCTGCGGCAAATCCTGGCATGTTGCTTATCTTGTTACTCATTTTACATCTCCTTTTTGATGGTTAAGTTTGGTCATAATACAGAGACAACTTGCTGGCCAGGAATGGAAATTTCCCGGTCACATTAACTCGCACACAAAACTTCTCGGTGAAATCGGTCTTGCGGTCGGTATAAGCAAAGATGACCTCGATGATATTCTGCGTACCACTTAAACGTGACGGGCGAGCTTCCACACCAGTCAGCGAAAAGTCCCGCGCAAATTCTTCTGCTGTTTTGGCATAAATGGCTCGATAACGCATTGCCAGATAGGTTACCGCCCGATACTCATCGGTGTTGCCGGCATTATCCGTTAGTTGCAGGATTCTATCGAACAGTTCCTCAGCTATCGGACGAAACTGCGCAGCCGTGAGCTTCTCCGGTTTTGGAATCGATTTTACAAGCGCATCACGGTCAAAAGAATAAATCTGGTCGAAGGCGACGATGGGCACCATCAACCCATTGCACATCTCCGGCGGGGCAATCGGCCCTCGCATACCAATAACGACATCCACATCATTAGGGCTGGGGGCGGGACGCAAGGATTCAACCAGCAGGTCGAAGTCCGCCGGGTCGCGCGGATGCAACAGGTAAGTTTCCAGCCCTTGGATGGTCAGCACCCAACACAGTTGCCGCACGAGATAACGGTTCTCGCGCTTGGACAGAACCGTGTAAAAGGTTTGCTGATCAGTTAGTTCAACAGTCTCTGTGCGTCCGGTTGCCTGGGCAAATTCCTTTTCCACGGCGAGGTTTGGGAAAAGCGCTCTGATGCGCCCGGCTGCATAGACGTAAGACACCGGCATAGAAGCCGCTCCGCTTGAGCAAGTTGGGCAAGGCGCTTCCTCATTGGGACTCGTTGCAGCTTGGATAAATGATTGTTCTTTCACTTCGGTTTGCTCCATATTTACCCTCCTCAAATAAGTTGAATTAGTGCCGGTTAATTTCGGCGACTACCCGTGAATACGAGCCACTGGTTAAGCCTTGCGGCGCGTTGTTCGCACCCGCCGCAAGGCTTGATTCCTAAGGTTGAGGTGACTCGCTTGACAATATTTCCAAGACCCAGATCTTCATCAAGGATGAATCCGGGAAGGCGTACCTGACGAGGCTGAGCGTCCTGCTCCGCTGCTTCATTTTCTTTGATCAATTTATCTTTCATCGGCTTACCTCCTCGTCTGCGTGGTGACTAAAAATTGACAGGCGGCCCAGGCATTCAATAACGGCGGCACTACTGTTGCTCGCCTGGGTGCATAAGCTTGTGAGATGGCAAATTTCAATTGTGTTGCAGTCGCCCCGGGAAATTCCGACCACAGCAAGGCGATGGCTCCGGTCACAAAAGGAGTGGCGACACTGGTTCCTCCCAATGTCAGAGGTTTGCCCGCCGCACCAAGGCTGGTAATGTTTTCACCTGGAGCGCTCAATCCTCGCCTTCCAATAGAGCTTCCCAGATTTGACTCATTCATCGGTCTTCCGCGCAGGTCACAAGAAATCACGGGAATGATCCACGAATGCCGCGTAATGGCCGTACTACCGAGCGTCCCTTGATTGCCGGCTGCCGCTATGATAATGACGCCGCGCCGGGCGGCATAATCGAGCGCTTGTTCCAATTCCAGTTCGCCTTTTGAAGATGGTTGTGCCAAAGCGAGACTCAAGTTTATGCAGCGCGCGCCAGCCTCGATGCACTCGATAATCGCCACGGCCAATTCTTGTGGGGTCGCACTCGGCACCTGCGTATTCCCGGCGGTTGCCTCGATAAAGACCGGTCGTATCAGCAAGGTGCAGTCGGAGCAGATGGCTGGCGCTGAAGAACTCCGCTTTGCGCTTAATATTCCGGCTACGAAGGTCCCATGCAAGCAAGCTAAAC
>JBIOWC010000232.1:0-3475 GCA_044868105.1 Blastocatellia bacterium
CCACAAACCGTACATGCAGGATTTCAGATAGATGACCCGTACCAAGCTGCAAAAAATATTCTGCCTGAACTCAAGAAAAAAGCCGATTTCATTATTGTTTTAGCCTACATGTCCGAAACCGATGTGCAGAAACTCGCCTCTGAAAACCCTGAAATCGATACGATTATTTTTGGCCGACATTCTTCGGGTATGGGCGAACCTGCACACTTCAATCGCGCCACCATTACCGGTGCTTACGATCAGACGAAATTTATGGGTGAACTGCGCGTGTATGTAAAAGGCGATGGATCCATCGAAAATCAGGTCAACCGCTATGTGGGGTTAGATAACGCGATTCCTGATGATACCGAGGCGCTGACCCTGACCACCTCTGCTCATGAAGAATTTACCAACGAGCAGAACAAAGCGGCAAAATCCAATGTCCAACCAACCAGCATTCTCTCTTCAAACAATTCGCCTTTCGTCGGCGGACAAAAATGCGCCGCCTGTCACCAGGAAGAACAGGCGGTTTGGGTAAAATCCTCTCACGCCCATGCGATGGCGACGCTTGAGAATAAAAATCAGCAATTTGATAATGAGTGCGTCAAGTGCCATGTGGTGGGCTTCGGGCAGGGGGGATTTGAATCGCTGACCACGACTCCGCAATTTGCCAATGTTCAGTGTGAATCCTGTCACGGTCCCGGTAAGAGTCACGCAGAAAATCCTCAGAAGGGTTATGGGTTTATGCAAACGCCATCCGGGTGTGTGCAATGTCACACGCAAATGAACAGCCCGGACTTTGATTTCAAGACCTATTGGCCCAAAATCAAGCATGGCAAACGCGACTTGGCGCAAGCCTTCTGATGTAAACTATGATGACCGAATTGCTCAAGCTTCTTCCGACCATCATCCGAAATTCGGGTGAGTCGGAAGAAGCGCGCGAGCAAGCCGTCTTTGCTGCCTGGCTGGTTGCCGTCGGCTCTCAAATTAGACAGGTTTCCAACCCGCTTAAACTCGAGCGAAAAACCTTAATTGTCGCCGTTCTCAGTGCGACCTGGCGTACTCAATTGCGCAAGATGCGCGACCCGCTTCTCTTTAAGCTCAATTCCCTGCTTGGCGCTCCCGTCATAACAACTATTGAATTTGTCATTAATCCCGATATGATTAATGCAGCCCTGAAAAAGCCCCAGGAAATTTCATTTATTGCCCCAAACGAGCACCAAGCAAATTTACGGGAAAAGGCTGATGCCATTCCTAATCCGGAACTGCGTGACGCCTTTTTACGCGCTGCCGGAAAATGTTTGGATAGAAGGTCCAGATGAGCGAAAGTCAAGTTGTCATTCAATTAAATAATTTAACCAAAGATTATCAAGTAGGCTTTTGGAAAAAACGAACCAGTCGGGCACTCGACCACCTGAGTTTGGAAGTCTATGGTGGCGAGATTTTCGGATTCTTAGGTCCGAACGGAGCCGGTAAAACAACGACCTTAAAGTTGTTGATGCAACTCATCTTTCCAACTAAGGGAACCGCTACGATTTTAGGCATGCCGATTGACAAACCCTTTGCCCGGAGAGCTGTGGGGTATTTGCCGGAAAATCCCTATTTTTATGATTACCTTTCCGGACGCGAATTGTTGAATTACACGGCTGCCCTTTTTGGTATTCCCAAAGAGCTTGCCCGACAAAGGGCTGAGGATTTGCTACACCAGGTCGGGCTCGAAGAAGATCGCGCGAATAGGCAACTCAGAAAATATTCCAAAGGGATGTTGCAACGCCTCGGTATTGCGCAATCGCTTATCAATGACCCCGAGGTCATCTTTCTTGACGAGCCGATGTCGGGTCTTGATCCCATCGGCAGACGCGATGTGCGTGATTTGATGCTGTCGTTACGCAAACAGCAGAAAACGATTTTCTTCTCCTCCCATATTCTGGCTGATGTCGAAGCGTTATGTGATCGGGCAGCGATCCTAAATAAAGGCAAACTCGTAAAGTGTGGAACAGTCGAAGAGTTGACCGGCGAAAAAGATTCTTCGATTGAATTAACCGCCCTCGGAATCAGCAATTCGGCATTTGCTAAATTTGCCGATTGCTTGCCGACGCTCCTATCGATTAATCAAACGCCTAATGGCATGCATTTGGTTTTGCAGGATGAAAGCAAAAGCGATGAGGCCATACGCCTGGTTCATGAACTTGGAGGAAAATTAGTCTCAATTATGCCAAGAAAATCTTCGCTCGAAGACCTCTTTTCAAATACCGGGGAGTAGGAATCGGGCATCTTGAATGATTGTATAAATTATTTCCTCTTCGTCTTATTGGATGGGTAATCAGTTCATAAAACCACTTATAAGCATCTTATTTATGCCTATGTTCAAACGAGCCCCCTTTTATAAAGCCAGTCTTTTCTATCTACAGATTTATCTTATTCAATCTCTTCTCGTCCCATTAAATGCTCCTGCTGCCACGCACAATCCTCTCTTTTCCCCATCATCTAAAGATAAACTATATAAATATTTTTCGTTATCAGACGGAGCATTCGAGCAGGTCGCTTTAGACTCTATTATTGATGGATTGCAAAACCGCTATGCACGGATGTCATCGCTGGCCGCGAATTTTTTGCAGAGCTATCAAGGCAGTGATGGCCGTGTGATAAGCGAAAGCGGACAACTCTGGCTTAAACGTCCCGGAAAAGCGCGATGGGATTATACGGCGCCGGAAAAGAAGTTATTTATTTCAGATGGCAAAAATATCTTCTTCTATGTTTATGGCGAAGCGCACGCCACGAAAGCTTCCATTAAAGAATCCAGCGACCCGCAAATTCCCTTTCTTTTTCTTTTAGGCAGAGGAAATTTACGAAAAGATTTCGCACGAATTGAACTGCTTAATGACGAAAGAGCCGTCGAGTCCGGCAACCGCGTCTTGAGGCTAGTGCCGAAAAAAGCGCCGGAAGATTTTAAGAAACTCTTAGTTGAGGTCAATCCGTCTTCCTATCAGGTCAAACGCTTGGTCATTTTTGAAAGAAGCGGCGCGCGCATGGATTTTGTTTTAAGTCAGGTTCGTGAAAACCTCCCCGTGGCCGATTCACAATTTCAATTTACTCCTCCGGCCGGGATCACCATCAAAAAACAGTAACCAGATAGTCTCAGACTATTTTAATTTTAATCCGCTTACCTCGACGGTTATTTGCATAATTTCGGCGGGGTCTGGAATCGGTTCCATGAACAGCTCCAGGCTAATAGATTGATTGGGGTTGAGGATCTCGTTAGTGGTGGGAATCGGTGTCACATATTTTTCCTTAAGGGTTTCACTGTTATAGCCCAAGGCCGCGATTCTCAACTGCACGCCCGCTAAGGTTTTTTCACCGGTGTTAGTTAATTTACAACGAATGCGTGCATAACGGTTGTTCAATCGCTCGCCTTCGTATTGCACCATATCGCTTACCGTCACAAATGGCGCATAACTATCGAATTCGGCTGAACCGGCGGCGCTCATCTCGATCT
>JBIOWC010000233.1:0-5969 GCA_044868105.1 Blastocatellia bacterium
CCGGCGCTGAACGTCGTCGTGATCGTTACCACGCCTGCTCCACCGCAGCACGCTGGCGGGAAACCACTCGATGGCGTCGGTCCAAAGGCCGCGCTCACCGGTAAGGTGGCTCTCACCAAATTCACACTCACTGGCGTCACTGTGGTCAACGCTACCACCGTTTCTGGCACGCCATCTCCGTTGGTATCGCACGACAACGTTGCCGCTGTTGACACCGTCTTACCCGGTCTTTGGAGCGGCACACCCGTGTTGCTGTTGAAGCCTTGGCAGATGGTCGTCACTTCATTCGGGAAGAATCCGCAGCCCACCGCATTGAGTTGTACCGCACAGATGGCGTTCACTAATCCGGTCGTGGTCGGAGTCGTCACAAACGGCGACGGCACCAGCGTTTGGCAAGTCGGATTGGCTGGCGGTGTACAACCGATGCCAAAGAAACCGACTTTACCGCGGTTGAGGTCAGTTTGCCGGGTCGAACTGCACAAGGCGGCATCGTTGCCTTCAAAGCGCAGGTCGAAGTCCGGTCGGGCAAAGGTGATTTCACCACCCGAACCCGTGTTGGCACGCAGACCTTCGTTGAATAATTCAAAGATGGTCGGTTCGGTGCCTTCACCAACCAGACAAGCTTGAATCGAAGCCACCTGTAATCCGGTCAACAAGCCGAAGGTCGTTTCGGAGTTGCGAGCCAGTTCAGAGAGGTTGCTTTCGCACAATCCTGGCGGGTTGAGCGGATCGAGGTTGCCAATTGAGTAGCCGACGATTACCGGGCTATCAGCTGTTCCCAGCAAGTCCATACGGCAATATTCAAAGATGAAGTTGCCGCTGCCTTCACGACGAGGCGGACAGCCGACGAGGATGCCGGTGTTGGGTTCACGAGTGAAGCGCAGGTCGGTCGGGCCTTCCTGTAAGTCAAATGGCACAGAGTTGTTGCCAATCGGGTTGGCAGGGTTGAGCGGTTGACTGGCATTCTCGTCAATACCGGTGCCATCGTCATACAACGTCACCGAGAAGGTGTTTGAGAATCCACCGCCATCACCTGTGCAAACCTCATTGTTGAATTCAGGTACGTTAATCCAACGAACTCTGAAAGCATTGACATTGGCAAAGCCCAAGGCTTGTACTGGGAAGTCTCTTAAATCTTCCTCACAAGCTGATGGGTTCAAATCTGCCCATGCCGGAGCGATTCTCGGAAGCCCTGAACGGAAGCCCGGAACGTTTGCCGGATCGGTAGTTGAGCCGCCTGTCGGGTCTCCTGCACCGAAGGTAAGGTTACCGTTGGAGTTCAGGAAGAAGCCATTCCACACGCAGCCAGCAGTGCCTACTGGGCCACCAAATACAAATTCAAAACCACCTGATAAGGCGCCTGGTACTGGCGGAGTGCCTGCACCGTTGTCATCATCGCCGCGGAACGGCGTATTCTGGTCGTCACCGCCTGCGACTTGATGTCCCGGATCAAGGCTCTCGAAGGTGATCGGTCCATCCGTATCATCATCGCCCTGTCGGGTCTTTCCACCAACGCCGGACCAGCCAAGCAATACGCCAGGTCCGATTTGCGCCGGCGCTAAACGCCAAGCATAACGTAAATGACCTCTTGCCAAACCTGCCAATCCACCCGGTGTAAGAGTAACCTGATCAATTGGTGCCTGGTAGAAGATGTGGTCAAATCTGTCAGAGTCACCGTCACCGACGTTGCCGCCTGATGCCGGCGGATTCGGGAAGGTGTTGCCTCTGAGGTCAACAAAATCGGCGCGCCGATCCATCGGGCACATATCTTCAAAGCAGAGAATTTCGCTAAACATCGGCGATGGATTCTTGCCAATGCCCGCGGGCATACCGCCGCTCATGACAAACACTGTGCCTTCTTCGTTGACGGCAATACCACTATGTCCGCCTGAGTAATCAACCTGGAATCCAGGTATTCTCAGCAATCCAGCAGGTGTACCTGGCACGACCGCTGTTCCGCCAGCAGCTGGCGCAAGGTCTGGTCCGTCGCCCTGCACAAAAATGCGGAAATTGTTTACGCCAACGGTGCGTGCAGCACTTGCTGTAGCAGCATCAGAGAATCCGTTTGCTACAGGCAGCGTACCACCAACGTTAGTGGTGACACTACCGGTTGCTGCGCCCGAGCAAACATCAAATGCACCAGAGCAATCGGCAAAGCTGATAACCATCGAAGGGGTTCCAGCCGTAAAGGCTGCCGGTGCCGGGAACAAGCCTTCGGTTAATTGGGTAAAGCCATCATCCGTGCTCACCAGCGAGCGCGAGACTGCCGCATACAACACATTGCACGGTCCGGTTGCGATAGACACAACATCGCCGAACAATGGGGTAATGGTTCCAGCGGCTCCAGGGCTACCGCTTGAGTAGTTGGTCACTCGTACTGAGGCGCTTGAAAGCGGAGTGACTGAAGTCAAGCCAACAGTCGGAATAGCCGGCACTACGCGAGTGCTGCGCAGCGAACAATCGACTGCCGGAACGTGCGGGATCGGCGTGGCTTTGAAGATTGCGCCGCCCGTGAATTGAATCAAGTCAACGAGGTGGAAGTAGAGACTGCCATCATCGTCAACTGCTACGCCAGCAATATTGCTGACCTGAGCACTGAAAATTTGTCGCACACCAGCCGGAGTCATCGCTCCTGCGCCAACTCCATCGATAAACGCAAATGCGAAGATGCGGGTGCGAATCGGTTGATTGGCAGCGTTTGAAGAGCAGCCTTCTGAATCATGAATTGATACATAGACTACTTCGCCAATCGTTCCGCAAAGTCCAAAGTCTGCAAGGTCGGCGACTGGCTGAACTGCAATACCGGTAACCGTCACTTGGTCGTCCGTGCAGCCCAACGAGCCTGGCGTGATAGTGAATCCGCCGCTCGCGCCCAAATTGACCAACGCCGGGATGTTCACCTGTAACAGGGAATCCACTGCGCCATTGGGCGAAACATTGATTCCCGGATTGGTATCTGTGCCAACCCAAAGGTTTCCTAATGAATCGCCATAATAGTAGACGTTTTCAGCAAAACCATTAGCAACTGTGTGCTCAGAAATGGCAACTCTGGTTAATGACGTGTCAATATCCGCTTCAACAAACGAAAAGTCATCAACTTTTTGCTCACGGTCAGCTGCGCAATCTTCGCGACCATCCCAGTCGGCAATCAGCGTCACTTCTGAAAACTGATTATCGCGACCACCGATATTGGTCATCAAAGCTGCTGATAAAGCGCTTCGGGAATTGAGCACCGTCGGTTGTCCCGAATCGGGAGCCGTGGTGATATTTTGCTTGTTTTCCCCTTTTAGCTTTTTAGCCATCAGTGCGCTCGCTTCAGCGGCTGACAATTTCGACTTTTGAAAGCCAAGCGTGGCAAGCGTTTCTTTTGAAATCTTTCCTTGAGGAGCATCTACTCCCCCAAGTTTATCTTGTGAGCTGATCGCTTTGGGTGCCGCCGTCACAGCCTTAGGAGCAACCGGCGCAGACTTACCTACGCTCGGAGACCCAGCAGCTGCGCGAGTTCGCAAACTCGCTATCGGCAACGCCAGGGCGACGACTGCTAAGCCCACCACCAGCATTATTACCGCTCTTTTCATGTTCATCTTTTATCCCTCTCCAAAAGTTTTTGGGAATTAAAAATCCTAAAATGGTGCCCAACTTTTTCAAGTCGGAATTTTGCGCCCAGCTTTTGCAAGCCAGAATAGATACTTGAGACTCTAAAACCAACCTTAATGACCAACCTCAAAGTAATTTAAGATATCCAAATCAGGCTTATGGAAATCTCGCACTACTTTATAGAGCAATTATTCATTTATTGAATCCGCTCGTGAGATTTTGAGGTTCATCACCCTGCTTAAACTTTAGAGGCATATGTCACTGAATGCTGAATTGATACTGCTAAATTTAAGAGTGCGTATATTATTCTAAGAAAAATAATAATTGCAACCTAAAATTGCGAAAACCTTAGACGACTCTTAATTTCAATTAACAGACAAAAACCTAGCAAAAACCGAACTAGTCTACAGCATATGATATGCCAGATGAACTTAAACTATTTTCATTTTTCTTTGTAAATCAATTAAACCTCCCAAATAAAAAATTTACCACGTTAATAACCCGGGCAACTTTATCCTTCCTACCCCATATCGGGAGAATTAACTGAGCACAAAGTTTACAGTTTTTTGTCAACAATGTATCCGACAGGTATTCACTATACAGTACAATTTTTCCATGAGGATTATACTTTAATTTCTCAACATCAATCATTTACCTAGGGTTAGGCCAATTTCAGTGAGGCCGATTGATAATCGTTATCCCCATATTTCAACACCAACCCTGGCGGCTTCGTACCTGACCGATTTGGCGCCTCATTAAACTCTATGTACAACAACCTCCACGCTAACATTCATAAACTGATTGACGCTCAGTTTCTCTCTGAGGTTTAATACTCGCGCTTAGTTGATAGCCCCAAAAATTAAACCCGGAGGCTTCTTATGACTGCACAGATTCCGTCGCCACAATCTTCAACTGCAAACTTATTAGCCAAACATCGGGAATACGCCTGGGCTTGCGCTACGACTTACTACGAAAACCCTATCGCCCTTACACATGGCGAAGGGATGCAAGTTTGGGACGCGGACGGCAATCGTTATTTGGATTGTTTTGGTGGCGTGCTCACCACCTCCGTAGGACACGCCCGCCCTGAAGTCGTTCAAGCCGTGAGCGAACAGGTAGCGAAGATTGCCCATAGCTCGACGCTTTACCTTAATGAAAAAACGGTAACCCTGGCCGAAAAAGTGGCGCACCTTACTCCCGGTAATTTAAAGAAAAGCTTCTTCACCAACAGCGGCACCGAGGCGGATGAAACGGCGATGATCTTGGCGCGCATCTACACCGGCAACACCGAAATCGTCGCCCTGCGTCACGCCTATCACGGACGCTCGGTGATGAATATGACAGCAACCGGACATTCAACCTGGAAACATGGAATGTTGCCAGCTCCCGGTATTGTTCACGCCCACGCGCCCTATTGCTATCGTTGTCCCTTCAATTTGAAACCCGAATCGTGTGCCCTTGAATGCGCCAAGGATGTTGAAGAGTTAATTCAAACGGCAACTACAGGAAGCGTTGCGGCTTTCATCGCCGAACCGATTATGGGGGTCGGCGGTTTCATCACGCCACCAAAAGAGTACTTCAAAGTGGTGACCGACATCGTGCGGCGTTACGGCGGCATCTTCATTTGCGATGAAGTGCAGACCGCGTGGGGACGCACAGGCGACAAATGGTGCGGCATTGAACATTGGGAAGTTGAACCCGAAGTCATGACCTTTGCTAAAAGCATGGCAAATGGTTCGCCGATTGGTTGCACAACTGCAATACCTGAAGTCGCGGATAAATATCCGGGCTTAACTTTTTCGACCTTCGGCGGCAACCCCGTGACCTCGGCGGCGGCGCTCGCTACGATTCGGGTGATTGAAGAGAATGACTTGCCCGCGAATTGTCGTGTCGTCGGCGATTACCTGCGCGGCAAACTCGAAGCGTTGAAAGATAAGTACGAAGTCATCGGCGATGTGCGAGGCATGGGGTTGATGCAAGCGATTGAATGCGTGAAAGACCGCCAGACCAAAGAACCAAATCCGCAAGCCGTATTGAAAGTTTTTGAAGAGACCAAGAAGCGCGGCGTGTTAATCGGCAAAGGCGGCTTGTACGGCAATGTCATTCGGATTGGCCCACCGCTCATTGCCTCGAAATCAGATATTGATGAATTGATCACAGCACTCGATGGCGCGTTCACTAGCTTGTAAATGTTCCTCGTCTCTTAATTGAAGAGATGGCTTCGGAGCTATCAAGTATGAAGCAAGCGCAGAAACAAAAAGCTCTCTCAATTCGAGAGAAGGGTAAAACGAATTTCATTATTTTTTACGGTATCCTCAGAATAGGAATGATGTTCACCGTTGTATTAGCTCTCGTTGAATATAGTTGGGATT
>JBIOWC010000234.1:0-3176 GCA_044868105.1 Blastocatellia bacterium
CAACGTAATGATGCCAGTTTTCCTGAATTCTTGTGGCTTCTTCCGCCGTGAGTTCACGGCGAACTTTTGCGGGCGCGCCCATCACCAGCGAACGCGGCGGTATTTTGGTGCCGGGGGTGACCAATGAACCGGCGGCAATCAAACACTGTTCGCCGATTTCCGCTTCATCTAAAACAATTGAACCGATACCGATGAGTGAGCCGTCTTTAATCTGGCACCCATGTAGAATGACTCCGTGACCAACAGTAACGCGATTGCCCACCAGGGTCGGAAACTGGTCACTGGTTACATGAATTATTGTGCCATCTTGTATGTTGGTGTGGTCGCCGATACGAATCGGAAAAACATCACCGCGCAAGACGCAGTTGAACCACACGCTCGAATGTTCACCGATGTGCACATCGCCGATGATGTGCGAGCCATCCGCAATAAAGGCTGTGTCGGCTATCTTCGGGCTAATTCCTTTGTAAGAACGCAGCATAATTTTCTCAGGTTTTCTTGGTTGTGAGGTCAGCGGTTAGTGAATGACAGGGAAATCACAATTACCTACTACCTGCAAACTTAGCCAATCAGTAAAGAAGTGAAACTACCACATCGTTTGACAGGGTCGCAAGTTGACACACCTTAACGCCTGTCATAGCATCAGTATGGGTTCTAGGTCGTTCAATTACCTTTGTCAAAACGAAGGACACTCAAGCGCAAGCCCAAGGTTTCCTTGATGGCAGTCGCATTTCGTTCATGGAAATCCGAATGACCCTGAATATCGGTGAACTACGCAAATCAAATATGCATACAGCAACAAAAATCAATCGGATTTTAATCAGTTACCTGAAACAGCAAAACCGTTTGATATTCGGTTTGATGGGGGTGATGCTTACCCTCTCTCTGGGGGGGTGCGGCAAACCGTTTAATGTGCAACCCAAACCCCAAGTGACGCCGGCAAATTATCAGGTGAGCGGTGAAGCGAACGGAGTGAGTGTTGATGCCGAAGCCTTCACGGATGAAGATAAGCTCTATGATACGTTCGAAGCGAATTTGATTCTCGCGGGCGTTTTGCCGGTTCGCCTGAGACTGACGAATACGCAGACAGATAATATTGAATTGAAAAAGGCGCGATTTACCGTAAAATCGCAAAATCAAATCTATAAAGCCATTGATGCGAAATCGGCTTATAAACGCTTGATGAAATATTATAGTATTTCAATCTATAACAAAGCCGGTTACAAAGAATCACGCGACGATTTTTCGGCCTATGAAATCAATCTTAAAAATCGACTGGCGGCGAATGAAAAGCGTGAAGGCTTAATGTTTTTTGCGGTGCCGGGCGACGTCGTACAAGGCAACGATTTAACTCTGGTTATTGCCAAGTTGAGCGCTGCCAAAGAGAAAGTTGCACAGCCCATAGAATTGAAACTGAAGTAAGATTAAAGGAGCGCGCATGAAAACCTCTTATACCATCATCTTATTTTGTTTAGCGATAATCCTGTTGGGAGTTCCTGACGGTCAGGCTTTGGCTCAGGAAAAACAAAATCAGAAGGAAGCGCCGCCCAAAACCCAAAGTGGCAGCGCCGAATTCAATGCCGAAATGGAACGCGCTAAAAAGGCCTTGAATGAAGGGCAAATTGATGAAGCGATTAAATCATTCAACAAAGCTGCGGAGATCAATAAGGGCAACTGTCTGGAGTGTTTTCAAATCATCGGGCAAGTCTCTTTTCAAGTGGGCGATTATGTGCAGGCCGCCTCGGCGTTGCGTAAAGCGATTGCCCTGAAACCCGAAAACGAAACCGGCTTAACCAATATGCTCGGCGTCGCGCTCTTTTTAATGGATGATAAAAAAGCCTTGGAGGAATCCATTACCACCTTCAAACACGTGATAGAGATTGCCGGAGATAAGTATCCAAAGGCTTATTACAATCTCGGCTTCGCCTTGCTTAAAGCCGGTAAAGAGAAAGAAGGGATTGATGCGCTCAAAAAATATGTCGCCATAGAGCCGAACTCATCTCAAGCCGGAGCTGCCAAAACGATTATTGCTAATCCGAAGCTCGCGGGTGAAAAGTTGGCGATTGATTTCAAGGTGAAAGCCTATTCAGGCGAAGAACTTTCGCTTAGTGACTTAAAAGGGAAGGTAGTTTTGCTGGATTTCTGGGCGACCTGGTGCGGACCCTGTATTATGGAGATGCCCGCCGTCAAAGCCACCTGGCAAAAATATCAAAACGCTAATTTTGTTATAGTCGGGGTTAGCCTGGATAGCAGTAAGAAAGCTTTTGATAACTACATCAAAAAAGAGGGCATCACCTGGGTGCAATATTTTGATGGCGGGGGGTGGGATAATAAAATCGCACGGTTATACAACGTGCATTCCATTCCGCAAACCGTTTTAATTGACCATCAAGGGGTCATCCGCGCCGTCGGTCTTCGCGGACCACAACTCTACAAAAAGATTGGCGAATTGCTCGGGCAGATTAAACAGGATAAGAGTGCCGAGACGAAATGATCGAGCTTTAGACTGGCCATCTGCCGTTTTGCGACAGGGAAGGCAGGCCGCCTAAAATTAAACGAGTGAATTTCTGATGCGACGGAAAAAACCGATTAAGCGGATAAACCTTATCCGTTGAATTCGCCTTTTTCGTCAGAATTCGAAGTTAAATTTTAAATCCCGCCGGTTGAATTTTCCGGTTAAACCTGCTGGTTTTGACTCTCTCTGCTGTGTCTTCTTCAATCGCTTCCACTAGCATTGCGGTAGCAACGGGTTTCGCACAATTCTCAGTTATTAGTTTTGATACGACCTTCAATTTGAGGGGCGATGGTTCCGGCTTTTTTTATCGCCTCCATTACCAGGTCGGGTTCAATTGGTCCTTCCGTCGGTTTGATTAATAGCTCAGCGCCTTTGAAATCATATCCATCGCCTCCGCCTAAAGCATAAGCGCTGATGGCCATTGTATAGTTTTGACTCGCTTCAACAGGCTTGCCATTGATTTCGAGGCTGACCAGGCGTGAGCCCACCGGTTTGCTCGCATCATAAGTAAACTTCATCCCGGAAACCTGCGGAAAACGACCGTCTTCTTGACCTGCTTTGCTCAAGCCATTTTCAAGTAAGCGTTTGATGTGGTCACCCGTAAGCTTTACTTTCACCAATCCATTTTCAAAAGGCAGTATGCTCAACACATCCTTCTTGG
>JBIOWC010000235.1:0-11647 GCA_044868105.1 Blastocatellia bacterium
TTTTACTTCAATGACCCGCGCGGTATACCGAGCGCTTTTGAATGGGCGATGAATCAAGCGGTTGAGCCGATGACTTTTGGAGCAATTTTTGCGGGCGGGCTTACCTCAATTGCCGTATTGATGTTCGTCGGCGCTACCGGCAAGAGCGCGCAGATTCCTCTTTACGTCTGGTTGCCGGATGCGATGGCTGGTCCCACGCCTGTGTCGGCGCTCATTCATGCCGCGACTATGGTTACGGCTGGCGTATATATGGTGGCGCGCGCCAGTTCAATTTATATTCACGCGCCAACCGCCATGATGATTGTTGCTATTATTGGCGCAGCGACGGCGCTCTTTGCAGCAACTATCGGCATTGCCCAGTGGGACATCAAAAAAGTTCTCGCTTATTCAACCGTCTCGCAACTCGGTTATATGTTCCTCGCCTGCGGTGTCGGGTCGTTTGTCGGCGGCATCTTTCATGTGTTTACCCACGCCTTCTTCAAAGCCCTGCTCTTCCTGGGTTCGGGTTCGGTGATTATCGGCATGCATCACGAGCAGGATATGCGGCGCATGGGGGGATTGAAGAAATATATGCCGATTACCTTCTTGACGATGGCTATCGGATGGGTGGCCATCGCCGGAATCCCGCCGTTTTCGGGTTTCTTCAGTAAAGATGAAATCCTTTATCGCACTTATTCAACTTTGGCTTTTGGCGAGAATTCTTTCCTGCCAAAACTTTTATGGTTCGTCGGCGCAGCAACCGCATTGCTTACAGCAATCTATATGACGCGCTTGATGGTCTTAACCTTCTGGAGCAATGAAAGGTTTCGCGATAAAGGACATCACAAAGATGACCAACATCAAGCAGGGGCGCATCACTCATCAGGACACGATGACCATCACGGCACTCCACATGAGACATCTCGTGTGATGACGACTCCGCTCATTGTGCTGGCTGTCGGCGCGGCGCTTGTCGGATTTTTAGGGATGCCCTCGGCATTCGGGGTAAATAATTATTTCGAGCATTTCCTGGAACCGTCAATTGCTCATTTATCCGCCCCGAGCGAGCCTCAAGTGATTGGCGTTCCCCCAGTCTCACGTACTGAAGGGGAGTCGCACGCTGTGGCCTCACCAACAACTGCAATCCAAGAGCCGCATTCAACCCAGGAAGACCGTTCCACCGAATTTATTTTAATGGGGGTTTCGGTGTTGATTGCCGCAGCCGGTATAGGCATCGGCTGGCGATGGTTCAACAAAAACCCTTTGTGGGAACCGCCGCGTTTGCTTGAAGATAAATACCGCGTTGATGAAGCTTATGACGCCACCATTATTCAACCCATCAAGCAGGGTTCGACGAATGTTCTGTGGAAATTCGTTGACGTTAAAATCATTGACGGGACAGTAAATGGCGCGGCAAAACTTGCCAACAGTATCGGCGGCGGACTTCGATATTTACAGTCGGGGCTGGCGCGCAGCTATGTCGCCCTTGTGGTTATTGGCGCTTTGTTAATCATCGGATATTTCATTCTGAGAATTCGATAAATCTATCTGGGGTTCAATGATTTCATTTCTGCTCACCATTATCACGCTGCTGCCGATTGTCGGAGCCATAACGTTATTGGTTTTCAAGCGCGAGGACCACGCTAACGAAAACAACCTGAAATGGACCGCGCTGACATTTTCTTTGCTCACCTTTGTCATTTCGCTTCTCTTACCTTTCAAGTTTAACTCAACCGGCGGGATGCAATTTGAACAAAACGCCGAATGGATTTCCGCCTTCAATCTCGGCATCCGCTATCACGTAGGCGTAGATGGCTTGAGCCTTTGGCTGGTTCTGCTTACCACTTTCATCGTCCCTGTTGCATTAATTGCTTCGTGGAATTCGGTACATACAAAGCTACGCGAATTTTTGATTTGCCTGCTCGCTCTGGAAACCGGAATGATTGGCGTATTCATCGCCATGGATATGTTCCTTTTCTATCTCTTCTGGGAAGTGATGTTGGTGCCGATGTATTTGCTCATCGGGGTGTGGGGAGGCGAACGCAGAATTTACGCGGCAATCAAATTCGTCATCTACACGGTTATCGGTTCATTATTGATGCTAGCGGGCATTATCGCGCTTTATTACCTGCATGGCAGAGCCACAGGCATTTATACATTCGACATTCCGACTATCACTCACGATTTGAGAGCCGGCGGCTTCGCAATGACTTTGCCTCAGCAAATCTGGCTTTTCTGGGCCTTTGCGCTGGCCTTTCTGATTAAAGTCCCGCTTTTCCCTTTCCATACCTGGCTGCCGGACGCGCACGTCGAAGCCCCGACGGCCGGGTCGGTCATCCTCGCCGGGGTGCTGCTCAAGATGGGAACCTATGGCTTGATGCGTTTCAATCTGCCGATGTTTCCAGATGCCGCAAAGATGTATTCATCATTGATTTGTACACTTGCAATTATTGGCATCATTTATGGCGCTCTGGTCGCGATGGTACAACCCGATATGAAAAAGTTGGTGGCGTATTCGTCAGTGAGCCACCTGGGCTTTGTGGTACTTGGCATCTTTTCGTTTACCGATCAGGGAATGCAGGGCGCGCTTTATCAAATGCTCAATCACGGCGTTTCAACCGGCGCGCTCTTTATTTTGGTGGGCTTTGTGTATGACCGCCGTCATACACGATTAATCGCCGAATATGGCGGTTTGGTTCATCGAATGCCGGTCTACTCAGTCTTGTTTTTAATCGTCACCCTTTCATCCATCGCGCTGCCGTTACTGAATGGGTTTGTCGGCGAATTTTTGATTCTCGTCGGCACTTACGTCTCCACCGTAACCCTGCATCCGAAACTCTTCGGGTCACTTGCGGCTATCGGCATGATTTTATCGGCAGTCTATATGCTCTGGATGTACCAACGGGTCATCTACGGCGAATTGAACAATCCTGAAAACCAAACGCTCACGGATATTAATGGCCGCGAGCGTTTGGCGCTGGCGCCTTTAATTATTTTGATTTTTGTGATGGGTATTTATCCGAGTCTCTTTCTGTCGCGCAGCGACAAAACGATTTCAGAGATAAAGAGTGTCTTTACACAGACACATATCGCCGAAACGTCAATAAAAGAGAGCCCCGTCGCCAAAACGGAAGAAAAGATTGAAAGCGAAAAACAAATCGAACAGAAAAAATAATCCATTTTAGAATTTCTGTTTTAATGGTAGAAACCTGTGGATAAGATTGGCATAAATTTTCAAGCACTATTACCGGAAACCCTCCTTACGGTATTCGCAATAATCATCATGCTCTTCGACGCTTTTTCGCGTCGTTTGGAGCGTCGGGTTGCCGGCGCTATCTCAATCATCGGGTTTATTGCAGCGGGCCTAGCAGTATTAAGCTTATGGAATAAAGACGGCGAAATTGCTTATTCAGGAATGCTCATTACCGATCATTTCCGCTTGTTCTTTTCGATTATCTCCCTGCTGGTTGGCATCCTCGTGGTGTTAATTTCGCTCAAGTGGATTGATGAAGAAGAACTTCCAAAAGGCGAATATTTCGCCATGCTGTTATTTGCCACAACCGGCATGCTTTTTATGGCCTCGGCAAATGACCTGGTGATGATTTTCCTGGGGCTTGAAATCACTTCAATTTCAACCTATGTGCTCTGCGGTTATCGGCGCAATGATTTGCGGTCAAACGAATCGGCGGTCAAATATTTTATTCTCGGCTCTTATTCAACAGCATTTTTACTCTACGGCATTGCCATGCTCTACGGCGCCAGTTACAACGCTACGGCCTCGCCGGTTGCCACTACTAACCTGTTACTCCTTAAAGAGCGCATCGCTGCCGGTCACATTTCATCTCCGGCAATGCTTTTTGCAGGCGCGGCAATGATGCTTGTAGGTTTCGGCTTTAAAGTAGCTTCGGCGCCGTTTCACATTTGGTCGCCCGATGTTTATGAAGGCGCGCCCACACCGGTTACGGCTCTGCTCTCCACTGGCTCGAAGGCTTCGGCTTTCGCTGCTTTTGCTCGCGTATTTATTTTGACCTTTGCTGTCGCCCCTACAGTGGTGGCGGCATCGAAATGGGTGAACGATTTTCAAACCACTATCACCAATGTCTTAATTATAATGGCTATGCTGACGATGACCGTCGGTAATCTCGTGGCCATTGTACAAACCAATATTAAACGCATGTTGGCCTATTCTTCGATCGCCCACGCTGGCTATGCGATGGTTGGATTTGCGGCAAGGGATTGGCGTTCGGTAGCGTTTTATATGTTGAGCTATATCCTCATCAACATTGGCGCATTCGGAATTATCGAAATAATCGCCAGAAAAGGCGATAAACACACAGAAATTGCCGATTATGCCGGTATCGGTTTTAAAACCCTGGGGCTCGCCAGTCTACTTTCACTATTTTTACTCAGTCTGGCAGGCATTCCCTTGACCGCCGGATTCATGTCTAAATTTCTGGTATTCAAATCAGCCTGGTTACAGGGGCCGTCAAATAAACTCTTCTATTATCTGGTTATCATAGGCGTAATCAATAGCGCCATCTCCTGGTATTACTATTTGAAAGTCATCGTTGCTATGTTTTTTGCTCCTGAAAATAAGGAGTTCAAAAAACCGATCGTTGCGGCTTCACTGGCCACTGCACTCCTCATCTCAGGGCTTGGCACGCTTTTCTTAGGCATATTGCCTAATAGCGTATTGAATGTCCTGGAAAAAGCCCGCGATGTTATCGCCATTAAAAAGTAGCCGGTCATCGGCAGCCGGTAGTTGGAATACAAATTATACCGACTACCGACAGCCGATGACCGGTTACCGGTTACTGACATGGAAAAAGTAGAATCCATCGCTGACCGGCTTCCGAAATCTGCTCGCCAAGTGAAAGCTGAAGATATCGTTGCAGAAATCGGACGGCAGATGGGCGCAACATCAATCGCTTCTCTCTATCAACAAAAAATTCTCTCTCAACGAACACGGCAATATGAGTTAAAAGCCGGCGGAAAATTATCTCAGGTTGAAATCCTTCATACCCTGCTGGGCATTGAATTGAAAATCGGAAATCGCCGGCTCCTCTGTCCTGACCTGGCCACGGCGCGTTACCTTGCAATTTTCGCGCGTCTCGGCTGTGACTTAATTGCCGTCCCCTATGACATCAGCCAAATTTCACGAATAGCTGATGACCTGGAATCTAGTTGGCAGCGAATGCTCTTGCTTATTGAGCATTTAACCAAAGAGCGTAGCATTCGCATTCAATCAAAAGTCAGGCAGCGTTTAATATCCGATTTACGCTCCTCCATCTCTGGGCTTGGTGCTGGAGAAAAATTCCCCCAGTTTAATCAGAAGACGCGTCAAAGAAGGCTATAGCAAATATCGCTGCGCATACCCGTTAAACCCCTTCAAGCTACTGTCCCGGTCTTTTGATTACCTCAGTATTTTGAAATGCGACAATCTTCCAGGTCTTTCCTTCTTTGGTCATGACCAGAGATATAATTACTTCGGTCTCCGTGGTCAGCTCACCGTGGCGTGTCTTGTTATGTCCACTCACATGAACAAGCGCGACATCGGAGCGCAAGTAGCGAATTTGCTTGACCGAAAGGCGAATCACAGAATCTTTATAAATTGTATCGAATATTTGTTGGTGAGCCTGTTCAATCACTCTTCGATTTTTGATCTGCATCCCATTGATGACGACATAATCGGCATCTTCGGCAAATGGCTTGGCAAACAAAGCTCCGCTTTTGGTATTCCATCCCTGTTGCATATAAGCGACATTTTCACGAATTTTTGATTCATCCGTTTTTTGGGATGGAGGGTTGGCCAAACTCTGCCCAACGTTCGAAAATGAGCTGACTAAAACCGTGAGAAAAACAACTAATAGTCTACAAATGGTTTTCAATTTTGTGATCTCCTATATTAAATGTTAAGTATCACCTGCAAAATGACCTGCGTAATCGGCAAGCTGAATCGCTCATCCGTGTAAAATTTATTGATAAATGATTTTGTATTAGACGGTGGTGTTGGGGGAAAAATAGTTGACGATATGGTTGCTGATTTCAAATCCCGAAGACGATAAGTTTCAGAGCAAATCCGCGTTTTGCAATCGGCAAGGGATGGACATTTGTTAGTTTGCTTGGAGCGTTTTGCGATTGATGATACTGAAGCAGCGGTTGAGGAAGCGGCATTGGACCGCGTTTCACGAGTCGTCGCGCTCTTGGACCGCTTCCTCAACTCCCCTACATTAATTTGCAATTCGCTATAGGTGCGCGATTGTGTTTGGATTGATTTTTATTAAGGAAGGATAGTCAGACACGCCTTCCCCCTTCGCTAACTGAGTGTGTAGGAAAAACTGATTGCCAGCCTTTGAACCAATTTATTCACAGTCAGTTGAAGGCGTGTCCAAACCTTAAACCGCAGTATTCCACTGCCTGGTAAATATGATTGCTACAGTCAAAAATCTAACCTTCATGTATAAATGGAAAAAAAAACGAATGTATTACAGGGTATTAAAAAAAATTGTGGGATTTTGAATAAATTTCAAGCGGTTCAAAAAGGCAGTTACTTCTTGACGACACGAAACGCATATTCAACGATTTCATCAGCGGTTCCACTCTCGCTCACACCCATAATCGTTATAAAATATTCTTCATCGTCGAAAGTCCGAGCCGGAAATTTTACTGAGAGTTGTTTTCCCAACCGATTGGCTTGCGCCTTTAAATTTTCCCGGTTCGCAATATTTCTTGCAGCCTTATCTTTCACGACGATACTGTAACTTTTGTAATCGTCACTATTGAAGATCAATTTTATATTTAGCTCTTCAGTTTCGGACGTAACTTCCACTCGTTGAATTCTGGCTTTGCCTCTGGTTATCTGTGAATTGGGATCAAGGGTAATTGATGCTAGAGATTTTTTAATATTCGGTTCGGGTTTATTTAGCTCTACCGAAGGCGGCGGATTATTCGGATTTGTATTTGCTTGAGGAGTCGCCTCACGAGTTGCCGCCTGATTCCCAGCCGCCTGCTTTCCTTCGGTATCGGATTTTACCGCAACCTGAGATTGCTTGGACGCGCTTATCTGGTTTTGGATGACCCACAACGTAATTGCAGAAACGATGAGTAAAGCCACCGAAAGGGGAACGAATATTGGAAAGTTTTTAAGACGGAAAACGTCCAGCCAGGAGCGAGGGGAAGGTTCGGGAAGGCTATTTTTTTTTGTTTTATTCTCTTCTTCAGCTTTTCTGCGAAGCGCTTGTGTAAATACAACCTGCGCTTTTCGGCGCGGTGATCTTAAAAAGTTTTTTACAAATGCCTCTTTTTGAATTTCGGACAGTTGACCCTCAAGATAGTCATCAATAAGGGAAGCTTCGACCGCCTGGAGAAGTTCAAAATAATTCGCATCCTCAAAATAGCGCTCCTCAATTCGGGTCACATCTGTAGCGTCCAGTTGACCGAGTAGGTAGCGAATGATTTCTTCTTCCTCTTTGTTCATACTTTGATCCAATTTATCCCCTAATCATAAATGAGTAATAAAAAAATCCATTACTCTTTTTTTGCGGGCTTTGTGCATTTATCCACACACTTCTCCAATCGGTGTCTGATTCTGAACGCGCGAATGCGGAGGTTATTCAGGTTTAATTGCAATTTGTCGGCGAGTTGTCGGCGATTTTCAATCTTGTCTCCGCCTTCCCCTTCATAATACTTGAGGATGATTTCTCTCTCTTCTTCAGCAAGTTTTTCCAAGCATACTTCCAAACAATCGAACACCAGATTCGGGTCTAGATTTTGTGAGAAAGATAAATTAGCATCCGTTAACGGTTCGGGTAATTCCAGGGGAAGACAGAGTGAATCAATAGAGACATTTTCTCTTTCGGGACTATTCAAATATTCTCTTAAGACATTCTTGGCTACGCCGTAAAAATAATAGGAAAAGGCATTCTTCTCGATATATTCGCCTTCATCTATCTTTCTGGCTACTCGATTTATCGTTTCATCGGCTAAATCAGGTGAATTGATACATCCTTTGTTATCGAAATATTTCGTGAGTTTTTCGCGCATCAACTCATATTTTTGCCCTGCCACTTCGAGTTCTTTATCAAAGTTTAGCAGCAGTTTGTTGAATGCGGCTTCAGTAATTTGCCATTCGACTTTACGAATAACTCACCTCAGTTCAGGAGCAGATTGCCGGCGAATTATTGAACCTTACCGCCATTCGCCTTGCATGACAAAGGCTGCCCAGAAATAGGGAGATTGCCACCGCCGCTCTTGCGACATGGTGGCCTGGGCTTTTCTGAGCGAAGCACTCGGCGATAATCCTTCAATAAAGATGCCTCGGTATAACCGGCGCATTAATTCAGCGGTTGACGCATCATCTACGTCCCACAGGCTTGCCATTACACGTTTCGCGCCAGCCTGCATAAACCCGCGATTCAAACTAATCAATCCTTCCCCGCGAAACTCTTTCCCCAATGCGGTCTTGCAGGCGCTTAAAACTACCAGTTCTGCATGCAGTTTCAAGCCCGCTATATCTTGAAGCTGCAATAGTCCGTCTTGCGGTTGTCGCCTTTGGTCATAGAGCGACAGAACAATAGAGGATAAATCGGGATTCTCATTATCAACCAGACCGTGAGTCGTAAAATGCACAAAGCTGTAGGGGCTGAAGTCGGTTTGTAAGACCTTCTCTTTATTTGCATTAAAATCACTGATTTTGAGTACCACCAGTCCCTTTGCATTTTCCATTATGCTTTCGGCCTCTCGCGCCGCAAAGGGCAAATGATCAAGTTTGGGAATCCAATATTCCAGGGCAGGCGCCCTGAATCGGGCTGACGCATCTTGGGCAGCTGTCGCGGGCTTTTTTATAAAAGCGTGCGCCTCCTTCTGGTGCGCTTTGAATCGGGTGTCATCTTCGGTAAAGATCGGGTCACTGATGAGCGCCAGAGATTTATTTACCGCCTTCACCTCACTACGATCTTCTCTGAGTAGGGCTATCAAAGAGCCTGAAGAAAGGTTGGCGATTTCATTGGTCAAAATTAATGGCGTATAAGCTGAGGCGGTTGAATTGGCGATGCGCTCTGCTGGTGGGTTGTAATGTGGAATAGGTAGCGCGGCAAAGGGTACATATTGCAAAGCGCCGTCTGCAACGATGACTAATCGCTTACCCGGCAATAATGCAGCGACCGGTGCAACGAGCATAGCACTCAATTTTTCAGCAAATTTCTGATAAGCGCCTTCGGTATGTTTCAAGGTGAGGTGGTTTCGTCCAGCGGTTTTATTTATGGCAGTCTCTTCAGGCGCAACTAAGGATTGATAAAACGCGCGCGCCTGGTTTTCTATTTCAGCACGCGGCGGCAATTCAAAACTCATAAGCGATTGAGGGGTCACGGCCCACAGGTAACTTCGTTTTTCTCCGAGTCGGTATTCTAACAGTAACGTATTGGCATCGAGAAATCGTTGAATTTCCGCAACGGTTTTAGGAACGATTTTATGGCTTGAATCGGTAAGCGGATTAGCGGCACGCATCTTGGCACGAATTTGATAGAGTTCAGTAGCCCAATCTTCATTCTGTTCAGCAAACCCGTTCAATCGTTTATTGCGAAGTGAAAGATTATCCGTGCGGGCTTGATGATCGGTCATCCGTTTAATTAAATCCCGCTCCCGCTTTAACAACGCCGGGTCTAGGCCAGCTCGAAAATTAACTTCCGTTTCAAAGATTGATTCAAGCAAAGTCCGCGCCCGCGCTCGCTCGCTTAATTCAAAAGCCTGTTTATCAAATTGCTCGGCCGGATAGACTTTGTGTAACTCCATCAAGATATTGATAGACAAATCAAAACTCTTTTGGGCGGTGGAAAAGTAGGCCGTGCGGATTTCCGGGGACTTCCAATTTTCCCTAAGCGTCTCAATCAGCGCGATCCCTTCATCAATATGGCGCTTTGCCGATTCAAAGAGTGAAAGCTCTCGCTCAGCGAGCGCCATTTCATAAAGGGTTTTGGTTTCGCCGAATTCATCTTTTATCTGTCGGTATCTTTCCAGCGATTGACCAAAAAAATTTAGCGCCTTATCCCGACTCCCCATTGTGAATTGAATCGTTCCCATTGCGGATAAAACATCGGCCTCGGTTTTTAACAATTCCAATCCTCGGCTCACCGCTAAGGCTTCTTCGTAAGCGTTCAACGCCTGACGATATTCTTCCCTAGATTCATAAACCAGGCCGATATAGTACTTTAAAACGGCTGTGATAAATTTATCTTTAAGCCTTAGATTAGCTCGTTCAACCTGACGATAATAGTGAAGCGCTTCCATTGAATTGCCCAGTTGGTTTGATAATTTGCCCAACACCATCATGGTTAAGACTTCAGCGTTGCGAAGTCCCAGACGGTTATACAAGCTGAGTGCCTTTTGTCTATAGAGCAGGGCTTTTTTTGCTTCACCGATAACCTCATAAAAGGTTCCGATTCCGGTGTAGGTGCTGGCTTGCCACACTTTATTTCCGGTAGTCTGGAAAATTTTTAAAGCATCCTCATAAAGGTTAATCGCTTCTTGTTTATCGCCCATTTTGATATTAATTTCTGCGCCCGCACGCAAAGTTAAACCTTTAATAAATATTTCTGAGGTTTCGCGCAGACGCGCCAAGGCCTGCTCATAATATTGAAACGCTTTTGCTCTCTCGCCTTTTTGAAAATAGACATCGCAGAGATGCACCATTGATAAAATCTCTCCGCGTTTGTCTTCTATTTCCTGAAAAAGTTTTAGGGCTTGGTGATGTGCCTCTATGGACTTGAGCATCTCCGTAGTGAAATAGTAATACTCGCCCAAATTATTAAAGTATTCGGCTTCTTCTCGCCTATCATTGATGCCCTTACAGAGTTCGCCAGATTTACAAATTGCCTCCCAAGCTTTGGGATTATCGCCCAGATAGAGTTGCATAGTGGCAATCTTGTTGAGCAGGCTACATTGCATTTTTTTATCTTTGATTTCAGTGGCAAGACCAAGCGATTTCTCAAATTGAAGCAATCCTTTTTGCAACTCACCCAATTGTTCGGAGGCTTCGCCAAGCGTTTGATAGGCGTCAGCTTCTAGGCGTTTATCTCCGCTTCGTCCACAATAGTTCAGCGCTTTTTCTACTTTGATAATTGCCTGTTCAGTAGCTTCCTGGCTCTCAACGGATTTTAATTGTGCAGCCTCTTCCAAAAGTATTTTAACCATCTGCGTTTTTTTTGATGATTTGCCGCACATTTCGCTCGTCATTTTTCGAGGTGAAAATTTATTGCCGGTAAGGAGTGCTGAGGTTAAAACATATTCGGGGTTAGCCAGGCAATCAGGTTGTGAAGGAAATAAAAGGAGTCCTAAGAAGAAAGTTAGAAACAAAAAATTACCTGGAATCTTTTTCACAAACTTTGCCTCTTATTGCAAACTCGATTTTTTGTTTCCCGTGGCTAATAAGATAACTTAATCTTTGCAGAATAGGTAAGGGGCTTGTCCATTTTCTCATAAAAATGAACAAGCCCCGCAAAAATTCTCCCGAAGTAGTTTAGCCTAATCATCATCACAACGATGTTCATAGTAGGTTGTCGGGGGGTTTTTAACTTGCGGATAATATTCAAATTCCCCTTTATTTAAGGGGGAAACCAGTTTATTGAGCGGAGAGACCAGCTTATTCAAAGGTGACACCAATTTGTTTAAAGGA
>JBIOWC010000236.1:0-27380 GCA_044868105.1 Blastocatellia bacterium
TGGTGTGCTTGACCGCCGCGGCAATCGTGTCCCAGTCGTACGGAACGATGGTACGTAGGGCGGGCGTCGGTAAATCAGCAACCTCAACTGACAGCGCTCAGAAAAAGATCACGCTCAGCGATGGCGAGAGCGTCGATAACCTCGATTTTTCAGTAACTCGCGGCGGCGTCATCACCGGGCGGGTGACTTATGCGGATGGTCGTCCGGTTATCGGTGAAGCGGTTAACATCAGCAAGACACCAAACAGTAGTGATAAGAATGAATACTCGCTCTCGCTTGATGCGAACATGGTCGGTGCGCGCTTTGCAACCGATGACCGGGGCATTTATAGAATTTTCGGGGTGCCCGATGGTCGCTATCAAGTGAGCGTTGATTTTCGTCCAGACCCGATTATGGGAGCCCGCTTTCCCGGACAGCGCAGCCTGCATAAGCTGACCTATTATCCCGGTGTGACTGACCCGAAGGCGGCCTTGGAAGTTGAAATCAGAAACAGCAATGAAGCGAGTAATGTGGACATCAAAATTGGCTCGCCCAACAAAACCTATGCGGTTGCCGGACGAGTCATTGATGCGGAAACCGGCAAGCCCATTCCGGGAATAACCATTCATTACGGACCATCCGGCGGCGGAGAACCCGGCGGGAAAAGTCAGCCGTCAAATGCCAAAGGGCAATTTAAAATCGAAGGCATTACATCAGGCTCTTATTACGCTTTTGCGAATGCCGATTTTGAAGAAGAGAACGAATACTACGACGAGCCAACCTCTTTCGATATCAAAGACGCCAATGCCACTGGCATTGACATCAAGATGCATAGAGGCTTGACCGTCGGCGGCCGAGTGGTGGTCGAAGGGGCAAGCAATACGACATTATCAACTTTAGCAGAGGCGATGATTTTCGGTATGACCTGGGTAGAGCCGCAGGGAGGCGAAAAAGAAGGCACGCAGTACAGTCGCGCTCAGACCAGGGTGAACCCTGATGGAAGCTTTACGCTCAAAGGACTCAGACCCGGCGCGGTGCGCCTCTCGGTTAATAATTATTCGCGGGAAAAAGGCGCGTTTGCGCTCAAGCGTATCGAACGCAGTGGGGTTGATGTGACCAGCCGTTTTGAAATCCGGCGCGGCGATATCATAAGCGATGTGATTGTCATTTTGTCGCGTGCCAGTTGTTCGGTGACCGGCAAAGTCAATTTTCAAGGTGGGGTGCTTCCGAAAAATGCGCAGATTTTTGCTTATGTTCGTAAACCCGGCAGCAAAGAAGATGAAGATGACAGCGACGGGTTTGGTTCGGGCGGCGGTGGCGGCAGTTCCGCGGTTGATAAGGACGGAAATTTCAAGATTGGAAATTTAGTGCCGGGTCAATATGAAGTCATCGTCATGCTAACTTCCGGCTTCAACGAAAAGAGTGGTACGCCGAAAACGCGAGAAGCCAAACAGATTATTAATCTGGTCGAAGATCAGGAACTCCAGGTTGAACTGCTTCTGGATTTGACCAATCTGGACGATTGACGAAGCAAAATTATTTCCACTAGCCGTAACCAAGAGGGCAGCGGTTTATGCGCGTTCTCAAAATTACCATTCTTCTCATCACCCTGATGATTTGCCGTGCCGGTTTGGCCACCCCGCAGCAACCGCAAACCGGCAAATGCGTGATTGCCGGGCGCGTCACAGTCGGCGACACGCCGGTGCGCGATGCAATGGTGATTGCCGTACTTGAAAACCCCAATCCCAGACAGCGAGAGATGGCACTGGGGTTTACGGATAAGTTCACCTTCAGAATCAAAACCGACGCCGAAGGGCGCTACCGCTTGGCCGATTTGAACTCAGGCATTTATCAGGTTCAGGTCGCTGCTCCGGCACTGGTCAATCGAGAGAAGCCGACCGAGGAACTGATGTCAGGGATGCGCGGCAGGCGTATTCGTCTGGCTGATGATGAAGATCAAGAGGATGTGAATTTTTCTCTGGTTCGTGGCGGGGTTATCACCGGACGCGTAACTTTTGCCGATGGTCGTCCGATGATTGCGGAATACATCGTATTAATATTAGAAACCCGAAAAGAGATGGGCGTGGTGAGATTTTCGAACGGTGACCGGCCCATTGAAACCGATGATCGAGGGATATACAGAATTTACGGCATACCGGATGGGCGTTATAAAGTATGTGTAGGCATTGAGGGGGCTGGGTTTTCGGCAAATCGCCGTAACCACGAAAAACATAAGCAGACCTTTTATCCGGGGGTGACCGATGAAGCGGCGGCCCAGTTGATTGAAATCAAAAACGGCAATGAAGTCCGCGACATAGATATAAAGGTCAGCGCCGTCGAAAAAGCCTATACGGTTGCGGGTAAAGTTGTAGATGCTGATAGCGGACAGGCGTTGAGCGATTTTATGCTCTCATTAAACGTTCTTCATAAAAACGAAGACGGCAGCTTGTCACCCCGCACGACTCACTGGAGCCAGACCAACAGCAAAGGCGAGTTTAAATTAGATGGTGTCGTAACTGGCGCTTATGCGGCATCTGCAAATCAAATAACCGACCCCAAATCCTATTACAGCGAGGCCACGCGATTTGAAGTAAACGGCGCGAATGTGAGCGGCTTGGAGATTAAAGCTCATCGCGGTTTAACCGTTAGCGGCATGGTTAGCATTCAAGGTACAAACGACCCGGAAGCGATTTCAGAACTTTCACAGGTCATGGTTTTCTCTTCGACTGTTATGCTGCAAAAAGATAGAGAGGATGGTTTTGCGGGCAGCAATTCCCCCGTCGTGCGGCTCACTGGTGACGGCAGTTTTTCACTGAGCGGTTTACGCCCCGGCAAGTTGCGCATCTGGGCTCGCAGCCTCTCTGAGCCAGCCAATCTCGCTTTTCTACGCCTTGAGAGAAACGGCTTGGATGTGAGCCAGGGATTTGAACTTAAAGGCGGTGAGCCGGTTACGGATTTACGTGTCGTGCTCGTTCAAGCAAATTCCAAGATTCGCGGACAAGTCAAAGTCGAGGGAGGGAAATTATTCAAAACCCAGGAGAATTGGCTGACCGCGGTGCGCCTGAGCGGGGTTGCCGATGCCAATTCTCAATTAACAAGTTTCAGCGCCGAACTTGACCCCAACGGACGATTTTTACTTCAGGGTTTGCTTGAGGGTGAATATGAGTTGACGATTAACGTGAAAATAAAAGCGGCAGGAAGTAGTGATGCCGAAGATAATGAAGACGATGAGCGGCCTGCTGACGACTCGCTCTATCGAACCGTGAAACAGCGCGTGAGTGTCGTCAACGGACAAGAAACGGAAGTGACGCTGGTCGTGAAAGCGCGTGAGAAAAACGACTAACTAGTTTTCAGTTTATTGAAGAGGAATCCTAATGAAGCGCTTGATTTTCCTGAGCATTTTACTCAGTTTTGCGATTGCCGTGCAGGCACAGCAACCCAGGCGAGGGAAGCCTGCACAACCGCAGGCTAAACCCAGCACCCCGGCAAAACCTGCGCAACGCGGCAGCGCCCTTGCGGGGCGCGTGATTGATGACGGCGGCAAGCCCGTCGAAGGCGCCATGGTTCTGGTGGCGCCCGCCGGCCTCATGAGCCGGCAAAAACGCCCGGCGGATGGTGGGGTTCGCACGGCTACAACCGGCGAAGACGGACGCTTTAGTTTTGAAGACCTCACGGTTGGTTCTTACACCTTCAGAGTCTTTGTGCCCGGTTACGTGCTGGCCCCTGATCAGGCTCAAACCCAGGGCCGGCCCAACTACTTCCATCTCGGTGACAATGTCACGCTGCGGTTAATCAAAGGCGGGGTGATAACCGGAACGGTGGTCAGTCCCGCCGGTGAACCGCTGGTTGGCATTCAGGTTCGCGCCACGAAAATTAAAGAGTTGGATGGTCGCGTGGCGCGCAACGCACCCATAGATGAAACTTCGATTGGCAAACAATGGAAGACCGATGATCGCGGCGTCTATCGTATTTACGGGCTCGAACCGGGCGTCTATGTCGTCGCAGCGGGCGGCAGAGGTTTCCTCAGTTTTTCCTTAGGCGCTTATGATACGGACGCGCCGACTTACTACCCGACCGGCACCCGCGACACCGCAACAGCGATTCCCTTGCAAGCCGGACAAGAGATGCCCGGAATCAATATTCAATACCGCGATAATCGCGGACACCTGGTCAGCGGCACGCTTTCCGGCCTGGGTGCAAACAGCGCGGCTTTTGTCACGCTGACCAGTGCCGCGACCGGCAATGTCGAATCCATGACCTACGGCGGCACCATGTTTGGAATGACTGAGGGTGATAAACCGTCGTTTGCTTTAAGTAGCGTGCCCGACGGGGAATATTACGTCAGCGCCATGGGAGGCGATGGGTCAAAATCCAACCTGACACCCGATGAAGGGTTGGTTGCGCCGCCGCGCAAGGTGACGGTGCGTGGAACAGATGTAACCGGGTTGGAACTTGTGCTCACACGACTGGGTTCAATTTCCGGGCGCCTCGTTTTAGAGCCGGCGAAAACCGTTGACGGAAAGCCTCTTTGTCAACCTAAACGTAACGCCGCCCTTGAAGAGGTCGTGCTGCTCAGTCAACTGGATGTGAAAGGCAAGGGAAAAACCGAACAGAGTATTCCCATCGCTTCCCTGTTTGCAATCTTCACGACCGACAGTGTGCCCAATGATAAAGGTGAATTTCAGTTGCTGACCATTGATGGCGGACGTTATCGGTTGGATATTAGATTGCCGACTGAAGATTGGTACATCCGTTCAATAACCCTGCCTGCCAGTCCGGCCACCAGTGAGAGCAAAGAGACGGCGGCGATTCAAGCAAAAGAGACGGCAAGCAATCCGGCTAAACCCGAAACTGCAAAACCGAAAGATGCAGCGCGGGATGGGTTGTTGATGAAAGCCGGCGAGAAACTTGAAGGCTTAATGGTTACGGCATCCGAAGGCGCCGCCGCAGTGAAAGGCAAAGTAGTGGTCGAAAAAGAGGGCGACCAATTGCCGGTTCGTTTGCGCATTATTTTAATTCCTGCCGAAGCGGAGAGCAGTGATGATACGTTGCGATTCTACGAAACCGAAATGCTGCGTGACGCAACATTTTCGCTAAACAATCTGGCGCCGGGAAAGTATTTTCTTGTGACGCGCTCCGTTTCAGAAGAAGAGACGAACGATGAATCGTTACGCCCCCTGGCTTGGGATGCCGATGTGCGAAAAACCCTTCGCAAAGAAGCCGAAGGGTTAAATGTATCGCTCGACCTTCAACCCTGTCAGCGCCTTGGCGATTATGAGTTGAAATATGTGAAGCAAGGGCGCGGAAAAAATTAAGCTTACGGACGGCTTTTTTTCAATAGCTATAGCCGGGGCGGCGCTCGACCGGACCTTGTGCGAAGTCTCCATAGGGACAAAATTTTTCATCGCCAACGACATCAGGTACGCCATAGCAGGAATTACTCGAGCGCGAATCTATGGGTGAGCCGACATCCATAACCGTTACGGGTACGCTTGCGCCAAGTCTTTCTCTGTAAATTTGCCGGTAATCAAACGCTCCCCAAAGGGCATCCATATGCCGCCAAACGCCGTTATCACTCCATTCCACACAGGCGTGAGAGTTGCCGGGCCAAAACAGGAATTTTATTCCGGCCGGGATACCTAAAGCTCTGAGAAGGGTAGTTTGAATGACGGCCCATTCATCGCAAACTCCCGCCAGGTGATTCTCTTGGATGATCAGATTATCCGACCAGGTGAATTGCCTGATATTGGTGATATTCGCGTCAAAGCGCATCTTTTGGTTGATGGTTATACAAATGCGATTGGCTTTTTCGCTGGGTGTGGTTGCTGCGCCGACGATGGTTTGCGCCCAGGAGCGCCAGGTCGAGAGATGATGACATTCGTTCTCGGCAAGCCAATCATTGGTGTCTGTAGGAAGAGGATTTGCGGCCAGCACCTCTTCAGCGCGATTGATGGCCCGCTCATCTACGCGAACGGCATTCTCCATATTAAAGACATTAAACGTCGTCATAGAATCGGCGTTTCGGATTTCAACTTCCCAGATAAGTTGCGGTTGGTCGCTTTGAAAATCAACGACCGGGCGGATGGCATGAATTTGTCTGTTCGAGGCGCCGGTTTCGGCTCGCGTCAGCCTGACAGCATTCGCTAAGCTGACCTCCTGGTCGACAACATCAATATTTTCAGCTCGTATTATCTGGTTTTCGACCATCCCTTCGGCAAAGCGACTGGTATCGCGCAATAACAGGGCGGAAAAGAGATTTAGGCGATTATCGGATTGTACAGTTACCGTAACATATCCTTTTTCGTCCGGAGAAGTTTCGTGCCATATTTCACCCCCATAGGCGCGAAGCCAGGTCTGAAACTCAGGATAATGAGCCAGTTCGGGGTAACGCCCAAGCAGGTGAATGGTGCCAAAGAAATTAGCCATTGCAGTTTCTCCTTTCAGCAAAATTAGTTGTCGCCAAATTACGCGAACCGGCCCAAAATAAGTAACCCGAAACCTACGGTTGCGAGACTTACTTTTTCTTCGTGTAATCTTCCTGCAGATTTTGGCGCTCAAAACGATTGAGCAAATTTTCACCCTCCTCCAGTAATGCGCCTTCTCCAAGAAAGGCCTTCCCGCATCTGGATGGTTGTGGCGACATCGGCATCGGGAAAGGAGGTTGGGCGGGATTGCCCGGCGCGGGATTGCCCGGTGCGGGATTTTCCGGTTCATTTCCTCCATTCGCAGGAGGTTCATGGTGGTGCCCGGGCGCAGGGCCGCCGCGCGCTTTCCTGTCTCTCATCACCCCGTTATGTTCTCTCGGTTTAGAGTTGCGAAATTCAAATCTTTCCATACGGGGTTTTTGCACGAGCAGATAATAATTTTGAAAGTGGGTCGGCATATCTGAATCCGCCGGTTGCGCCATATTCATCATCGCGCCGCTGGCATGAGCAGGTGGAAGATTCTTAATATAGGCGGTGACCTCCTGCCCTTCGACATATTCAAAAGTAAGAATCTCCTGTTCAGTTCCCTGTACTTTTAAGGACAGGCTTTCACCCTCTTTAATCGTTACTTCGAGCGCCATTTTCTCCGCCATATATCCAAAGGGCAAATAACTGTCGTCACCTTTTTTCATCTCCAAAAAAGGCGTAAGCGGCGGTTCCGTATAGACCGTTCCATTGTAGATGTAGATGACCGGGAATAAGGTATCGGCGTGCATAGCCAACTTTTCGTCGCCATACATCTCGTCAGCGTTGAGATTTAATATAAATCTGAAATCCCTGTCGTCGGCGACAGAAGCGCTCCGGCGATTAAAATTATCCTCTGAGTCGTAATTGTACAGGCTGATGGATGGGATGCTTGGCTTACCTTCAGCATCAGAGGTTCTTAATTCCCAAATCAGCGTATTCGGTTTTAAAAAATCTTTAATCGGGATGAACACTTCATTGGGAGGTTCGCCCAGCGAAATAGAAAAATTGTGGTCGGGCGCGCCACTGAGTAGTCCTAACTCATAGCGTCCCTGCTCACGGTTGTATTTAGAAATCATCAATCCATGAAGCACAAGTTTGACCGTCATGGGATTAGTTGAGTTTTCAGGCATAGTTTTCTCCTCTTCGGTTGATTTGATTTTCAGGCCCTAGGTTGTCGTGCAGCGATCGCTTGGCACAGGCTTCATTCAAAGCTCAAAAGTTGGCATCGCCCCCGATGAGAATGAATGAAGCCCAGTAAAACGGATGACGAAATCGCCCCTCGGATTTATGCAGCATTTCAACTTTAGCTTTTCTCAATGATTGAATTGATGAACATTTTTCTCGTTTGCGAGAGTGATGAAAAGCTATCATCAGGTCTTGCGTGGATTTTGAATCCACTTTCCACAAACTGGCTACGACCAGCGGAACCCCGATGGCGATAAATGGGCGCGCAAAGTTCAACATCCCTTCGCCTCTGTAATATCTATCAATTCCCGATTGACAGGACGAGAGCACAACCAGCCGCGTGCGTGGCAATCTCATCCGATAGATGTCCTGAGATTCCAGTACGCCGCCGGGTTGCCGGTTCGTCCCTTCCTCGTCGGCTTTATCGTCGGCGGCCGTTTTAGCTAACAGGATTTTTGATTGCAGCGGCGAATATTCATCCAAAATGGAGTGAGTCGCCAGGTGAATAACTTCAGACTTTTCCATCTCCGCTTGAATCGGTTCTTTTTTTGCGTTGCGCTCAGTTAAGGTAACCGCCGTCGGGTAATCATCAGCTATCTTTTCGGCTTCCCTCCTGGCTTCCGGTAAATCAGCCAGCTCTTGAAATAGCGCCCGGTCAAAAGTCGGATTCCCGACGCTTAAGAGATGTTCCGAGGCGACCGCTTCTTTCTTCTTCGCCTCTTCCGAACACAGGGTAAATACCGATGCGCTGGGTGAATAAGCTAAACAGTAATCTTCAATTAAATAGCGGTTCGTGAGGGGTGAATACAACGATTCAAAGGGAAGAAAATAGAGCGCCTTGTCGGGGATGAGATAAAGGGTTTTGGTTTTGTCCAACACCGGGTCTACCGGCTGAATTAAGAGTTTATAGAGTTCTGCGGACGCGGCTTTCAACGCTTCTTCCCCATTCTCTTCAGGAGGTTGAGAAATCTTCCGCAGGTAATCTTTCACCGTCTCATTTAAAGCGGTTTCGGAAACCGGCACGGCGACATCGGACAACCCGGATTTAGAAATGACCCAGATAACCATCTGGTTTTCGAGAACCGAATATTGAACCAGTTGGGTTTGTTCAGGAAGACGAGCTTTGATGTCCGCAAGCGGCAGGACGCTCGATATTTTTTTAAATCTCAAATCCGCGTATGTGCCATCTGAAACCACACTGATTTTGCTTCGTTTGGCATCCAGTAGAGAGCGGGCGCGAAAGGCTTCCGAATACTCAAAGGCTTGTTGCGGGTTGTTCATTCTGGATTCTTCATACTCGATGGCCAGGTCATAGATGCTTTGTTCAGCATCGAAAAAGTTATTGCGATTATCTTCTTCCCAAATATTTAAACGGCTTCGTTCAACTAATTGAAGCGTCGTCAACAACTCCTGGTTGGCTAACTGGTCTTCACCCAGGGCGGCCTGACAGAGAAATTTCCCTTTATGAGCCTTGTAACGCAGGAGCGGCGTATCCAAATCGGTGAAGATCTGCAGGGCTTCACTGTAACTGGCCAGCGCTTTATCAAAGGCTTTGGTCAGGCTATGAATATGACCAAGTTGTAATGCGGCATAAGCCGTCTTGAAATTTTTGAATTGTTCATTGGGAATACGTTGCGCGACGTTGTAAGCCGTCAAGGTGGTTTCCAAAGCTTTCGCATAATCTTTTAACTTCAGATAATTTTCTCCCAGAAAGGCATAAAACATGGAGAGATCATTGGGCACATTGATAACGATTTGTAGGGCTTCTTTATGGTATTCGATTGCCGCATTGTAAAGGGCGGCGGAACTCAAGGAGCGCGCCACAAACAGATAGTGCACCTGTTGCTGCATCTGATTGAGCTGGCATAGACCTTTTAACAAACCATTCTGAATGCAAGCCAGCGAGCGACTGTTATTGCCAATAAACCGGTAAAATTCGATAAGCGAATCCAAACAAATCATCACCCCTAAGCTGTCTTTCAGGCCCTCTGCGGTTTGCAGCGCCAGCTCAGCCAGTTTAATGGCCTCTGAATATTTTTCCCGAGAAAACGCATAAGATGACTTGTAATAGAGAATTCGCATCGCCAGCCATTTAAATTTCTTTTCTTTACAGGCCTTCTCCAGCTGGTCATAAACCTCCAGCCCGGAATTCGTATAGACCAGGTTTTGCTGACAATAGCCGCTCCAGTATTCAGCCTGACTCATTTCCGCGTCATCGCCAAACCGCTTGAACAGCGCTTTCGCCTGCGTGTAATTATCGGCAGCTGGTTTCGACTCATCCCGAAAAAAAAGCTCGTGCCCCTGTTGAACTAAATCCCGCGCGCTTTTTAATTCGGTTAAATTTTCCTTCGGTTGTTTCTCATAAAAATTCGCCAACGCTTTGGGGTACTGCTCATCTGCTCTTTGGGCTTCCAAGGCGCTCGCATAGCGGAGCGCCGCAAAAGATGCTTTTGCGGCAGCTTCTTCGCCACTGAGCTTTTTATTTAAGAACTCGTCGAGCAGTTGTTCAGTGATAAATCTCCCCGATATGGGCTCCCGGTTGCGGTAAATCAACTCCCAGGCTTTTTCATCATTGCCGTTTTTGTAGGCCTCAAGGAAGCGCCCTAAGACCTCCTGTTTGGTTAAAGAACTCTCGCCGATTTGTTCATTTAACTGTTTCAATTTCTCGCGCGCTTCATCGGCCCATTTCGATTGGGAATCCCGTTCAAGATAGTTTTGCCACTCTTCTTTCGCCCGCTCGGATAGCCCCATCAGTTGCAACGCCAACGCATAATTGAACCGGGCGCTGAGCAGCGAGTTGTCTATTTCCAGCGCCTTAGCTAACGGCTCAAGGCTCTGAGCCAGCGTCTCTACGGCTTTACCGTTTGGTTTATCAAACAAGGTTTTTCCGTACTCCAGGTAAGCGGCGCCTAAATCGCTATGGATGGTTGCCTGACGCGGGGCTTTTTCTAATGCCTTTTTGAAGTTCTCGATGGCTTTATCGAAATCCCTGGTCGCCAAATAATATTGCCCAAGAGCGTGATAAGCCTTGGCGCTTTGTTCGCTGAGCGCCGCCTGGCGCAGGGTGATTTCGGCAGCCTCCAGTTTATTTTTGTTGGTCACCTGGCCGGGCTGCCCCCGGGTTGTGAGGTTGGGCGCATAGGTATCGAGGGCCGAAATCCGCGCTTCCGTGGGGCGTTGTGAAGCGTAGGCTTCTTGCAGTGCGGCGATGCCTTTCTCTACCTCTGATGAATTAAACAGCGTTCGCCATACCATCAGCGATAAACCCAGGGCAATGATGATAAGAGCGGCGACGCGAACGAAGTTGTTGGCCAACGCCCGGTTCCACCAGGAAACAGGTATAGGTGAAGGGGTAATTATCTTAGCGTTTTTTTTAATCTCGGCTTTTTTCCGTAAAACGAATGCCAGATTGACTTGCTGGCGACCTTCGGGCGTGGTTAAAAAAGAGGCTTCGAATTTTTTGCGCTCGTCTGGCGACAGTGTGTTATCGGCATAGTCATCAACTAAGTCGTCTTCGGCAAGTTCCACCTGTTCAAAAAATTCCGTATCCGTCAACATACGACGCTCGACCGCTTCTCGCTCCTCTTCCCCTATTGCGCAAAGCAAGTATTTTCGGATTAAAACTTGATCTGCATTTCGTTCTTCCATTTTTATTAACTTCCTCAGACCCGGTGCGACGGTTCGAGTCCTTCCATGCTGTTATGGTCTTGTTAACTGAAACATTACACGCGCCAGATTAGATTTTTTACTGTAAACACTGCTTCACGCACTCGCGCAATTCCGCTTTCAGGCGATGAATTTTCACCCGCAAATTGTCCAGAGAGATATTTAATGATTTGGCAATCGCGCGCCGTTGGTTAATCTTGGCGCGTTTTTCGTCTTGAAAATAACGCAACAATAATTCGCGGTCTTCGCCGTTCAGGCCGCTCAAACACTGGTCTAAACAGGTCATTCGCTTCTCTTGATTATCCGCAGGCTCGTAGGGCGGAAGCGGTTTGGGTTCGGGCTTTTTTTTTACGTATTCAAGCCAGACATACTTAGCGACCTTATAGAAATAGAGCGCCGGGTCGCCGACATAATCCTTGGTAATTTCATCAATTTTGCTGCAAACCCGGTCTATGGTTTCGTCGGTTAAGTCTTCGGAGATTAAACAACCTCGACGGACAAATATTTTAATCAAGGTGTCATGAAGATGATTGTATTTGAGGCCCGCTGCATCCGCGTCTGCGTCCAGCCACGCAAGTAGCTTCTTGAAATTCTCCGGGTCTGGTGGTTTACGCAAAACGTCCTACTCCCATCAGGTTTAAAAACTTATAACCGAGTTTAAGATGAGCGAAAGATATGGCTGAAACGCGGCGAATGTTATCTGTTAGCGCGAATCAGAGTCAAGTAAGCAATCTTGAAAAAAAGGCGGCCAGAATAGGGTTAAAAGCCTCCAGCTGGCGGACCATCTCACTGAGTAAATTATATTGAATTTACAGGAATGCCGATGCCTGAAATGAAACGATTCTCAGAATGAAACGATTCTCAGGCGGACACCCCGATTCATTTTCCGGCCGGAAAGCGATGCAGGCCGGGGTGTCCGCCTTAAAAAATAATGACCCGACCATCGCGCCCGCCGCTTAGAGCAGCTTTCAAACCGCTTGCCCGGGTCGCAAGGTTAGCTTAACGCAACCCTCAATCACAAACCGCTCTAGGCGGCTGCGCCAATGGATTCTCGCACCGATTTTTCGATAACCGCATCCCCCTCGCCGGTTGACTTTGGAAGCTTGATGAAAAGCAGGGCTAACAGATAGATCCCGGCGCCAACAATTAATGCCTGATTGAAACCCGTGAGAATGGCAATGACCAAAGCGGCTACCGAACCCATTACCGAAGTTGCGCCGTTTACGCCCCAAGCCCAGGGGATAATCTCCGGCGAATGCTTTGCCAGGAGCTTGATGCCGATGGGCATCGGCATGCCCATGATGATGGCCAGCGGCGCCATCAGGACCACTGCAATGATGATGCGCGCCGGATGAGGCAACCACACCAGACCATAAAAAATCGGCGGCAGAATAAGGATATAGACCACGACCAGCACAACCAGAGCGAGAATCAATTTCACCAGCGTGGCTTTCAAATTCGCCTGCGCAAAACGTCCGCTCAAGTAACTTCCCAGGGCGCTGAACGTCAGGAGCGAAAAGAGAATCACCGCCAGGGAATAGACCGGATGCCCTAAAAAGAGAATGAACTTTTGAATCATGGCGACTTCAACAATGATGAACCCGGCGCCCAGGCAGGCGAAGTAAAACAGGAAAGACATTCGCCCTTGCCGGTTATTTGCAGAGGCGCGCTTTCTCACCAACAGCAACGGCACCAGAATAAATAGCAAGACCAGCACGGTGGTAATCCCAAAGAGCACAAATAACACAAAGGTTCCCAGGTTGGTCTTCTGCCATTCGCCGGCGCCCGAAAGCGCCCGCCCCAGATTGGATGGACGCAATGAATTAAAGAAAAACGGATTGTTGTCGTGCGTCGGCTGGACATTGGTTTCAAAGGCGTTCCAAACCGTCGCCGGGTCTGCGGCTTGCATCATTCGCGTGAACACATTGTCGGGTTGAGTGAGCGGCGTGTAGAGCAACACCATACTATTTGCCGCGCAAATCGTTTCGATGGTTTTCACCTCTGCGTCGGTAAACTCGCTCTTCTTGAAGAGAAAGGTCGCCGGTGTCCGGTCAGAATTACCGCTCACATAGCGCACCAACATCACATGGCGCTCCGGGTTGTTGATATTTAAATCCTGCATCATGACGCGGGTGAGCGAAAGCAGTCTGAGCAACTGATCAGGCGGTTCAAAATACCAGCGCGTCATCGTCAACACGCCATCATCGGTTAAATGCTTCGCATAATCTTTGAAGGCCTCGACGGTGTAGAGATTATTTTCCGTAAGCGAAAATGCGCCCGCTGCGGTCGCCGCCCAGGTATCCACCATGGTCGCCTGCAACACGTCGTAACGGTCTGACGAGCGACGAATGAACGAGCGCCCTTCATCAACTTCGAGCTGTACTTTGGGGTGTTGATAGATGCCGCCGTTGTACGTTTTGAAGGGCTCTGAAGACATCACGTCCTGCGCAATAATCGGATTGATTTCAACCGCCGTGATGTGGCGCGCGCCAAAAACCAGGGCCGTTGCCACATCATAGCCGCCACCCGGTCCGATGATTGCGACATTGGCATTCGGCTTCAGGTGATAGGCCAGCGAGTGAATGCCGCCCTTCTCATTTTGATGACGTTCGGTGTTCGGCCCGTCATAAACGATGCCGGTTGCCGCGTCCGCATCAATTTTGATTTCAATATGTTTTTCCAGGTCGCCTTCGACCGTAATGCGCGAAAACGAATTCCATTTCGAGAACAGAACCTGGGTTTCTTCAAAGCCTTTCGATTTGCGTATATCAATGGTCTTGGTATAGGTGTTATAAACCGCAAACCCGGCAAGCGCGATGGCCAGTAATACAGAAATCGCAAAGGTAATGTGATGCCCTTTAGTTGAGCGGCTGAACAGGATGGCACTGATGGCGCCGACGACCGAAACGCCAATCACGGTGTTGATTGCACCGATGAAATTTAGAACCGGAATTAAGAGCAAGCAACCGAGGGCGGCGCCCGCCAGGTCAAATAAATAAAGACGACTGATGTCTTCGGCAAGGCGCATGATAGCCAGCGTCACGGCGCAACCGGCAAGGAAAAAGGCCAATGAAGTCGCGGCATAAATCTTTGACAAACGCAGATAATTCTCAAAACCGGTTTCAAAGGTCAGCGAATTGTCAAAGATGACGTAAAGCGCAAACAGAACGCTTACGGAAAACAGCATTGCCGAAAGGCTCAACCACCGGCCGGTCTTCTCTTTGTCGAGTTTATTTTGAATGATGTAAATGAACACGCCGCTGGCGCCCGAACCGAATAGCGCCAGCGAAATCGCCATAAAGGCAAAGTGATAGTACATCGTTGCAGAAAACAGCCGGGTCAGTCCGAGTTCCAAAACCAGAACCGAAAGCGTGAGTAGAAAAATGCCAAGAAAGATTTTCGTGCGATTCATCGAGTAACCTTGTCATTAAAAATTCAGAGGCTGGCCACTGAGGATAAACCTCGCCTCATATGATTTCTAAACTCTGAAATTTCGTTTGAGAATTTCTTCAATATCGCGGCTCACCATCTCTGTACGCGCATCCCAGGTGGATTCTTGCACCGCCCGTTGTCGCGCCTGCCGTTTGGCTTCATCATCCTGGGTTAGCGCATCCTCTACTTGTTTGATGAAATCCGCCGTGCCGCGAGTGATGCGCAGTATAGCATCCCAAGACTCATATTCGTAAAGCGGCGTGATAACGACCGGTTTGCCGGTCGCCAAATATTCGCGCACCTTGATGGCGCTCCCGTAACTGACGAATTTATTATCCGTCACCCAGGGTAAGACGCAGACATCAAATCCGGCTCCGTAACGCGGCATGTCGGCGTAAGGTTTGGCGCCCAGATAATGCACATTCGGCAAATCTTCTATAGCTAACCGCGCGGCTTTGAGCCCCAGTAAAACCCAGTGCCAATCGGGGCGCTCGCGGCTAATGGCGCGAATCATCTGTTGGTCAAGTAACCACGATTCAATGGCGCCGAAATACCCGAGTCGCGGATGCGGTATGTCTTTCAGGTCGGCGGGTTCCGGCCAATCGCGCGCCGTCGCCGATGCGAAATGCTCGAAATCAACCGCCTGTTCGAGGAGTTTGGCTTTGGCCTCTATGTCGCGATGCGCGACACGCTCTTCTTCAAAGAGTTTGCGCCCGGAATAGTAAATCAAATCGGCGCGCCTCAGGAGTTCCGCGTGCATCTCCGTGATCAGACTGGCCGCGGTTGCGTGATCCATTTGATTGGCGTCGTATTTATCGGAGACTTGATAAATCAAGGCGCTTTCCTGCAAATGTCCGACGATGCCGCGCGCCGTCGGAATCGCCACCCACAGAATGGGATGGCGCAGTTCAAAGGCCACGCTCAACAATTTGAATTGCGCGAGCAGCAAAAATTTATTCAAAGCGCGGCCGGCGCGGCTCGCGTAAAAAGGCGTGACCACCGGGGTGACGACAATGATGCCATCATCGGCGCGGCGCACGAATTTGGCAAAGCTTTTGAGTTTGCGTTTGATTTTGCCAATAAAATCGGGGCTTTTGACATCCGGCAGCCCCATCGAAATCGAATTGACGAAGACCACGCGATTGCCCGCTCGCGCCAGCCTTCGCATAATATGGTTCTTTGAGTGCGGGTGATGATACCACCAATCTTCGCCCGCAAAGCAGATGATAGATTTGTCCTTAATCACAATGAATCAGTAATGTACTTGATGGCTCTGGGATGAGCCAACCGCCGGGTATAAAAATTTCGCCCCGTTGGAATAAAGCAACCGGGCCGCGGATTTGCTTTATATGAAGCAGAGCAGATGAAAGTAAATCTGTTTAGCTGTTTGATATCTGGCTTAAAGCAGGAATAAAATCCTTTGCAGTTGGATTTTCTGAGTGAGCGAGAAAAGCGGAGGACTGCGACAGCGTTTTGGCAATATCAGCGAAAGAACTTCAATTGCAAAAGTTTGAGCGCGAAGCGATGACGCACCTCGACGCTTTAATGCGTACGGCAACCAAGCTGACGCATAATCGTACGGATGCCGAAGACATCGTTCAAGAAACCTATCTCAGAGCTTGGAAATATTTTGCCTCGTTTGAAGCCGGTTCCAATATTCGCGCCTGGTTGTTTCGGATTATGTTTAATGTGATAAATTTTCGTGAGGGCAAAAAGACCAAGCTTGCGGAGACTTCGCTGGATGACGAAGAGCGCAATGTCGAATATGAACGCGGCAATGTGATCACCTTTGACCCCCTGAAACAGATCGAAGGGCGCGAGCTATTAGATGCCACCAAACAACTCTCTGAAGAGTACCGCGCAGTTTTATGGCTGGTGGTGGTCGAAGAATTTTCTTATAAAGAAGCGGCAGAGATTTTAGGCGTGCCGATTGGCACCGTCATGTCGCGCTTGCATCGCGCCCGGCGCGATTTGCGAAAACTGATGCTCACGGATAAAGCGACTGGCACGAGTAATTGATTTTGTAAGAGGAGTAGCGAAGTTAAATAGATGATGAATTGTGTTGATGCAAGAGAACTGATTCAGTTGTATATGGACGATGAGTTGAGTTCGCGTGAGGCACTCGATGTGCAGCACCACATTGACTCTTGCTCGGCCTGTGCCAGCCTGCTTCATTATTTCACCAAACAGGATGAAGCGCTCAGACAATTTGCGCGGTCTGAAACCTCTGATTACCAGCTGTTGCGCGAGCAGATTGTTAAAGATATTCGCAATCAATCAGTGGCCGCACCAAAGCGAACGTGGTGGCTTCCCCTGGCGCAAAGCCCGGTCCTGAGACGCGTTGCCGCCGTGTTAGTGGTGGCGCTGGCGATCGGATTTTTCTTCTTGCGTGGCGGCACGCCAATAATTAACCCTAAAGTCTATGCCGATGCCATCGAAGACCATGCCGATCACTGCACGCTGGAAAAACTCGATAGTTACAAAGTGACGGTACGCGACCCCATCAAACTGGATAAGTTGACGACCGATTACAGCAAGCTCGCAAAGTTACCGGACCTTTCCGAGTTTGGTTATCAAGACGCGCGCGCCGTGATTTGCACGATTAACAGCAAAAAAGCGCTCCATCTGATTTTCCAGCACCCCGAGCAAAAACCGCTTTCTCTATTTGTGCGGTTGCATGATCAGCAGATGATTGCCGATGACCTGGTCACCTTAGCCAAAGGCGAGTATGAAGTTGCGTCTTTGTCAAAAGCCGGAACCGATTTAGTGATTGTCTCTTATTTGGATGAAGCGCAGACGGCCGCAATTGCCAAAGCCATCGCCGCACAGCTTCAGCACTAAATTTTTTTTCACTCACTGACTCCCCCTTCACGAATTTCAAACCAGTTTTTTAACTTCATCAAAAACCCGCGCGGCGTTGTGTCGCCAGGTGAACTTTTCGATAACGCGTTGTCTTGCCGCCCGGCCTAAGCGCGCCCGCAAAGCCGCATCCTCTGTTAAGCGTTTAATCGCTTCTGTGAGGGCCGCGACATCGCCCGGTTCCACAAGCAATCCGTTCTCTGCATCCGTTATCACATCGGCAATTTGACCGAGCCGACTGGCAAGCACCGCTTTTTGCATTGCCAGATATTCAAAAAGTTTGGTCGGTGAACCGAAAAATTCGCTGCCATCACGAGCCGGAATGTGCGGCGCCACCAGAATGTCACAGGCATCCAGATAAGCCGTGACCTGGTCGTGCGCCACGCGTCCAACGAAGGTGGCGCGGTCTTTCCGGTCGCCAAGAATTTCTTCGCATCGCGCCCGCTCATCCCCGTCGCCGATAAATAAGAAGTGGCAATTCGCATTCACACGCTTTGCCGCTTCAGCCAACACGGGCGCGCCGTGCCAGGGACCGAAGGTGCCTAGGAAACCGACAACCGTTTTATTTTCGAGATGCAGCCTCAGGCGAACGTCGGCGCCACCGGCATCAGGATGAAACTTTTGAGTATCTACGCCATTGGGGTTAGCCAAAACTTTCTGCGCCGGAATGCCGGCGTTGATGACATTGCGGCGTTCGACTTCGGAAACCGTAAAGATTAAATCGGCCGCGCGAAGATTTAATCGCTCGATTTTTTTTAACAGACCGATTTGACCAATCGGGTCCCAGCTTTGGCTAATCCACACTTCCGAGCCGTTGAATTCAAGCGCCAGCGGCAGCCGAGTGAGCGCCGCCAGCGCCACGCCTGTCCAATTGAACCGATTATAGCGTTGGTAGATAAAATCAATCTCCGCCAGCGCGCTCGTGTTACCCATCATCCAAACCAGACTTTGCGCCGTAAACGAAAGGTTATTCCACAATTCAAAAATCGCTCGCGTCGCACTGAATATCACCGACGGTTTGATTGAATAGGTTGGTGGAGCAGGGCTTTGCCCCCCTCCTGAATCGCCGCAAACCAGAAACTGTAATCCGTGTCCCAGAGCTTGAACGCCGCTTGCAAAACCGCTCACATGAGTTGCCATGCCGCCCGCTTGCGGGCTCGCCAGGGTTGCCCGAACATAAAGCGCCTGCAAGTTTGCAGGCGCGGTTCGTGAACTGACAAAGCGCTTTTTCACCCTGATTTTTCGGGCTTTTTTCGAGATGATTGAGAGGTTCAACGCGGCCGTGAGCAAGCTTGAAAACGGCACCAGAAAGAGATAACCGAAAACCAGTTCGAGAGCGTATCGGGGCGCTTCAACCAAAAACATTTCAAGTCTTGAGCGTTCAATTATTCGCCCCTGGCAATCAGCGAAAATAATGTGCGGCGCGCCGGCAAGCGCGCCAAAGAGCATCATGGCGCCGCTTGCAGCCTGTAACTCAAAGTCATTGGTAAATAGCGCAAAGGTGTGCGGCTCTTGGGCGCGAATTTGTGCGAGCGCCTGGCGTTTTGAACGCCACTTTAACTCGGCTTTATTGAGGGTTTGAATTCTCTGGTCGGGAAACCGCCGGTAAGCCCATTCAAACGCCAAGCGCTCATTCCCCGATAAATCCAGCAGCAGAACTTTTTTCTCAACTTGAGTTTCCTTCATTGAATACAATGCGCCGGTTCAGGCTAACCATCTTTTCATCTTTATTGAATTAATAAGGCAAGTTGAGCAATCTCTTTGAGGCAGAGTTCCACATCCCCTGCCAGGTCTTCGCTCGTTGCCACCTGCGCGTCTTTATGCAAGTCCTTTATCAACGCTGCACGGTCACGTGTGCCATCCAACAAGCTCAACAACTGTTTGCTCATTCCATCTTCTACTTTGATGGATTCGTGTCGCAAATTCGTTACGCTCGGGTTACCGCTGGCGATTTGCAAGCGCGCCAAAGGACTAGCAACCGGATAGTCATTCGCGGTGACCGTCAAGCGCGGTTGATAGCTCTGCAAATCAATCAAGCCCGCTTCATAGGTCTGTAAAAGAATCTTGCCGAGCGCATCGGCATACTGCGCTTGCTGATGGGCAAAAAACCCCAATAATTGCAGCGATTTTTTCAGCAGTTCACTGAAACCGAGCGCCTGCGGGTACGCTTCGCATAAAGCGAAGATAGCGGCTTTTGCCAACGGGTAGCCGGTTTGCATCGCGGCGCCGTTTTTACCGGTGAACGCTTCAACCGCATTGCTTCTGAGGTCCGGTTTGGCGCGTGCGGGGCGCGCCGATGAGGTTGCGAAAAATGATTGCATCAATTCCGGTTGGGGATCTCGGTTGAGGGTTTTGCTTTGATGACAAACCAGGGTTTGGCGAAATTGCTTGCCCTTCAAAAAATCCAGGTATTGCTCTTTAGCGATGATGCTTTGGTTGCCTAAGGCGCGCAACGCCGAAGCAACTTGCGGGGCAAAGCCGCCGATTTGAATATCCTGAATATTGGCTTCACTGAGATATTGCAAACCGTGTCGCCCGGCATCAGCCATGAAGTGATGAAAATAGAACGGCTGATTCATTGCCGATAAATCGTCGTGGTAAAAAGCCCCGTCGCTCCGCGCCGTTATATCTTCAAATTGTTTTTCGAGAAATAATTTGTAAACCGCGGGCTCGCCTTCAGATTCCGCAAGAAATTTCACAAACGCTCGGGCTTCATTGATTTGTTCAACAGGTTGGTCAACCTCGCGCAGGTGGAAAGCGATCATCTCGCGCATCATATTGCGCATATGACAACCGGGATACGCGTTATAACTGATATAGGCCACCCCTTCATCCGCAAGATTGCTATGGCAAATGTCGAGAATTTTTTCGCGCACCGGTTCGGGAACCCAGGAGTAAATTCCGTGCGTGATAATGTAATCAAACTCTCCGAAGTCACGCGAGACTTCGAGGATATCCATTTTTTCAAGCGCAATATTATTTAACCCCAGAGCGTTTATCGTTGCTTGACCTTTGGCAATCGGATTGGGAGCAAGGTCAATACCAACGAATTGACTGGCGGGCAAGCCGAAAGCCATCGGTATCAGATTGCCTCCATCACCGCATCCAAGTTCAAGCACGCGACAATGTTCAACCGGCGCAGGACTTAGGCCGAACCATTTTGCCAGCGTCGCCAGACGGTCCGGGTGAGTTTGATGCAACGCCGCATTGGGGTAGCAAATCTCGTCGTATGTGGTAAGCGTTTGGTCAGTCATAGCCGGTCTATAGCGCAATCATCGTGAATCATTTGGATAACGTGTTGGCCTCCGGGTTCCAGACTCCAGACTTCAGACTCTTGCGATAATAGTAAACATGCAAAAGGTAATCTACCAACATGGTGATGGCGCCGGCCCAGGCGGCGCCGATGATGCCGAAAAGGGGAACGGCAAGGAGCAGACCCGAAACGCTCACCATGGTTACGATGATGGCAATATTGCGAATATAGGCGCTGCGCCCGCACGCCGCAAGAAAGGTATTATAGGGTTGAAAGAGTCCGGCAAAGAGATTGTACAAAGCAAAGGGCACCAGCAATGGCGCGGATTCCGCATATTTGAAAAAAACATACTTCAAAGCCAGCGACCCAAAAATAACCAGGGCGAGCGCTGCGACAATCAACACAATGGCGTTCCATTTCAAAATTCTCCTGGGCACTTCTTTGACATTCGCAAAAGCGCGAAAGCGGGTGATGGCCAGCGCCCGCGAAATCGAAGACACCGGATTGGATAATTTCTGCGCCCGGTCATAAAACCCCAGCGGCGCATTACCCGGTATAAAATAGCTAATCACAAAATTGTCCAATCTGACCGATGCGGTTCCGGTGATGCGCGCCAGGTAGAGGTTGAGCCCATACCCGCGCGCTTCTTTGAAAGTCAGCTTGAGGTAATACGAGGTTTGCTTGAACCTCGGTTTTAGTTGTGCGAGGGTCAGCAACGAAGCTACCCCTAAGGCCACCAAATAGGCCAGCAGAGCCGATTTCGCGTTCAGGCGAGCAGAAAGCGCCAGGCTTAGCAAGCCAGCAAAATTGAGTCCGGTCATCAAGAGTTGAAAGACGGCAAGCTGGCGAATACGATTGAGGCCCTGGCAACTGAGTTCAATCAACAGTTGAAAGGGTTGAAAAAACACCAGCGCTGATGCCGTAATCAACAACCAATGAACATCTTTTTTGAAAAGCCAATCTATGGCTGGCGCCGTTGCTGCGACAAAGAGCGCCAGGGCAAGGCCAATACCGGTCGCCATCAAGACCAGGGCGCCGAGGGCGCGCCGTTCAGCTTCTTGATCTTTTGCCAACGCCAACACCCGCGACCCGGCGGCAAAAATTCCTAATTCAAAAAACAACCCGACAAGAATAATGACGCTTAAACAAAACGCCAGCCGCCCCATCTCTTCCGGTTCCATCCATCTGAGCAACACCAAACTGACGAGCAAATTCACAACCATCGCGCCGGTCTGCGCCGAAAATAGCAGCCCGGCTTGTCGGAGGGTTTCACCGATATGGAGCTTACTCAACCCGAAAGGTAAACGGATTGCGGACGTTGTTGGGGTTTCGCGTTGGGTTTCCATCTGTTTTGGCGAAATCAAATTTGTGCGGCTATGATCGCTTCACTTTTCCCTTTTGCCGTAATACTTTTTACTTCGCCGTTGCCTTCTATCCACTGGTCGTACCATAAACTTAAATTCAAAAGGCTCCACAGGAAGAATGAATAGTTCGCTTTGCCGGCGCGATGGTCGTTGAGCAGTTGTTTGATGAACCCATAATCGAAAAATTCGCGACCACGGATAGCTGAATTGAACAGCCGGTCTTCGACAAAGCTGCCGAGCCGGTTCAACATCCACTCGTTTATCGGAACGCCAAAACCTTTCTTAGGACGGTCAAGCACTTGTTCAGGGATGAGGCCACGCAAGGCGCGTTTCAACACCCGTTTGGTTTCGCCGTCGCGATATTTCATCGAACGCGGAATGGTCATCGCAAATTCAACCAGCCGGTGGTCGAGGAACGGGACGCGCGCTTCAATCGAATTGGCCATCGTGATTTTATCAACGCGCATCAGCAGCAGTTCCGCAAGTCGGAGTTTCAACTCCTGATAAATCATGCGCTCCAATTCATCGGCGCCGGGTTTTGCGCGCAGCAATCGTTGCAAATCCTCTTGGACAATTGTATGCGATGAAAGGCGTTTCCCGTTGCTGATTTGCCGGATGACCGATTCCTGAAAAAGCTTTTGTTTGTAGGTTTCGTCAAAGACAAAGGCGCCGCTCCAGAACAGCGCCTCGCCTGCGGCAAATCTTCTCAGCAAATCGGGCAGCATTTTTTGTGCGCCTGACGGTAACCACCCTTTACTGAGACTGAAAGCGCCTTGGCCAATCGCAGCCATGGCGGTACGCAGCGCGGCCGGCAACTTGGCCAGCGGTTGCCAGAGGCAATCAAACAACTTCAAATAACGCGCATAGTCTGTATAACCGCAGAAAATTTCGTCCGACCCTTCGCCGACTTGAATCACCGTGGTTCCCGATTGGCGCGCCAGCTTCGACACAAAATAGAGCGGCACACAGACCGGGTCAGCGACCGGTTCATCCTGATGAAAAATCATCTGCGGCAGAAATTCAATCAGTTCATCTTGATTGATGAGAATTTCGTGATGGTCTGTATTGTAACGGCGCGCCACCCATCGCGCCTCTTCGATTTCATTAAACTGCGGCGCATCCGAAAACCCGACCGTAAAGGTGCGAACCGGCTGGTTCATCAGTTCAGCCATCAACGCGACGTTCGCCGTTGAATCAATACCGCCTGATAAAAAGACGCCGAACGGCACATCGCTCATCATGCGCTTTTCGATTGATTGGCGAAGCAAGCGAATCACTTCCTCTTCGGTTTCGGCTTCGCTGAGTTCAGAAGTTGGCGGGTCAACAATCGCATCCCAATAGCGGGTGATTTTGACCTCGCCCGTTGCCTCACAGGTAAGCAAACATCCGGCAGGCAATTTGTTGATTTTGGCAAACAAAGTTTTCGGCGCCGGAGTCGCGAGAAAAGTCAGATAGTGATAGAGCGATTCCTGGTCAATCTCGCGACCAATTGCCGGATGCTTAAGGATAGCTTTGATTTCGGAAGCGAAAATCAAACGCCCGTTTTGCACCGTATAATAGAGCGGTTTTACCCCGATGCGGTCACGCGCCAGCACCAGGCGACGTCGGTTTTCATCCCACAACGCAATGGCGAAATCGCCTTCAAGGTCACAGACAAAATCCAAGCCGCGCTCTTCGTATAGGTGCAGAATGTCTTCGGTGTCGGTGCGCGAGCGATAGGTGTGACCCGATTTAATCAGCCTGGCTCTCAGCTTTTCGTGATTATAGACTTCGCCGTTGTAGGTAATCCAAACGCTCTCGTCTTCGTTTGGCATGGGGTTGTGACCGGCGGGCGAGAGGTCAACGATTGACAGGCGACGATGCCCGAATCCCAATCGTTTATCGGGAGTGATGTAAACACCGGCATCGTCAGGGCCGCGATACGTCATCTGGTCGCGCATCCCGCTGATGAGCGCTTCATTTACGCCCGGCGTATTTACCGCATATTCATAGATGCCAACAATGCCACACATAAATTGGTTATTCGTCATTCGCCGTGAGTCTGGCTGTTTTCCAATGACCAAGACCTAAGGACAAGTGACAATTTGGTTTCGTCGCCCATCTCAACCGGGATTAAAAGCATCACGTTGTTGAAAGGAACGCTTGCCTGTAAGCGGTAAATGATACCAGAAGCGCGCAGCCGCGTCCTGTAACTTGGCGACACCCAACGGCGAGTGCGCTTGATTTCAAACGCGTGGTCTGAAACTGGGACAATCGCCAGCGCCGACGCTTGGCCGCGCGCCATGATGCGGTTCGCCTCTTCAACCCTGACCTCCAAGCCGGCCTCGAAATTGAAAAAGAATTCAAACAGATGATGACCTTCACCGGTGAAATGGTCTTCGAGAATCCAAAACGCCTTGCGCTTGTCAAAAGTGAGACGGCGACGATGGGTGACCGGTTCATTGAGTCGCTGATAACCCGCATGTTGAGCGTCAAGGACATCGCGGTCTTCGTTGCTTTGCCACAAATTGATTTTCGGCAACACGTTGGCGCCGAGAATAAACGGGTGGTCCTGGTTGATTTCGCTAATCTCCTGGCGGTCCAGGCGAACCGTGTTGTGATAAGCGGTGGAGCGAAACTGATGTCGCCACCGTTTGCTTGCCGTGTAAACATAGGTTCCGGGGTCGCGCAAATAGGTCTCGCCATAAGCGCAGAGTTCAAAGGCGAGCGCGTCCGAATGGGCGTGCGAACCGCGCCCGTTGATGCCATGGTCGCCGCAATCAATAATGGCATAGAGCGAATTTTGTCGCTGCATGAAAATCTGCGCGTCATTGAACCCTTGCGAACCGATGGGTTGAGTATTTCCCGCGAGCTGATTGAATTGGTTATAACCCGCCTCGCCAAACCACCAGAGCGCCTCTTCATCAATTTCATCTGTCAGTTTGAATTTTTTCCGGTTAAACAACACGGCAGCAATTGACAGCAAGTAAGAATGGTCAACTGCCGGACGTTCTTTGAAACAAATGATGCGCCCGTCATCGGCATCCCCGATGACGGGCGCACTTTTATCCGGCTTCAAGTAAGCGCGGACGAAATCAAACATCTTTTCCAGCCGCTCGGAAAATTCTTCCGGCAAGGCGACGCCGAGCCGCTGGCTGAGGGTAAAAAAGAGCAGAAAGATTTCGAGCGCGAGGCGATGATAGCCAATAGATGTTTCAAAGCTCACGCCATCGGGCAAGACTTGATGTTGCATCTCGCGAAGCAGTTCTCTGGTGCTGAACTTCACCCACGAGCTCGCTTCTTTGAATTCAGGAACCATGGCGCCGATGACGAACAGCCCGATTAAATCCGATAAATAATGATTGCTGGAGATGCGATAGGAAAATTCCAGATTGGCGCGAATAAACCGGCCGTGAGCCAGCAGTATTTTCAAAATCAACTCTATTGCTGCATCGGTCATAAGCGGCGAGGCGCGAAACATCGTACTGCTGGCGATAAGGTTCACAGCGCGAATCGCCACTTCCATTGCGACCGTCCAATTCACGCCGAAACGCGGCGGATTGGCTTCGCGCCAGGAAGTGAGCTGGCGCAAAAATTCCTCTGTGTAACGCTCGTCTTTCGTGAACGCATAAGCGCGTCCAAGTGTCACAAAATGCTGCAAGCGATTCAATTCCCACACGGCGCGAACATCGGAAAGCTTACCTTTGACTAAAGGCGTTCGCGTATAGTGGTCAAGCGACCAGCGCATGCCGGTTTCCATATCACAATGCCAATCTATCGGGACACCGCAATTCCACAAACGCCCGAAGATTTTTATCTCGTGATTCATGATGGTGTCAGCTTCGCGCACAGCTTCTGCAACTGAAGCGGGAAAGTATTGTTTAATGAGGTTGGTTGTTTGCGGTAAATCGCTTAACCCTTCGGTAAGATAAGGCCGGTTGCCTTGGCGAAGGCGCTGGGCGACCGGGTTGACCGCTTGGCTATTGAGCGCTTGAGCAAGCTGTTTATCGGTAATGAAACTTTTTTCAAGCGTATCCGCGAGGTGGCGATAAGTCGTTGAAGTTTTGCGGCGGGCGCGCAGAAAGATTTCGGCGCTCACTTCGCCGAGCGTCATGCCGCGCGTCTTTTCAATTATTTTATTCAGGCGTTTCAATTGAATTTACTTGAGGTCAAACCCAGTAGAAAGAAACAGTATAAATTCAAATCCGCGTAAGCGCCGCTCGCCAGCGTCAAGCCGGGCAAGGTATAGGCCATCAGTAAAACCAGAAAGCACCCTCCGGCTAAGAGTTGTGATTTATCGTTGGCGTATTTCATTGCCCGGTAACCCAGCAAAATCAGGTAAGCGTAAGCCAGCAGATAAAGGGCAAAGGCGATAAGTCCGAGTTCAGCGGCTATCCACAAAAAATTCGAGTGCGGCGAATTGAGCGCGATAATCCCTCCCACCCAATCTTCCTCTTCTTTCAAGTCCGAAAATTTCACCTCGAAATAGTCTGTGTAATTTGCCAGGCCGACGCCAAAGAGGGGCTTTTCCAAAGCGATTCTCGCAGCCGTCTGCCAGGTTGCCAGCCGTCCGTAAAAATTGCGCGGGCTGCTCAGTCGCCGAACCATAGAAGATTGACTCTGCATTTCCAGCAAGGCCGCGCCCAGGGTCAGTACCAGGAAAGCCAAAGCGATATAGGTCAAGGTGCGAGGCGAGGCGAGCGCGCCGGCAAGCGCAAAGCTACGGGGTTTTGCCTGCTCACCGGTTGCCGGTTTGCGTTTGAGGTGAATCAGAATTTCTATACTGAGCCAGCACAAAGCAAGCGCCACCATGGTGGCGCGAAAAAACGGCAATAAGGTAGCAACGGTGATTGCCGCAAGCGCCAGGAAATAGATTACTCGCCCGCTGTTATCGAATTTAATTTTCAGCAGACGCGGCGCCATTCGCAAAAACAAGGCAATGAGCAGACAGATAATCGCGAACGAAGAGTCCGAAGCAAATGCCCCGTTAATTCTGAGTTCGCGTTCGCGCACCAGTTCCGAGCCTGGGTAAGGAAAGAGATTGACGCTGGTCGCAAATTCGTAGCTGCCGGTAAAGAATAGAAAAACGGCAAGAAGTAAGGTCGCCATCAACAAAGCGTTTTCACGTCCGCGTAAGTCGAAATGATAACGCGCCACGTGAAAGGCAAGGAGCGGCAAAAAGAAAGCATCCATCGCAATCTTTGTCGCATA
>JBIOWC010000237.1:0-9145 GCA_044868105.1 Blastocatellia bacterium
GCGCCGGTGATTTGACCTTATCATTTGTGCTCTCGGGTTTTGATTATCTGCTGACCAACGGCAGCAATTTGAATGTGCGGGTCGTCAATTGCAGCTTTTCGGCCAACACCGTCTTTGATGTGAACGACCCGGTGAACCTTGCCACCAAGCTGCTCACCGAACGCGGCATCAATGTGGTTTTCTCAGCCGGTAATTCAGGACCCGGCGCCAATAGCCTGAACCCTTATGCGGTGGCGCCCTGGGTAATCAGCGTTGGCGCCACCGATGAACGCGGCCGGCTGGCCGATTTTTCATCGCGCGGTTCTTTCGGAAACGCGCTCTTTCATCCCACATTGGTGGCGCCGGGCGTAAGCCTCATCAGTCTGCGCGCGCTTGGCACAACCGGCCTCATCGGACTTTTACAAGCCGATAGACAACGCTTGTCGCTACCCGATTTATTGAGCTACACGACCGCCAGCGGAACGAGTTTTTCAGCCCCGCAAGTTGCCGCCACCATCGCTATGATGCTGGAAATTAATCCCGCGCTTACACCCGCTGAGGTTCGCGATATTTTACAGCGCACGGCAACGCCGCTGGCAAATTATGCCTATTACGAAGTCGGCGCGGGCCTGCTCAATGCCCATGCGGCGGTGCTGGAAGCGGCTTCCTCTGTGCGACGAATGGGCGCCTGGCGCGCTAATCTGAATCGAAATGTGGTGAATTTTGTAAGTGAGCCGGTGCGCCAGTTTTCCGGCACTGTCTATCCGTTTAATACAGCCGAAACGACAATCTCCGTGCCACAAGATACCTTCCAGGCAGCCGTGCAGATTGCCTGGGGACCGATTACCAGCTTGACTGATTTAAGCCTGACGCTCGTAGACCCGCGAGGCAATCAATACCGCGTCAATCAGCTCAACCTGCCCGGACTGACCGGCAAGCGCGAACGCCTGGTCTTAAAACAACCGATGGCCGGCAACTGGCGCGTGCGCGTCAGCAACTCATTATTGGGATTGACCGCACAACCGTTCACGGGAACGGTTGAAATCAGCCGAACGCCGTTGGCCCAGGTCAACGATTTGAGCAGCGTGAGTTCAACGCTTCGCGCCGAAATCTACCAAGCCTTGCGGACCCGTGTGATGACCACGTATGGGCAGAATTTCCGCCCATCTTTTGCCGTCACCCGGGCGGCGCTCGCAGAATCCTTAGTCTATGGCGCGCGTTTGCCGCAATACCTGGCGCCCACGCCGCGTTATACGGATGTACAGAATGTGACAACCAGAAGCTTTGTCGAAAGCGCCCAGTATAATTCGAGCAATGCGCTATTTCCTGATGACACCAGCAACCGTTTTCGCCCCGATGAAAATACCGATAGATTAACGGCGGCGATTGTTTTAGTGCGGGCCGCCGGGTTGCGGTCAGAAGCCGAATCACAAAGCGGCAGCGGCATCGCCGATATCCAAGCGGTTCCAGCCAACTTGCGCGGCTATGTCAGCGTCGCCGTTTCACGTGGACTGTTGACCACCAGTAATAATTATTTCCGGCCGCAAAATGCGTTGATGCGCAGCGAATTGGCGCACGCTCTAGCTGCATTACAAAGAATGGCGGCTCAATAATCACAAAAAAATAAAAAGTAAGAAGGCAAAAGCGAGAACCTTAATCCGCTTTTGCCTTTTTATTTTTAACCTGCCTGCTCCGGGCTGATTTTTTCAGCATCCGCCTGATTCCCTCTAAACGCTAAAATAAATAGATTTCTACAACCTCAAGTTTCTCTCAAGTATAAAAATCTGCAACTGTGAATGAACCTCAAGCATTTTTCAAGATGAAGGCAGTATCTTGTGTTTGTCAGTGAGGGGAAACGAGATTGACCTCCTGAAACGGAAGCTTTAGAGCAACCGGAAGACTCGGACATCAACCAAAAGCCAGTATTGGAAAAATGCGAAACGAAATTACAAAGGCATTCGCATCCAGGGAGATGAATCAGGCGATTAACGCCCTAACCGGCGCGTCTTTAGAGGCGCAGGGTTCACCCGCGATTTTTGAAATAATTGACTGGGTTTCTATACGGTGGTGATTACAAGAGGATCAAACCAACACGATTCCCAGTCAGATTAAATGAATAAGCGTGAAACTTCTGTAGTCCGCCCTCTCAGCAAACTACATTGTTGAGTTCTCACGCTAGCGTGCGCCGGTTCCCAGTCGGCGCACGCGCAATCTTGCGATGCAGCAGGCCGCACACAACAGGTGGGCTGCCTGAGGCCACTTGTTTTTTGAAAATTTCCGGCGTCAAAAATTTTTGCGGTCGTCCTTTATTGTAGGCAATGAGGGTGCAAGCATGTGGGTATATACGAACACGGGTCAATTACGAACAAAGGGGCTTGCAAGCAGAATGCGACAGCAATGTCATGGTTCTGTATTGCCTACAACTAGCTGAGAAGAAGGGGATGACTTCTAGCGGGGCGACCGCAAAAATTCTTAATGCCGGAAATTTTCCGAGGCTATCCGCCTTTTATCACCAGCCTTTTCTTCCTGAAAATTTTCCGATCAAAAAGATCAAACCTTGCCAGATAAAAATGCGTAATCCGCTTTCTCTCGGATTAGCTTTTTAGACTAAACTCGCCCTAAAAACTGCAAGAAAAATTCCCCTCGCCTGGCGAGTCGGAAAATGCTTCGGACCAATTTGTTATGTTAATTATTGATGGTTCTTTTGGCGAAGGTGGCGGACAAATACTGCGCTCGTCGTTGGCGCTCGCGTTGATAACCGGACAGCCGTTTCGCATTGAAAAAATCCGTGCCCGGCGAAAAAATCCCGGCCTCTTGCGGCAACATCTGACGGCTGTGCAGGCGGCGGCGGCAATTGGCCAGGCCGAGCTCAACGGCGCAACGCTTGGTTCGCAATACCTCACCTTCATTCCGCAAACAATTCGCGCAGGTGATTACCGGTTTGCGGTCGGCACAGCCGGAAGCGCAATGCTGGTGCTGCAGACCGTCTTGCCTGCGTTACTGTTTGGCCATTCGCCAAGCACACTGCAACTTGAAGGCGGAACGCATAATCCGTTTGCTCCGCCCTTCGATTTTTTGAGTAAAAGTTTTTTGCCGCTTCTCGGTCGTATGGGAGCCAAAATTTCAGCGCGCCTTGAACGCTATGGCTTTTATCCGGCGGGCGGCGGCAAAGCTCATTTTGAAATTCACCCGTGCGCGCACCTCGCTTCGCTTGAGTTAAACGGGCGCGGCGAAATCCTAAGCCGGCAGGCCAGAGCGATTGTCGCCAATCTCCCTCGCCAGATTGCTGAACGCGAACTCGAGGTGGTTCGTCGCCGATTGGAATTTGACGAGGCCCAACTTCAAGTTGAAGAGACCGGCAAGGCCAACGGTCAGGGAAACCTATTGATGATTGAGGTCGAAAGCCGCAACCTCACTGAGGTTTTTACGGCCTTTGGCGAAAAGGGGATTCGCGCCGAAGAGGTGGCCGCGAAAGTTGTAAAAGAGACGCGAGCCTATTTACAAACCGATGCGGCGGTTGGCGAACATTTAGCCGATCAATTGTTACTCCCGTTGGCCACCGGCAGCGGCGGCTCGTTTACCACCATCGAGCCTTCGCTGCATACCAAGACCAACATCGCCGTCATCAACAGATTTCTTGATGTGAAAATCACCGTCGAACAATTGACGCGCAAGCTTTGGCAAGTCGAAGTCACGCCGTAAAAACGGCTGGCGTTAATCCTCAAGCATAATGGTAAACTTTTGCGGTCCGTTGAGCCGGGTGGCAAAGGCTGGGCTCCATCAACTTGTAGGGATTAGAAGGAGGTATGGCGATGAGAATAAGGTTTTCAATCGTGCTGCTCTTAATCTTGATTTGCGGCAATGTCTTAACGCCAAGCGCCGTTGAGCTTGCCAATTACGCCGGTGAAGATATTGTGATTGGCGGTCACGATCTGCGTAAGACGGTCAATTGCAACGGGAATAATGTGGTGGTTGATGCCAATGACAGCGAGTTGTTCTTGAAAGGGCAATGTAACGAAGTTCGCGTCAATGGCTCCACCAATAAGATTACCATTGATGTGGTTGCCAGCATCGTTCTGGAGAGCGCCGATAATACGGTGCGCTGGAAGAAAGCCGCGCAAGGTGATAAACCTAAAATCGTTGATCGTTCGACCGGCAATAAAGTTGAGCAGGTGAAATAAGCCACTGCCCGATGGAGTCGGTGAAGATTCGCTATTGCGCTTTCGCGGCTTTCGATAATTGCTTTGCCATGATGCTATAGACCGCAGGGTTGAAGGCCAGCCCGACGTGTGTTGCCCGGACTTCAAAATTCATCTTGGGGTCTTCGTGAATGCACACCCGCCAATCAACTATGCCATCGGTCTTCGTATAAATCGCGGTTTGTTGAACCGACTCGGAAAAATTTTGCAAACACATCACCGCATCACAGGTGCAAAAACCTGTGTAACATTCCGGATAGGTGTCCGGGTAACCCGCTTTGCCTTTGCGCGCTGATAAAATTTTCGTGCGGACAATCTTCGAAGTTTCCAAAACAATCGGATGCGAACGGACGCCGCGAAACGGTGAACCAAGGGTGATGATTGAAGCAATCAAGTCCGGGCGTTTTTCAGCCGCTGAACGCGACAACACGCCGCCCAGACTATGCCCGATTAAATGCACGCGCTTGCCGGTTTCTTTGTGCGCCCGCTCAACGGTCTTCAGCAGACGACCGACCAGCGTATTCAAACAATCGGCATTCCAACCGATGCCGGAAAAATACGGGCTATAGCCGATGCGGCGCAGCCAGTAATACATCTCCGTTAAATAAAGGTCGGTGCCGAGAAAACCGGGAACTACGACAACCGCCGAACGATTGCCGCGCGGAGCGCCAAGCCCGTAATAGACCGGCGACGCGTGGAGCGCCAGCCAATCTATGCCGGCCAGCGCTTCGAGCCAGATGGGACGGTCTGCGGTTTGAAACTCTTTGTGAAAGGATACCAGTGGTTTTGACATTGCCGAGTCCTCGATTCTGTTGATCTAGCGCAGCCCCTGAGACAATTTGATTGTAGCGACTCTTTTACCGCTTTGCAGCCAAAATAAAAGGCAAGGATAATCCCTGCCTTTTATTCAATCCCTATTTATGTTTCCTATGCGAATTGGTTTCATTTGAAATTGATTTCATTTGAAAAATGCCGCGCGGTTATTTGCTTGCCTTTTGTTTTTTCGCCGGAGCTTTTTTCTTTGCGGCCTGTTTTGTCGCGCTGGGCTTCGTGGCCCTTGGTTTTGCAGCGACTTGTTTGGTTGCGACTTGTTTGGTTGCTGCCTTTTTTGTCGGCGCCTTCTTTGCCGGTTTTTTCGCCGCGCGCTTGTTGACCGCTTGCGTCGTCCCGGCGGATTTTGCTACCGGCGGCTCTTTCTTTATCTCAGGCGGTTTAATCTCTGCAACCCCGGCTGCACTTCTCAATTCAATAAATGACTCCCGCAAACATTCCTTCAAGTTTTCAACATCGGGCATGGCGTCGGTATCGGCGGTCAACCCGAAAGTCAACTTCTGGTCATAACTCATAATCGCGCAACCGCAGCCGACTGCATAACCAACCGGCACATACGGGTAATAGGCAACCATCTTTTTGCCGACCAGATAAAGCGGCACTTGCGGACCCGGCACATTGGTCGAAACCATGTTGTAGGGCGCGACCGGCGTGTTGGCAATCGCGCCGGCAAGCGCTTGCACAGGCGCCGGCAAAATGCCCATCAATGCCGAAAAGAGATTGAGTCCCTCGGCAACCCGCCCGGCTTTCATCTTCATGGTCTTGTCATTGATGTAACGGAAACGCTCAATCGGGTCGCCTAAATCAAGCGGTATCTCTACCGGAAGCATAGAAACCAGATTACCCAACGCGCCGCGCTGATCATCTTGACGAAGGCTCACCGGCACCATCACTCGCAGCATGCGATTTTCAATCGGTTGATTGTGCAACTCAAGATAACGCGAGACCGCACCCGAAAGGACGGTCAAGACTACATCATTGACTGTGCCCCCGCAAGCGCTGCGAATGGCGCGGGCTTCGGCGAATGAAAATTCCTGCCACACCAGTTTGCGTTTGCCGGTGGTTGCCCGGTTAAACGGGAGTTGGGCGGGTGGCGTTGCCAGACCGGGAAGAAACCCGGCAATCCCTTGCATAGCGGTGCGCGCATCTCTACGCGTCCAGGACTCGGCTAAATTCAACAGTCCGTTTTGAAATTCCATCCACCGATTCATGCCCTCCTGCATTCCCCCTAAAATTGAATCGAAGAAGCGTCGCGTGGCATCCGGTCTGGGCTCGGGCGGGGTAAATTCCGGTTTCGGCGGCAGCGGTTCCGGGTTGGGTGAAAAATCCAGAACAATCTTGAGCAGCGCCACGCCTGACATCCCATCCACCATGCAATGATGGACCCGTGAGATCATCGCTGTGCGATGGCCTTCGAGTCCATAAATTAGATAAATATCCCACAGCGGTTTGTGGCGCTCCATCATTGGCGTAAAGATTTGACCGGCCAGTTCAATCAACTCCGCTTCGCCGCCCGGCGCCTCAACCTGCAGTTTGAAAATGTGGTTGCCGATGTCGAAATTGGTGTCGTGTTCCCAGGTCGGATGACCGAGATTGAAGGGGTCGGGCACGACGACCTGTTGATAGCGCGGCAACAGGTGCATCTTGGCATCCAGGGTTTCAACAAACTTTTCAAAAGGCACTTCGCCTTCAAAGATGCAGACGCTGCCGATGTGCATCGGCGCTTCCTTTCTCTCGAAATAAAGGAAGCTGGCATCCAGGGTCGTCAATCTGCGATTGAGATTCGCTGTCATTATTTACTCCGTAAAAAGAGAGGATGAAGTCGGAACGATGAACGATGTAGGGGGACTAAATCGTTCATCGTTCCGACTTCATCCTTCAGCGTTTCTTCTCAGTCCTTATCTGGGTTCAATAACCATCTTCATGCCGTGTTTCGGTCTGAGGGTGATGAGCGGTTGCGGCTCGACTTTGTGCCCTTTGACTAAACGCAATTTCCATTTTTGCGCAATCGTGGTAAGCAACAAGATCGCTTCCATCCAGGCGAACGGTTCGCCGATACAGAGGCGCGGGCCGCCCCCGAAGGGGAAATAGGCCATTTTCGGCAAGCTCTTCTGAAATTCGGGCGTCCAGCGTTCAGGCATGAATTTTTCCGGTTCCGTGTAAAATCGCGCGTCGTGATGAATCACATATTGACTGCACAGCATGATGGATTTCGGCGGAATGTAATAGCCGCCGATTTTAAGGCCGCTGATTGACCGACGGCTGACTACCCAGACCGGCGGATAGAGGCGCATGGATTCGGTGACCAGTTGTTCGGTGTATTTCAAATTGGCGACATCTTCAACCGTCGCCAGACGATTGCCTAACACGGCATCAACTTCGGCGTGAAATTTCGCTTCGACTTCAGGATGTTGGGATAAGAGATACCAGGTCCACGTCAAAGCGTTTGCCGTGGTTTCATGCCCGGCTAAAAAGAGCGTCATCACTTCATCGCGCAGTTGTTCGTCGGACATGCCGCCACTGCCTTCTTCTTCGTCCTGCGCCGCCATCAGCATCGACAGCAAATCGCCTTTGTCTTCGCTTGCGGCGCGCCGTTCTTCGATAATTCGAAAGATCGTTTCGTCGAGTCGTTCTTTACCTTTTTTAGCGCGCAGGTTTTTCGGAAGCGGCAACTTGTCAACAATCTCTGTGAGCGGGGAAGAAAAGGTCGAAAAGATTTCCAGCACTTCACTGAGCGCTTTACCAATCTCTTGAGCTTCGGATTCCACGTCGGCATCGAACAAAGTTTTTGCGACAATCGCCAGCGTCAGGCTCATCATGTCATGCGCGATGTCGCGCCGTTCGCCCGCTTGCCAGCGGTCGCGCGCCCGCGCCGCATATTCAGACATGGTCTCGGCATAAGCGGCGATTCTTTGCCGGTGAAAAGCCGGTTGTGAAAGGCGGCGTTGACGACGATGAAAATTGCCTTCGCTGGTCAGTAGCCCGTTGCCTAAAACTTTTTTGGCGCGTCTGAGCCCCCGGCCTTTCAGAAAATTCCAATCATTCGCCACTAACACATCATGAACATATTCGGGATGGCTCAAGAGAAAGGTCCGTTGATTGCCGAGTCGAATGTAGCTGAGGTCCGGATAGTCGTGCGCCAGCTTCACCATATAAGCGAGCGGGTCGCGACTCATTGGCACCAGCTGGTCGCCGGGTTTTTTACTGCGTGGTCCGTGTGGACGTCTGCGTTCAAAGGCGCGCCGCGCTTTCGCGGCTTCGTAGGCCGATAATTCGGCGGGCAATTTTTTGGTTGCAGTTGCCATCTCCACTCCTTTTTTGCGGGCGCGCTTACTGACGCGGCTGCAAGATTACGATATGTCCCCCGAATATGGCCACCGACGGTCTTTGCATAATGACAAAGTTCCTGATAACTGGCGGTAATTCTCCCCAATCATCAGCCGTTAGCTGGTCTGATATAACCCTAGCCGTCCCGTCGTAAGCTTTTCCGCCCAGCCAGTAACGAACCGCCGAATTGGCGCGCAGATTTTTTACCCATTGCGACCGATAGCGAAAGGTGCTGACCAAAACAAAAGACCCGATGCGCATTGCCATCAGGGGAACCTTGACTATACGCCCGGTCTTTCGTCCCCGGGTTTCAAGGACAATCAACCCGGTCGGACTGCAGGCCGATGAAGCGAACCCAGCACGCACCAATGGTTCAACAAGGCGATTTAAGCCACGAAAAAAATCCGCCTGTAGTTTTGCCGAGCTGGATAGGAACGTTTGCATGATGGGTTTCTGCTTAATCGGTTAGACCCGTGACATCGTGTGACATAACCAGTAAATCATGGGTGCGGTCGTTACGGTCTATGACGAAATCGGAAAGCAACGCTTCAGCGCGAAATCCCAGACGCTCGAAAACCTGAATCGCGCTTTTTTGCTCGCTCGCCATACGGGCGATGATTTTTTGCATCCCCAAATCTTTCGCCATGGCGAAACCTTCTTCTGCCAGCAGACTGCCAATTCCCAACCCCCGCGAATCGCGACTGACCATCAATTGAATTTCGCTCAGATGTCGCGACCAGGTCAGTTCACTGATGATGAAATTGCCATAACCGACCAGTTTGCCATCAACATCAGCCAGAATTACATTG